>NZ_CP023702.1:6033333-6354166 GCF_008704555.1 Streptomyces nitrosporeus
TCCGCGTCGTCGGTGGTCGGCGACTCGCCTGTGGTGCCGTTCAGCACCAGCCCGTCGCAGCCGCCCGCCACCAGTGCGCGGGCGTGCCGCCCGGCCGCCTCCGTATCCAGGTCACCGGCGGCGGTGAACGGGGTGACCATGGCGCAGAGGGTGCGGCCGAAGGGCCCGGACGGCCGCGCGGGTCGGGGCGGGACGGAGGGGCGTGCCGGTGTCGTCGTCATGTCCGCAGTGTCGGCCGAGCAGACTGTGCAGGTCCACTTAGATCTTCTGGGTGTGAAGGTGAAGCAGAGCTGAAGAGTCGGGCGCGGGTGCCGGTGCCGCCGGGTCTGGCATGATCGAACGGGTGAGCGGTCGGCGGGGCCCGGCGGCCCCTCGCGGGCGGTTCGTGCCATTCGTGCCAGGGGGAGAGTGCGGAGCATGCGAGTACGGAACACGGTCGCGGCGCTTCTCGGCGCGGCCGGGGCGCTGGCACTCACGGGGTGCGCGGGCTTCCTCGTGCCGGCAGGGGAGGGGGAGCCCGATCCCACGCCGAGCAGGGCGTACGCCACCGGCCGGCCGGCCCCGCCCTACGCGGAGTCCCTGCCGGGCTCCCCGCCTCCCGTACCGGCCGCCCCCACGGCCCAGGCGCCCCCGCAGGGCGCGCCGGGCATCACCGCCCCGGCGGAGGACTGCCCGGCCTCCGGGGTGAGCGTCGGGATGGGGGAGGTGCAGACGGCGATGTTCCACCGCGCCGTCGTGCTCACCCTGACCAACTGCGGCACCGAGGACTACCCCGTCCGCGGCTACCCGGCCGTCCGCGCGCTCGACGACGGCGAACGGATCCCGGTCCCGGTGAACGCGGGCGGATCGATGTTCGGCCCGGACCCGGGGCCGAAGAACATCACGCTGAAGCCCGGCGGCACCGTCAAGTCCGTCCTGGCGTGGGTCTCCACGAAGGAGGGCGGCGACCTCATCGAGGGCGACGCCCTGGAGATCGCCGCGGCCCCCGACGCGGGCGCCCGGGTCTTTCCGCTGGAAGGCCACGACCTGCGCCTGATGGACGAGTTGAACACCACGGCCTGGCGCACCGAACTCGCCCGCTGAGCGGACGGGTGGCCGCGCGGGCGGGCAGGACGGGCGGACGGGCGGGCAGGCGGGACGGGGCCGCGTCCGGGCCGGGCACGGTGTGCGCGTGGGCCGGACGCGGCGTGCGCGTCGGGCGGTGTACGGCGTGCGGGCGGGGCGGAGCCGCGCCCCGGGGCGCGGGGGCGGCCCTCGGAGCCGCGGACGGAGGGGGAGCGCGGAGCCCCCACGAGGCCCCGTCCTCGGGCGGAACCGGGCGGCACGGGACGAAATACGTCTACGCTGGGACGCCGGTCCGCCCGCGACTCGGTGCAGTGACGGGTCCTCCCGTCGAGGCGGGCCGCTCGCACCCACCCCGCGTACCGCCCGAGGAGACCCCTGATGTCCGCAGAGCGCCCCTCCCTGCCGCCCGTACGGCTGCACTCCGAAGCCGAACTGGCGCGGGACGCGCTGGCCGCTCCGCTGCTCGCCCGCGCCGTCCGGCTCGCACGCTGGGCGGGACCCGATACGCGGGTCGGCGCCGGCGGCGAACTCGTCGAGGCCCAACTGCCCGCCGCCGCCGCGCACCTCGGGCTCGCCGACGACGAGGACGGGGCCGCCTACGCCAGCGAGGCGTGGCGCCTCGCGGTCGACACCGGGCTGGTGGACGTGGAGGACCCGGAGGACGCCGCCGTGTCCGGCTCCGGTGACGACCCGGCCGGTGAGGCCGGGGGGACCGTCACCGCGGGCGACAACCTGGCCCTGCTGACCGGGGGTTCCCCGCAGGACGTCCTCGGGATCTGGCTCGACGGCCTGGAGGCCGTGCACGCCGACGCCACCGCGCCCGCCTTCGACGACTTCGCCGACCTGGTCAACGAGGACGGCAGCGTCGACTTCGACGCCCTGGACTGGGACCCGGAGGCCGAGGCGGAGTTCCTCGACGGCGTACTCGGCAACCTCTACCTGCTCACCCTCTCGGAGAACGGCCCCGGGAACGGCCCCGTCCCGCTGCCCGCGCTGGCCGCGTCCGTCGTCGTCCCCGACGACATGGACGAGCCGACCGACGAGGTCCTGGAGGAGGTCTCGGAGGCGATGATGCGGCTCGACGACCAGTTCCGGGTCCTCGAACCCATGGGGATCGTCGAGTACCGGCCGGTGGACGAGACGCTGCTGGCCGGCGAGGGGGAGGACGGCGGGGACGGCCCCGAACCCGACGACGAGGACATGACCCGGTACGGCATGGTCCGCCTCACCCCGCTCGGCCTCTACGGCATCCGCGAACGCATGCTGGAGGCCGGGGTCGACGCCCCCGCCGTCGGCGACCTCGCCGACAAGGGCGCCGACGCTCTCCTCGACGGCATCGCGTACTACCCCGAGGACGCCGCCCGCGCCGAGGTGGTGCTCTGGCTCGCCGGGCGCGAGGACGAGGGGATCACCGCCGCGGCGGCCGAACTCCTCGCCGCCGCCCGGGGGTCCGACCAGGGCGGCCCCCTGCGCCGGCTCCACTGCCAGGAGGCCCTCGCGTCGGCCGGCCCGGAGGCCGAACCCGCGGTACGCGCCGTCCTGGACGACCCCGAACTCGGTGGTCTGGCCCGGGTCTGGCTCGTGGAACGAGGCGCCACCGACGTGCCCGCACCGCCCGAGGCGATGGTCTTCTGGCTCGCGGTGGACACCATCGCGGCCCAACTGGACGCCGACGGGGACATCGAGGAACTCCAGGAACTCGTGGAGGGGCTCAGCGGCCGGCACAGCGGGTTCTTCGACGAGGTCTGGCGCGTCGACCACCCGGCGACCGCCGAGGTCCTGGAGGCGATGGGCCGCCTGCACCGCGACCGGGGGACGGCCAAGGCGGCACGCAAGGCGGCCTACAAGGCGCGGTCGCGGCAGAAGGACTGACCGGGAGAGCGAGATGGGCGGGCGCGGCCGCGGCCCTGCCGCCACGGCCGCGCCCGCCCGCCGGTGCTGCCGGTGTCCGGCGGTGCTCCTGATATCCGCCGGTGTCCGGCGGTCCTCCCGGTGTCCCCGGTATCCGGCAGTGTTCCCGGTCTTCGCCGTCCGTTCACCGGGCCGTCCACCGGCACCGGCCCACGGCTGGGAGCATCCGGTTCCTCAGAGGAACGAACCGGAGGAACGATGCTCCCGAAGAGAACCTGTGCCGCGCTCGCGGTCCTGGCCGTGACCGCGGGCACCCTGGTGGGCGCGGGTGTGGCCAACGCGGGCCAGAACCACGGCGGAGGCGACCGCGGACCGAGGCCGGCGGCCTTCGAACGCACCGCCACCTACCCGGTGTTCCAGAACCGGCCGGCCGGCGAGGACGCCGCGGCGCAGACGGTCGCCGAGATCTCCGCGACCAGCGAGGACGGCCGCACGCTGGTCTACACGGACGCCGCCGCCAAGCGGATCGGCTTCCTCGACATCAGCGACGCCGCCCGGCCGAAGGGCCTCGGCACGCTCTCCCTGGCCGCACTGGGCGACGCCGAGGACGAACCGACCTCGGTGTCGGTCGTCGGCCCGTACGTCCTGGTCGTCGTGAACACCAGCGCGAGCCACACCCGGCCGTCCGGCCGCCTCGACGTCATCTCGCTGCGCACCCGCGAGCGGGTGGCCCGCCACGACCTGGGCGGCCAGCCCGACTCGATCGCGATCAGCAAGGACAAGCGGTACGCCGCCGTCGCCATCGAGAACGAACGCGACGAGGAGGCCGCCCCGGCCGGCGGTGAGGAGGGCGGACTCCCGCAGGCACCCGCCGGGTTCGTGCGGATCATCGACCTCAAGGACCCCTCGCCCGCCCGGTGGACCACCCGCGCGGTGCCGCTGACCCGGGCGGACGGCTCCGCACTGCCCGCCCTGGTGGCCGCGGGCATCACCGAGCCCACCGACCCGGAACCGGAGTACGTCTCCGTCAACAGCCGCGGCCAGCTCGCCGTGACCCTCCAGGAGAACAACGGCGTCGTCCTGATCGACCTCGCGTCCGGGCGCCTCACCAAGGCGTTCGGCGCCGGTACGGTCTCCCTCGACGGCATCGACACCGCCGAGGACGGTGTCGTCGACCAGAGCGGATCCCTCACCGGCGTACCGCGTGAACCGGACGCGCTCGGCTGGATCGACGACCGCTACCTGGCCACCGCCAACGAGGGCGACTGGAAGGGCGGCACCCGCGGCTGGACCGTCTTCGACAGCCGTACCGGCATGGTGGCCTGGGACGCCGGCAACACCTACGAGCACATCGCGGCGCGCCACGGCCTGCTGGACGACGGCCGCTCCGAGAACAAGGGCACCGAACCCGAAGGGCTGGCGATCGCCGCCTACGGCGGGAAGCGCTACGCCTTCGTCGGCTCCGAGCGCGGCAACTTCGTCGCCGTCTACGACGTCAGCAGGCCCACCCGGCCGGTGTTCGAGCAGGTACTGCCCACCACCAACGGCCCCGAGGGACTGCTGCCGGTCCCCTCGCGCGGACTCCTCGCCGTCTCCAGCGAGGAGGACGACGCCGGGGCCGGGGTACGCGCCTCGGTGAGCCTGTTCCGCCTGGGCGGGGGCGCCCCCGCCTTCCCGTCGCTCGTCTCGGCCGACGGCCCCACGGGCGCGCCCATCGGCTGGGGCGCGCTCGGCGCGCTGTCGGCCGTGCCGGGCCGCCCCGACGAGCTGTACACCGTCACCGACGCCGCGTACTCCACCACCCGCATCCTGACGGTCGACACGGGCGGCGGCCCGCGACGGGGCCCCGCCGTCATCACACGCGAGCTGACCGTCAAGGACGCCACGGGCGAGCCCGCCGACTACGACGCCGAAGGCATCCACGCCCGGCCCCAGGGAGGCTTCTGGCTGGCCGTCGAGGGGAGGACGGGCGCCGGCAACCAGCTGGTACGCCTGGACCGGAACGGTGTCACCCGGCAGGTCGTCCCGCTGCCCTCCGACGTCGCCGCGGGCCTCGGCGCGCAGGGCTTCGAAGGCGTCACCGCCACCACGGACCGGCGGGGCCACGAGATCGTCTGGACGGCGCTGCAGCGCCCGTCCTCCACCGACCCGGCCGGAGTGGTCCGGCTCGGCCGCTACGACGTCCGGGCCGGCACCTGGAGCTGGTACGGCTACCGGCTCTCCACCACCGCCACGGCCGGTGACTGGATCGGCCTGTCCGAGATCACCGTGTCCGGCGGCCGGCTCGCCCTCGTCGAACGCGACAAGCTGAACGGCCCCGCGGCCCGGGTGAAGCGGATCCACACGGTCCCCCTGCCGGAGGGCCCCGCCCCCGAGGGCACCCTGCCGGTCCTGCCGAAGACCCTCGCCCACGACGTGCTGCCCGCCCTGCGGGCCACGAAGGGCTGGACGCAGGAGAAGCTGGAAGGCCTCACCGTCGCCGGCAACGGCCACGTCTACGCCGTCACCGACAACGACGGCCTGGACGACTCCACGGGCGAGACGGTCTTCCTCGACCTCGGAAGAGCCCGCAAGGTACTCGGCGGGCACTGACCCGCCCGCCGACGGGGGAAACGGCCGCCTCCACCGCACCGCGGTGGAGGCGGCCGCCGCGTACCGGGGCCGGCCGGGAGCCGGGAGCCGGGTGCCGGGTGCTGGATGCTGGGTGCCCGTCCCGGACCGCCGTGAACGGCCGGCCGGCCCTGGTGACGGGTGGCTCCGGATGATTCCCGGTGCTTTCGCGGCGAACGCCCGTACCGTCCGGGACGGCGGGGCGCGCTCCAGGGTGCCTGCGCAGAGCCATCGGCCCTTTCCGGACCGGGAGTGGCCGGTAATGGCCGGAGGTAAGGGTGGGTTCGTCCCTGTATCGGGGGCGCATTGGTGTACAGGACGCCGGAGGGCCGGGTCGCGTTCAGCTGGAGTTGGGGGGCGGCAGGGATCGTGATCACGCCAACCACACGGTTCACGTTGCACCAGGAGTCCGCGATGTCCTTCACGCGCAGGGAATTCACCAGATCGTCCGCTCTCACCGGCGCGGGCATCGCCCTCACCGGGGCCGTCGGGGCGCTGGCGACCGCCCCCGGCGCACTGGCCGCCGAGGACGCCCGGCACGGGAACGGCCACGGGGACGGCCACGGCCATGGGAACGGCCACGGCCACGGTCACGACAAGGAGCTGGGCTACGGGCCGCTGATCGACGACCCGAAGGGGATCCTCGCGCTGCCCGCCGGGTTCTCGTACCGCATCGTCACCCACAGCGGTGTCACCAGGCTGGAGAGCGGCGAGTTCACGCCCTCGAACCACGACGGCACCGCAGCCTTCGAGGGCCGTCGCGGAGTCACCCTGCTCGTCAACAACCATGAGCTGTCGGGCACCCGCGCCGGATGGAAGTACCCGGTCCCCCTCACCGAGGGACTGGTCTACGACCCGGTCGCGGCCGGCGGCTGCACGGTCGTGGAGACCCGCGCCGACGGGCGTACCGCCGAGTGGGTCGGCATCGCCGGTACGTCCACCAACTGCGCGGGCGGCAGCACCTCCTGGGGCACCTGGCTGACCTGCGAGGAGACCGAGGACAAGGCCGGCAAGAACGGACTGCTGAAGGACCACGGCTACGTCTTCGAGGTCGACCCCTACGACCGGCGCGCCAACCGCGACCCGCGGCCCGTCAAGGCCTTCGGCCGGTTCGCCCACGAGGCCGTCGTCATCGACCCGAAGCGCGGCCACGCCTACCTGACCGAGGACGCCTCCGGCCCCAACGGGCTCCTCTACCGCTGGGTCCCGCCGCACGGCTTCACGCACGGGCGCGGCAAGCTGCGCACCCTCGCCGACGACGCGGGCGTCCTCCAGGCCGCCAGGTGCTTCGACAGGAAGGGCGTGTTCGTCGACGACCTCTCCCGGGCCACCGAGACCGGCACCGTCTACGGCGTGGACTGGGCCGACGTGCCCGACCGCGACGCGAGGACCGTCTCGATCCGCAAGCAGTTCACCGACGGGCAGGTCACCCGCGGCCGCAAGCTGGAGGGCATGTGGTGGGGCGACGGCGGCGCCTACTTCGTCTCCTCCTTCGCCCGCGGGGAGAGCCCCGTCGCGCACGACGGGCAGGTCTGGTTCTACGACCCGAAGCGCCGCACCATGACCCTCAAGGTGCTCCTCGGCGTCAACCCGGACCCGGACGCGGACGGCGCCTTCGACGGGCCGGACAACATCACCGTCTCCCCCTACGGCGGCATCGTCATCTCCGAGGACGGCGACGGCATCCAGCACCTCTTCGGCGCGACCGACAGCGGCCGCACCTACCCGATCGCCCGCAACGACCTCAACGCCGGCACGGAGGAGGACCCCTCCTACAGCGAGATCGCCGGAGTCACCTTCTCCCCCGACGGGAAGACGCTGTTCGCCAACATCCAGAACCCGGGCATCATGCTCGCCATCACCGGACCCTGGAAGCGCCAGCCGAACCGGCACTGACACCCCGGGCGCGCGGCGCGCGGCGGGACCCGCCCGCGCACCGCGCGGCCGCGGCCGGCCCCGGCGCGGCCGGGGTGTTCCGGGAGCCGCCGCCCGGGCCCCGCACGGGGAGGGGAGCGGGGGGAGGGACACGGGGGAGGGACACGGGCATGGCGCCGTGTGCCCTCGAAGGCGCATACTCAAGGTAATGAAACAGTCAGCCGGATCCCGGCGTCACCTGCCCTCCAGTCCCTTCAACCGCCCCGCCCAGGCGGCACCACCGGTGGAAAACTTCGATGTGGGCGACCGGGTGTCGCATGACCAGTTCGGACTCGGCCGCATCCTTGCCGTCGAGGGCGACAACGACGCAGTGCTCATCGACTTCTCCGGGCGCCAGGGAAGGATCCTGAGCCCGTACTCCAAGCTGATCAAGCTCTGACTCGCGTCACCCCTTCGCCCCCCGGGACGCCCCCGGGGGGCGAAGCCGTCGCCAGGCCGGGCCCCGGAGCCGCCCCGGCCCCGGGCCCTTCGGACGGCCCCGGGCCCCGGGCGCGTCCGGGGCCCGGCCCGCGCCGCTCAGAGCGACTTGGCTGCCGGCTTCACCATCCCGCGGACGGTCCGTGACTTCACGAACTCGCCCATGGCGGTCATCTCCCACTCGCCGGAGAACTGCTTGATCAGCTTGGCCATCATCACGCCGGTCTGCGGCTCCGCCCCCGTCAGGTCGAAGCGGACCAGCTCCTCCCCGGTGGCCGCGTCGATCAGCCGGCAGTACGCCTTGGCGACCTCGGTGAACTTCTGGCCGGTGAAGGAGTTGACCGTGAACACCAGGCCCGTCGCCTCGGCGGGGAGCCTGCCCAGGTCGACGACGATCACCTCGTCGTCACCGGCACCCTCCCCGGTGAGGTTGTCACCGGAGTGCTTGACGGCGCCGCCGAGAATGGAGAGCTTGCCGAAATAGCAGCTCTCCAGATGGTTGCGCTGGGGGCCGTAGGCGATCACCGAGGCATCCAGGTCGATGTCCTTGCCCCGGAACGCGGGCTCCCAGCCGAGCCCCATCTTCACCTGGGAGAGCAGCGGACGGCCGCCCTTGACCAGGGAGACCGTCTGGTTCTTCTGGAGGTTGACCCTGCCCTTGTCGAGGTTGATCCGCCCGGAAGCGGCGGGCGCCGCGGGCGCGGGAGGGGCCGGCGGAGCGGGCGGGGCCGCCGCGTGGGCGATGCGCGGGTCCAGCGGCGCGACGGGCGGGGCCGCCGGAGCGGGCGTGGCCGGGGGAGCCGGTGCCGCCACCGGCGCGGGGGCCGGGGCGGGCTCCTCGACCGACACGCCGAAGTCCGTGGCGATGCCCGCGAGGCCGTTCGCGTAGCCCTGGCCGACCGCCCGGGCCTTCCAGGCGCCGTTGCGCCGGTAGATCTCGATGACCAGCAGTGCCGTCTCGCCACCGAGCTGGGGCGGGGTGAAGGTGGCGATCGCACCGCCGTCGTCCGCGTTGCGCACGGTGGCGGTGGGCTCGACGCCCTGGAAGGTCTGGCCGGCGGCGTCGGGGCTCGCGGTCACGACGATCTTCTCGATGCCCGCCGGAACCGCCGCGGTGTCCACCACGATCGCGTCGGGGGACGTGCCGCCGCCGGAGCGGTAGGTCACGCCGGGCCCCGAGGGCTGGTTGTAGAAGATGAAGTCGTCGTCGGAGCGCACCTTGCCGTCGGCGGTGAGCAGCAGGCCCGAGACGTCGAGCCGCACCGGGGCGGCGACGTCCACCGCCACACGGGCGACGGAGAGAGGGATGTTCGAGCCGGGGGTCATTGCGGTCATGTCGGAGGTAACGAACGACCTGGCTTTGCCGTTCCCTTACCTTCCGGGTTATGGCCCGTACGGCCCAGCGCGCCCCCGCACCCCTGTTCGCGCAGGGGGCGCGGGGCGGTCCGGGCGGGCGCCCGGCTCAGTGGGGCCAGAGCGGCGGGTTCGTCACGAAGTGGCCGCCGACGCGGGCGTGGTCCGGGTTGTCCGGGTCCAGCTCCCCCTGCTCGGCGATCAGCTTGTCCGCGTACTGCTCCGAGTCGTCCTGCGGCTCGTAACCCAGCCCGCGGGCGGTCGTCAGGTCCCACCACAGGCGGGTGTTGGCGGACGAGCCGTAGACCACGGTGTGCCGCACGTCCTGGGCCGTCAGCGCGGCGTGGAAGAGGCGCGCACCGTCGCCGGGGCTCATCCACACCGACAGCATCCGTACCGAGGTCGGCTCCATGAAGCAGGAGCCGATCCGCACCGAGACGGTCTCCAGCCCGTGCTTGTCGGAGTAGAGCTGCGCCAGGTCCTCGCCGAAGGACTTGGACAGGCCGTAGAAGGTGTCCGGGCGGCGGGGCGTGCCGATGGGGATCAGCGGATCGCCCTCCCCGGGGCGCGGTGTGTAACCGATGGCGTGGTTGGACGACGCGAACACGATCCGGCCGACGCCCTCCTCCCGCGCCGCCTCGTACAGGTTGTACGTCCCCTCGATGTTGGAACGCAGGATCTTCTCGAAGGGGGCTTCCAGCGAGATGCCCGCGAGGTGGATGATCGCGTCGACCCCGCGTACGGCCTCGCGCACCGCCTCCTTGTCGCAGAGGTCGGCGACGACGGCGTCCGGTTCGCCCTCGACGGGGACCACGTCGAAGAGGCGGAGTTCGTAACCGTAGGCGGGGAGCAGCCCCCGCATCAGGGTGCCGAGGCCGCCTGCGGCGCCGGTGAGCAGGACGGTGCGGGGAGCGGGCATACGGGATCTCCTCGGTACGGGGCGCGGCGGCGGGCCCGGGGCACGCGGACGGCGGTGCCGTGCCCGGCGCGGTACGGGCCGCGGCCCGTACGGGCAGGGCGGGGCGCACGGGCAGGACGCAGCCACGCGGGTGCGTCAAATCCATGGATGACATTCACATGCGTGGACAAGCTAAGAAGCCCGGGCGGATCCCGTCAAGTGTGACCCGGAAGATGGGATTCCGCATGGGTGCCGCCGCCCCTGTCTTGACCGGCGCCGCGCAGCTGCCTTAGCGTGACCGTGTTCATGAATATGGACACCGATCATAATTGTGCACGCCTGAACCTGCTCAGGGAGCGCCCGTGACCTCAGCCCCCCTTGCCGCCCGCCTCACCGACGCCGCCGGGCCGCTCTTCTTCCCCGTCACCGCCTACCGCCCGGACGGCGGTATCGGCCTCGAAGCCTTCCGCGCCCATGTGCGGGCCGGGGTCGACGCCGGCGCGGCCGCGGTCTTCGCCTGCTGCGGGACCGGTGAGTTCCACGCGCTGACGCCGCAGGAGTTCGGGCAGGTGGTCGCCGCCGCCGTCGAGGAGACGGCCGGGGCCGTGCCCGTCGTCGCCGGAGCCGGCTACGGCACCGCCCTCGCCGTCCAGTACGCCCGCATCGCCGAGGAGTCGGGCGCCGACGGGCTGCTCGCCATGCCCCCCTACCTCGTGGCGGCCGGCCAGGAAGGGCTGCTCGCCCACTACACCGCGCTCGCCGCCGCCACCCCGCTGGAGACGATCGTCTACCAGCGGGACAACGCCGTCTTCACCCCCGAGACCGTCCTCGCCCTCGCCCGGACCCCCGGGATCATCGGCCTCAAGGACGGGTACGGCGACCTCGACCTGATGCAGCGCATCGTCAGCGCCGTACGCACCGGTCTGCCCGACGGGGACTTCCTCTACTTCAACGGGCTGCCCACCGCCGAGCTCACCGGCCTCGCCTACCGGGGCATCGGCATCACGCTCTACTCCTCCGCCGTCTTCGCCTTCGCCCCCGACATCGCCCTGGCCTTCTTCCGGGCCCTGGCCGACGGCGACGACGAGCAGGTGAACGCGCTGCTGGACCACTTCTACCGGCCGCTGGTCGAACTGCGGGCCAAGGGCCGCGGCTACGCCGTGTCGCTGGTCAAGGCGGGCGTCCGGCTGGAGGGCCTGGACGTCGGCACCGTACGCACCCCGCTCACCGAACCCCCCGCAGAGCACATCGGGGAACTGGCCGCGATCATCGCGGCCGGCCGCGCCCTGCTGGAGAAGCACCGCACGGAGGAGGACGCGTGAAAGCCTCCGCCTTCGTCTACCCCTGGGACGTCGTCGGCGACCCCGGCGCCCCGGCCCGGCTGGCCGGCCTCGGCGTCCAGCAGGTGACCCTGGCCTCCGCCTACCACTCCACCCGGGCCCTGACCCCCCGTCACCCCGGCCACAGGATCGTCACCGCGGAGCACGCCGCCGTGCTCTACCCGCCCGACGAGGCCCGCTGGAAGGGCCGCGGACTGCGCCCGTACGAGCAGAGCTGGGTGGCGGGCCGGGACCCGTACGCCGAGGCGGCCGGGGCCCTGGCCTCGGCGGGGCTCCAGGTGCACTCCTGGGTGGTGCTCGCCCACAACTCCCGGATGGGCGCCGAACACCCGGAGACCTCGGTGGTCAACGCCTACGGCGACCGCTACCCCTGGGCCCCCTGTATCGCCCGGCCCGACGTCCACGCCTACCTGGTGGACCTCGCGGCCGAGGCCGCCGTACGCCCCGGGGCATCCGGTACCGAACTGGAGTCCTGCGGCTGGTACGGCTTCGCCCACCTGCACGCCCACGACAAGACCGCGGGCGTCGGCCTCGGGGACGCCGCCCAGTACCTGATGTCCCTGTGCTTCTGCCCGGACTGCCGGGCCGGGTACGCGACGACGGGCCTGGACCCCGACGCCCTGGCCGCCGCCGTGCGGCGCGCCCTGGAACCGGTCTGGGCCGGACCGGGCTCCGGCGCCGCCGGCTGGGAGGGCGTACGCGCCCTGCTCGGCGCGGACCTCGCCGACGCCACCCGGCAGTGGCGCGACCAGGTCGCCCGCGGCCTCCAGGAAGCCGCCGTCGCCGCCGTGCGCCGGGAGGCGGGGGAGGGCTTCCAGGTCCTGCTGCACGCCGACCCCGCCTCCTACCGCACCGGCGCCAACGCCGGTGTGGACCCCGGCCGCATCCTCGCCACGGCGGACGGGGTGGTGCTGCCCTGCACCGGCGGTGACGCGGCGCGCGAGGCCGTCCTCGGGCCCTTCGCCGAGCCCTCCGCCCGGCACGGCGGAGTGCTGGCGGCCAACTTCTCCGTGGTCGGCGGCATGGGCGGCAGCCCCGCCACCCTGGCCCGGGACGCGGCCCACGCCCGGGACCTGGGCGCCACCGAGATCCGGCTGTACCACGCGGGCCTGGCCTCCGGGCCGGACCTGGACGCCGTCCGGGAGGCCCTCACGGCGTCCGGCTGAGAGGCGGGGCCGGGGGCCTTCCCGACCCCCGGCCCAGCCACCCCGCGACGCCCAGCCCCGCCACCGCCAGCAGCACCCGCACTCCCACGCCCGCGGCGAACAGGGCGGTCCCGGCCGCCGCGAAGCCCCGCTCCGGCGGCGCCCCCCTGCGGGGGAGGCGGTCGGCGAGTGCGCCGAGAGCCGGTCCGGCCAGGACCGGCGCCCACATCGCGAACACGGTCAGGCCCGCCCAGGTGTCCGACCCGGTCAGGGACTTGACCCAGATCCCGGCCGTGAGCCACATCGCCGACGTGCCGAAACCCGAGACCAGCAGACCCGTCAGGCAGAGCACCGCCGTGCGGTCCCCAGCCACCCCGCGCACCACCCGCACCCGCCCGCCCCCCGTCCCCGGCGCATCCCGGCGGGAGCGCTCCGGCGGCCATGGTGGCCGCTGAGGAGGGCCCGCCGGATCGGGCAAATGCCTTAGACCCAGCGGCAACAGGCACTCGGATGCCGCTCAGGCGAAAGACCTCGGAACTTCTTTCGTCAGAAGCGTTGACGAAACATTCAGGCCCGCTCTAGCTTCATCGCGTCGTACTTCGTACGTCATATATGAGACGCGATACGCCATACGCGAGATGCGAGAGCCCTGCACCCATGACCTTTGCGCCAGCACCGATCCCCTCCCGGACCCAGTACGTGCTGGAGGCGGTCAAGCACGCCATCCTCACCGCGCAGCTGAGACCGGGACAGGCGCTGGTGGAGACCGAACTCGCCGCACAGTTCGGGGTGTCCAAGACGCCGGTGCGTGAGGCGCTCAAGACGCTCGCGGGCACCGGCCTGGTGGTCATGAGCCAGTACAAGGGCGCCACCGTGCGCCTGGTCGACGCGGCCATGGCCCGGGAGGTGTACGACGTACGCCTGCTCCTGGAGCCCGAGGCGCTGCGCCGCTCCATCACCCGCAAGGCATCGCTGGAAGCCGCCCAGGAAGCCCTGGAGCGGTCCGACTCGGCCATCGACAAGGCGGACCGCTCGCTGGCCAACCGCGACTTCCACCGCGCCCTCTACCTGCCCTGCGGCAACCCGCTGCTGGCCCGGATGCTCGACGAGGTCCGCGACCAGGCCGCCCTGGTGTCGACCGTCGCCTGGTCCGCCAACCCCTCCTGGGAGCGCGAGGCGGCCGAGCACCGGAAGATCCTCGCCCTGGCACTCGCCGACGACGCGGCGGCCGCGGCGGGGGCCCTCCACGACCACATCGCATCGTTCGTACGCCGCGCGTTCCCCGACGACGAAGACGGGGGTGACACGGCGTGAACAACCAGCTGGACCTGAACGACCAGCACTTCGACGAAAGGCCAGTCCGCATGGACCTCTCCCCGCTGAAGGCGGCCCTCGCAGACGTCGTCGCGATCCCGGTGACCCCGTTCGCCGAGGACGGCACCATCGACACCACGGCGCACCGCGCCCTGCTGCGCAGGCTCCTCGACGGCGGCGTCCGCATCGTCACCCCGAACGGCAACACCGGGGAGTTCTATGCGCTGACCCCCGACGAGCGGCGCGCCGTCACCGAACTGACCATCGAGGAGGTGGCCGCGCGGGCCACCGTCCTGGTCGGTGTGGGACACGACGTGCCGACCGCCGTGGCCGCCGCCGAGCACGCCGGATCCGCCGGCGCCGAGATGGTGATGGTGCACCAGCCCGTCCACCCCTACGTGGCGCAGGACGGCTGGATCGACTACCACCGGGCCATCGCCGAGGCGGTCCCCGAGCTCGGTGTCGTCCCCTACATCCGCAACCCGCTGCTGTCCGGCGACAAGCTGGCCGAACTCGCCGACAGCTGCCCCAACGTCATCGGCGTGAAGTACGCCGTCCCCGACGCCGCCCGCTTCGGCGCGTTCGCCCGGGACGCCGGCCTGGAGCGCTTCGTCTGGGTCGCGGGGCTCGCCGAGCTGTACGCCCCCTCCTACTTCGCCACCGGCGCCACCGGCTTCACCTCCGGCCTCGTCAACGTCGCCCCCGGCGTCTCCCTGACCATGCTGGAGGCGCTGCGGGCCGGCGACTACACGGCCGCGATGAAGGTCTGGGAGCAGATCCGCCGCTTCGAGGACCTGCGCGCCGACCGGCAGTCCGCCAACAACGTCACGGTCATCAAGGAGGCCCTGGCCTCCCTGGGGCTGTGCCGCCGCGACGTACGCGCCCCGAGCCGGGTGCTGCCCGAGGCCCAGCGCGCCGAGGTCGCCGAGCAGATCGCCGGGTGGTCCGTATGAGCGACACCACCACGGGGACGACGGGGCGCCGCATCGCCCCCGAGGAGCTGCGCAGCCACCAGTGGTACGGCACCGACGGGCTCCGCTCGTTCAGCCACCGGGCCCGCACCCGGCAGCTCGGCTACCTCCCCGAGGAGCACCTGGGCAAGCCGGTCATCGCGATCCTCAACACCTGGTCGGACATCAACCCCTGCCACGTCCACCTGCGCGACCGCGCCCAGGCGGTCAAGCGGGGCGTCTGGCAGGCGGGCGGCTTCCCGCTGGAGTTCCCGGTCTCCACCCTCTCGGAGACCTTCCAGAAGCCGACCCCGATGCTCTACCGCAACATGCTGGCCATGGAGACGGAGGAGCTGCTGCGCTCCTACCCCGTCGACGGGGCGGTGCTGCTGGGCGGCTGCGACAAGTCGACGCCCGCACTGCTGATGGGCGCCGCCTCCGTGGACCTGCCGACGGTCTTCGTGCCCGCCGGACCGATGCTGCCGGGCCACTGGCGCAACGAGGTCCTCGGCTCCGGCACGGACATGTGGAAGTACTGGGACGACAAGCGTGCCGGGCTCATCGGTGACTGCGAGATGGGCGAACTGGAGAACGGCCTCGCCCGCTCGCCCGGCCACTGCATGACCATGGGCACCGCCTCCACCCTGACGGCCGCGGCCGAGGCACTCGGCGTCACCGTGCCGGGCGCCTCCTCCATCCCGGCCGTGGACTCCGGCCACGACCGGATGGCGGCGCAGTCGGGACTGCGGATCGTCGAACTGGTGTGGCAGCAGCTGACGCTGTCGAAGATCCTGACCGCCGACGCGTACGAGGACGCGGTCGCCACCGTGCTGGCCCTCGGCGGCTCCACCAACGCGGTCATCCACCTGATCGCGATGGCCGGCCGCTCCGGGGTGAAGCTCACCCTGGACGACTTCGACCGCATCGCCCGCACCGTCCCGGTCCTCGCCAACCTCCGCCCCGGCGGCGCGTACCTGATGGAGGACTTCCACTTCGCCGGGGGACTGCCCGGTTTCCTGTCCCGGCTCACCGACGTCCTGCACCTGGACCGCCCGACCGTCGCGCACACCACGATGGGCGAGCAGATCGAGGGGGCGCTGGTCCACAACGCGGACGTCATCCGCGACCGGGACGACCCGCTGGCCGAGGAGGGCGGCGTGGCGGTGCTGCGCGGCAACCTCTGCCCCGACGGCGCCGTCATCAAGCACATCGCCGCCGAACCGCACCTGCTGCGCCACACCGGCCCCGCGGTCGTCTTCGACGACTACAAGGAGATGCAGCGCACCATCAACGACCCGGCCCTGGCCCTCACCCCGGACCATGTGCTGGTGCTCCGCAACGCCGGCCCCAAGGGCGGCCCCGGCATGCCCGAGTACGGCATGCTGCCGATCCCCGACTACCTGCTGAAGCAGGGCGTACGGGACATGGTGCGGATCTCCGACGCGCGGATGAGCGGCACCAGTTACGGGGCGTGCGTGCTGCACGTCGCCCCCGAGTCCTTCGTGGGCGGACCGCTCGCCCTCGTCCGCACCGGTGACCTCATCACCCTGGACGTCGGGGCCCGGCAGCTGCACCTCGACGTCACCGAGGAGGAGCTGGAGGCCCGCAGGGCCGCGTGGACACCGCCGCCCGCCCGCTACGGGCGCGGCTACGGAGCGCTCTACCAGGACCAGATCACCCAGGCCGACACGGGATGCGACTTCACCTTCCTGGCCCGGCCGGGAGAAGTGCCCGACCCGTACGCGGGCTGACCCGCCGGCCGGAGAATTCAGCGCACCGACTGTCCGGCATACCGAACGCCATGCGGTAAGCGCTTGCACAACGCGGAGAGCGACGGAAGCGCCTCCCCGGAGCACACGCACCACCCCGAGCACACGCACCACCGAGAGCACCGGCACCGCCCCGAGCCCCGGCACCCCGAGCCCCGGCACCACCTCAAGCACCGGCACCACCGAAAGCACGGCACCCCCAGCACTTCCCAGAGATCGGAGACGCGTCATGGCCCAATCCGCAGCCGTGGCCACACCGCCGCCCAAGGCGAAAAAGCCCGAGCAGAAGGCGCCCAAGCGACGTACGGCCAGCCCCCGCCGCCTGCCGTATCTGCTGATCGCGCCCGCGGGCCTGCTGATGCTGGGCTTCATCGCCTACCCGGTGATCAGCGTCTTCTACTACAGCCTCCAGAACTACAACGTCACCAAGCCGTGGCGGAACGGCTTCGCCGGACTCGACAACTTCACCCGGATCTTCACCGAGGACGACCAGTTCTGGTCGACGCTCGGCTTCAGCGCCCAGTGGGTCTTCACCCAGGTCACCCTCCAGCTGGCACTCGGCCTCGCGCTCGCCCTGATCGTCAACCAGACCTTCATCGGACGCGGCATATCCCGCGCCCTGGTCTTCTCGCCCTGGGCCGTCTCCGGCGTGCTGACCAGCACCATCTGGATCCTGCTCTACAACTCCTCGACCGGTTTCAGCCGCTACCTCGCGGACGCCGGCATCGGCGACTACGGCACCTCGGTGCTCTCCGACACCGGAACGGTCTTCTGGGCCGCCACCGTCACCGAACTCTGGCGCGGGGTCCCCTTCTTCGCCATCCTCATCCTCGCCGACCTCCAGTCCGTCTCCAAGGAGCTGTACGAGGCGGCGGCGGTCGACGGCGCGGGACGCTTCCGGCAGTTCTTCCACATCACCCTGCCGCACCTGCGCGACGCGATCATCCTCGCCACCCTGCTGCGCGGGGTCTGGGAGTTCAACAACGTCGACCTGCTCTACACCCTCACCGGCGGCGGACCGGCCGGCGAGACCACCACCCTGCCCCTCTACGTCGCCAACACAGGCATCGAGGGCCACGACTTCGGATACGCGTCCGCGCTCACCACCGTCGCCTTCGTGATCCTCCTCTTCTGCTCGATCGTCTATCTGCGCCTGAGCAAGTTCGGAGGCGACCACAAGTGACTGCCGCACTCGTAGAGAAGAAGGACAGCGCACCGGGGAACGCACCCCGCCCCAGCTCCCCGCCGCCGTTCTCCGCCCGCCGCCCGAAGCGCGAGCGCGCCTTCGACGACGTACCGCGCTGGCAGATCTATGTGCCGCTCGGCATCTACCTGCTCTTCACGCTCATCCCCTTCTACTGGATGCTCCTCTTCGCCGTACGGCCCGCCGGCTCCACCTCGCTGGTGCCATGGCCGATGACGGGGGAGCACTTCTCCAAGGTCTGGAACGAACGCAGCTTCGCCGTCTTCTTCCAGAACAGCATGATCGTCGGCGTCGCGACGCTGATCGCCACCACCCTGGTCGCGCTGGCCGGCGGATACGCCCTGGCCCGCTTCGACTTCAAGATCAAGGGCGGCTTCATGCTGGCCCTGCTCTGCTCGCAGTTCATCCCGGGCGCGCTGATGCTCGTCCCGCTCTTCGAGATCTTCAAGAACCTCCAGCTGATCAACTCCCTGGTGAGCGTGGTCATCGCGGAGACCGTCTTCCAGCTCCCCCTGTCGATCATCCTGATCAGCGGATTCATCAAGAACGTCCCGGTGACCCTGGAGGAAGCCGCCTGGGTGGACGGCTGCTCGCGCTTCAAGGCCTTCTGCGCGGTCGTGCTGCCGCTGCTGCGCCCCGGGCTGATCGCGGTGGGCTCCTTCGCCTTCGTGCACAGCTGGAACCACTTCCTGTTCGCCCTGATGTTCCTCAGCGAGCAGGACAAGCAGACGATCCCGGTCGGCCTCAACACCCTGATCGGCGCGGACAGCGTGGACCTCGGCGCACTGGCCGCGGGCGGTGTGATCGCCGCGG
The DNA here is from genome assembly GCF_008704555.1 of Streptomyces nitrosporeus. NCBI lineage: Bacteria > Bacillati > Actinomycetota > Actinomycetes > Kitasatosporales > Streptomycetaceae > Streptomyces > Streptomyces nitrosporeus. The sequence goes on from NZ_CP023702.1 coordinate 6,051,998, forward strand.
TGCCCGTGGTGATCGTCTTCGCCTTCATCCAGAAGTGGCTCATCACCGGCTTCAGCGCCGGCGCCGTGAAGGGATGAGGAACGTGCCGACACACGCCACCACCCCCCTCCCCATCGTCCTGGCCGGAGCCCGGGGACACGGACGCTGGCACCTCGCCAACATCCGCCGGCTCCAGCACCAGGGCCTGGTCAGGCTGGCCGGCGTCTGCGAACTGAACCCGCTCACCGACACCGAACTGGAGGCGTTCGTCGGGGAGATGCCCGAGCAGTCCGGCGACTTCGGGGCGCTCCTGGACTCCACCGGCGCCCGCGCCGCCGTCATCTGCACCCCGATCCCCACCCACACCGCGCTGGCACTGACCGCGGCGGCCCGCGGTGTCCACCTCCTCCTGGAGAAGCCGCCCGCCGCGACCTTCGACGACTACGCCCGGATGGCTGACGGCGTACGGGAGGCGGGCATCGCCTGCCAGGTCGGCTTCCAGTCCTTCGGCTCACACGCCGTGCCCGCCGTCAAGGAACTCGTACGTTCCGGCGCCATCGGCGAACTGAAGGGGATCGGCGCCGCCGGGGCCTGGGTCCGAGACGACCTCTACTTCCGGCGGGCGCCGTGGGCGGGCCGCCGCAGGCTCGGCACCACCGACGTGGTCGACGGGGTGCTCACCAACCCGCTGGCCCACGCCGTCGCCACCGCACTCGAACTCGCGGACCGGGGAACGGCCGAGGACGTCCTGTCCATCGAGACCGAACTCTTCCGGGCCCACGACATCGAGGCCGACGACACCAGCTGCGTCCGTGTCACCACCACCGGGGGCCTCCCCGTCACCGCGGCGGTCACCCTCTGCGCCGAACAGGCCGGGGAACCCTATGTGATCGTCCACGGCGACCGGGGCCGGATCACCTTCTGGTACAAGCAGGACCAGGTCCTGGTCCAGCGCGCCGGACACGGCCCCGAGGAGACCGTGCACGGGCGGACCGACCTGCTGGAGAACCTCGTCGGCCACCTGGTGCGGGGCACCGCACTGCTCGTACCGCCCGAGCGCACCGGCGCCTTCATGCGGGTCGTCGAGGCCGTGCGCACCGCCCCCGAGCCGGCCGCCCTCCCCCAGGACGTCTGGCACACCCTGCCCGCCGGCACCGGCGACGGCGTACGGCGCGTCGTGCCCGGCATCGACGCCCTGGTCGCCGCCGGGGCGGACACCCTCAGCCTCTTCTCCGAACTAGGCGCCCCCTGGGCGCGGCACAGCGAGGTGAGCACCCCATGACCACCACCGCCCTCCTCAGCTGCGGCGGGCGCCCCGTCGGCCGCTACACCTACGGCGGCGAGGCGGTCACCCGCCCCTATCTCCACCCCGTCACCACCCTCGCCGGCGTCCCCGTCACCGAGGAACGCCCCGCCGACCACATCCACCACCTCGGTGTCTCCGTCGCCGTCCCCGACGTCGCCGGGTACAACTTCTGGGGCGGCCGTACCTACGTCCGCGGCCAGGGCCCCACCGCACTCGACAACCACGGGGCACAGCGCCACCTCGGCTGGAAGCTCCGCGACCCGGACGGCTTCGTGGAGGAACTCGGCTGGGAGGCCGGCGGCGCCGAACTCCTGCGCGAGCACCGGACGGTGGCCGCCGTCGAGCTCACCGGCACCGCCTGGGCGCTGGACCTCTCCTTCTCGCTCACCAACCGCGGCGAGAAGGACCTGTCCATCGGCAGCCCCGCCACCAACGGCCGCCCCGGCGCCGGGTACGGCGGCTTCTTCTGGCGCGCCCCGAAGGAACCCGCCGCCCCCGCCGTCTTCAGCGGCACCCTCGACGGCGAGGAGGCCGTGCACGGCAGGGCCGCCGACTGGCTGGCGCTCGCCGGCGACGGCTGGACCCTGGTCTTCGCCGGGGCCACCGAGGAGACCCGGCGCGACCCGTGGTTCGTGCGGACCACCGAGTACCCGGGCGTCGGCTCCTCCCTCGCGGCCGGCACCCGGCTCCCCGTACCCGCCGGGGCCACCGTCGTCCGCCGCGTCGTCACCGTCGTCGCCGACGGCCGGCTCGACCGGGAGGCCGCAGCCGCCCACGTCCGCAAGGTGGTCACCGCGTGAACCCGCCCTGGACCGCCGACCTCGGTGACGGCACCTACCGCAACCCGGTGCTGAACGCCGACTGGTCGGACCCCGACGTCGTGAGCGTGGGGGAGGACCACTACCTCACCGCCTCCAGCTTCGGCCGGTTCCCGGGGCTGCCCCTGCTGCACTCCCGGGACCTGGTCAACTGGACCCTGGCCGGCCACGCCCTCGACCGCCTGGAGCCCGCCTCCGAGTTCGTCGTCCCCCGCCACGACTGCGGGGTGTGGGCGCCCTCGCTGCGGCACCACGCCGGACGCTTCTGGATCTTCTGGGGCGACCCCGACCACGGCATCCAGCAGGTCAACGCCGAGCGCGTCGAGGGACCGTGGACCGCGCCGCACCTGGTCAAGGCGGGCAAGGGCCTCATCGACGCCTGCCCGCTGTGGGACGAGGAGACCGGCGAGGCCTACCTCGTACACGCCTGGGCCAAGTCCCGCTCCGGCGTCAAGAACCGGCTGACCGGCCACCGGATGAGCCCCGACGGGCGCACCCTGCTCGACGAGGGCACCACCCTGGTCGACGCGGACACCATCCCCGGCTGGTTCACCCTGGAAGGCCCCAAGCTCTACCGCCACGACGGCTGGTTCTGGATCCTCGCCCCCGCCGGAGGCGTGGAGACGGGCTGGCAGGGAGCCTTCCGCTCCCGCGACTTCTTCGGACCGTACGAGGAACGCGTCGTCCTGGAACAGGGCCGTACCGCCGTCAACGGCCCCCACCAGGGCGGCTGGGTCCGCACCGCGGCCGGAGAGGACTGGTTCCTGCACTTCCAGTCCAAGGGCGCCTACGGCCGGGTCGTCCACCTCCAGCCGATGCGCTGGAGCGAGGACGGCTGGCCCGTCATCGGGGACGCGGGCGAACCCGTCGCCGTGCACCGCAAGCCCACCGCCCCGGCGCAGCCCGTGACCGCGCCGGCCTCCGGTGACACCTTCCCCGGCGGCCGGCCCGGCCCGCAGTGGCAGTGGACGGCCGACCCCCGGCCGGAGTGGACCGGGGAGCACGACGGGCACGGGCTGCGGCTCACCTGCGTACCGACCGCCTACGCCCACGACCTGCGGGTCCTGCCCAGCGTCCTGGTCCAGCGGCTGCCCGCCGAGGAGTTCACCGCGGAGGTGGACCTCGCCCTGCACAGCGGCGTACCCGGAGCCAACGCCGGACTCGCCGTGCTCGGCGACGCCTTCAGCTGGATCGGCCTGGAGGCCGGCCCCGACGGCACACCGCTGCTCGTCCACCGGTACGCCGAAGGCGTCGCCGAACACGAACGGGACGCCGAGTACTCCCGCCCGGCACCCGGCGGACGGGCCCGGCTGCGCGTCGAGGTCACCACCGGGGCGCGCTGCCGCTTCCTCGCCGACACCGGCGACGGCTTCCGCCCCTCGGGCCAGGTCTTCGCCGCCACCCCGTGGCGCTGGGTCGGAGCCCTGCTCGGCCTCTTCGCCACCGCGCCGGCGGGCACAGAACCCGCCGGAACGGCCCACTTCACCGACTTCCGTACCGCCGCACCCGCTCCCGCCGGCAGCGGCACCCGCACGGGCGCCTGAGCCCGCCCCCCGACCGCCCCCCACGGCACGTACCGAACAGCACCCATCGAACAGCACCTGCGACACCAGCATTCACGACAGATCGAGAGAGAAGAGCCGACGATGACCATCTCGAAGACGCAGCGGGGGCGCGCCGCGGCCGCGGTCTCCCTCACGGCGGTGCTCGCCCTGACGGCCACCGCGTGCGGTGACGACGGCACCAGCTCCGGCAGCGACGGCAGCGGCAAGGGCGAGATCACCTTCTGGGACAACAACGGTGGTCCGCGCACCGCCATCTGGACCGAGATCATCAAGGACTTCGAGAAGAAGTACCCGGACATCAAGGTCAAGTACGTCCCGATCCCGATCGCCGACGTCCAGTCGAAGTACGACACGGCCATCGCGGGCGGCGGTCTGCCCGATGTCGGCGGTGTCGGCACCGCCTACCTCGCCAACATGGTGTCGCAGGAGGCCCTGGAACCCCTCAACGACCGGATCGAGGACTCCACGCTCCAGGGCAAGCTGGTCGAGAGCATGGTGGCCAGCGTCACCTCGGCCGCGGGCCGCGGGGACGACATGTACACCGTGCCGACCTCCGCGAACAACGGTGTCCTGTGGTACCGCACCGACCTGTTCGAGGCGGCCGGGCTGGAGGCGCCCACCACCTGGGCCAAGTTCTACGAGGCCGCGGACAAGCTGACCGACGCCAAGAACAACAAGTTCGGCTACACCATCCGCGGCGGGGCGGGCTCCATCGCCCAGGCCCTGGACGCCGTCTACGGCCAGAGCGGCATCACCTCGTTCTGGGACGGCGACAAGACGACGCTCAACGACCCCAAGAACGTCGAGGCGCTGGAGAAGTACGCCGGCCTCTTCAAGAAGACGACGCCGGCCGCCGACGTCAACAACGACTTCACGAAGATGGTCGCCCAGTGGGACACCGGCACCATCGGCATGCTGAGCCACAACCTCGGCTCCTACCAGGACCACCTCAAGGCGCTCGGCGAGGAGAAGTTCGCCGGCATCCCCGCCCCCATCGGGGACAGCGGCACCCGCGTCCAGGTCTCCAACCCCGTCGACGGTCTCGGCCTCTTCAAGTCCAGCGAGAACAAGGACGCGGCCTGGAAGTTCATCGAGTTCGCGGCCTCCCACGAGTCCAACAGCAAGTGGAACGAGTCCGCGGGCGCCATCCCGGCCAACACCGAGGCCGCCAAGGACCCGTGGATCAAGGAGTCCGAGCCGACCTCCCTGGCCGCCGGTGCCCTCACCGACGGTTCCACCAAGGTCGTGGACCTGCCGTACTACCTGCCGGACTGGAACAACATCAGCAAGGCCGACAACGAGCCCGAGTTCCAGAAGCTGCTGCTCGGCAAGATCACGGCCAAGGACTTCCTGGACAAGATGGCCGATGAGCTGAACGAGGCCAACAAGGAGTGGCAGGAGCGGAGCAACGGCTGAGCCGTCCCTCCCGCCACGGCCGGCACCCCGATGACCGGGGGACCGGCGGCGGTCAGGGTCGCGCCCCGCCGCCGGTCCCCCCTCAACCGTGCACAATCGGTACGCGCGTCACACACGCCCTTCACGTCACGCGCAGCTTTCACAGGTCCCGGCAACCCGGGACTCCCAGAGGTCCGAGAGAGGCAGTACCACCTGTGTCACTCACCCGCAGACAGACCGCAGCCGCGCTCCTGGCGCTGCCGCTCGCGCTGATCGCCACCCCCGCCGTCGCCCAGCAGGCCGGCTCCGGCGGCAGCAAGCCCCGGCTCCGCACCCTGCACATCGCGGGTGACTCCACGGCCGCACAGAAATACGCCGACGCCGCACCGGAAACCGGTTGGGGCATGGCCCTCCCGTTCTTCCTCGGCCGTCACCTCGCGGTCGCCAACCACGCCGTCAACGGCCGCAGTTCCAAGAGCTTCATCGACGAGGGCCGCCTCACCGCCCTGCTGCACCGCGTCGCCCCCGGCGACCTCGTCCTGGTCCAGTTCGGGCACAACGACGAGAAGACCGAGGACCCGGCCCGCGGCACGGACCCCTGGACCACCTACCAGCAGTACCTGCGCCAGTACCTCGACGGCGCCCGCAGGCGCCGGGCGCAGCCGGTCCTGATCACCCCGGTGGAGCGCCGCAGGTTCGCCGCCGACGGCACCGCCAAGCCCACCCACGGGGAGTACCCGGCGGCGATGCGCGCCCTGGCCGCCGAGGAAGGGGTGCCGCTGATCGACATGCAGGCCCTCTCCCTGGCCCGCTGGCAGGGACTCGGCCCGGACGGGACCGAGGCCCTGTTCAACTGGCTGGAACCCGGCGAGTCGCCGAACTACCCCGACGGCCGCCAGGACAACACCCACTTCAGCCCCGCCGGTGCCGTCGAGGTGGCCCGGATGACCACCCGCGCACTCCGGGACCGGGGAGTGCTCGTCCCGGGCGACGTCCGCAGTCTCGGCGCGCCGGTCTCCGGGCACCGGATCGTCTGGCCGCAGCCCGCCTGAGCCGGCACCCCGCCACGCCGGCGTGGCACCGGGGCCGTCCTCCTCGCGGGGACGGCCCGACGGGCCCGCCCCGCCGGCACCACCCGCCCCGCCCGTACCGCCGGACCGCACCGCCCGCGTCCGGCCGTACCACCCGCACCACCCGCGTACCGCTCATGCCGTGCGCGTACCGCCCGCACCACGTGTACCGCCCGCACCACGCGTACCCACCGCACCACGCATACCGCTTGCGACGCTTCCGCGACGTCCGCGCGGTGCCGGCCGGTACCGCCCCGGCCGCGTCCTGGGCCTCCGGCGCCCAGGGCCGCCCGCAGAACCCCACCCCCCGCGCGCACCACCCGCACCACCTCACCAGTCATTCCCGTACGACAGTGAAGGATCCGTCATGCCCGCACGCATGCGAAACGTCCGCGCCATCGCCGTGGTGATGGGCTGTGCCTCGCTCGCCCTCGCCGTGAGCGTCCCCGCCCAGGCCGCCCACGGCCACGGCCACGGCAACGGCCACAAGGGGATCGAGCGCGCCGTCCTCCCCGAGGGCGACGGCTGGGCCGCCGCCGAGGGCTCCACCACCGGTGGCGCGAACGCCACCCCGGACCACGTCTACACGGTCACCAACCGCGCCGAGCTGATCGCCGCGTTCCGGGACGCCGGCGACGCCCCCAAGATCGTCAGGATCGCGGGCACCGTCCACGGCAACTCCGACGCCAACGGCACCCCGATCGGCTGCGAGGACTACCAGCAGGACGGTTACACCCTGGAGAAGTACCTCGCCGCCTACGACCCGGCGGTCTGGGGCACCGAGGAGGTGCCCTCCGGCCCGCTGGAGGACGCCCGCGCGGCGTCCGCGAAGCTCCAGGCGGCCGCCGTCAACGTCAACGTCCCGTCCAACACCACGCTCGTCGGCGTCGGCGAGAACCCGACGGTCATCGGCGCGAGCCTCCAGGTGAAGGGCGTCTCCAACGTCATCATCCGCAACATCAACTTCGAGGACACCTACGACTGCTTCCCCCAGTGGGACCCCACCGACGGTGACAACGGCGCCTGGAACTCCGAGTACGACAACCTCGTCGTCTACGGCTCCGACCACGTCTGGGTCGACCACAACACCTTCAGCGACGGCGACCGTCCCGACGCCGGCCAGCCGTACTACTTCGGCCAGGTCTACCAGCAGCACGACGGCCTCTTCGACATCGTCCGCGGCGCCGACCTGGTCACCGTCTCCTGGAACGTCCTCAAGGACCACGACAAGACCATGCTCATCGGCAACAGCGACAAGGCCGGTGACACCGACCGGGGCAAGCTCCGCGTCACGCTGCACCACAACCTCTTCAAGGACGTGAAGGAGCGCGCGCCCCGCGTCCGCTTCGGCCAGGTCGACTCGTACAACAACCACTTCGTCGCCACCAGGGGTGCCGCCTACGGCTACACCTACGGCATCGGCGCCGAATCGCACCTGGTCGCCGAGCACAACGCGTTCACCGTGCCCAAGGGCTTCGACAAGGCCACCATCCTCAAGAAGTGGTCGGAGTCCTCCCTCACCGCGGGCGGCAACTACGTCAACGGCCGCAAGACCGACCTGATAGCCGTGCACAACGCGGGCGTCCCCACCGAGCACCTCACCGAGGGCGCCGGCTGGACCCCGACGCTCCGCACCAAGGTCAACCACCCGCTCGTCGTCCCCGTACTCGTGGGTCTGAAGGCCGGCGCCGGCAAGGCGCGCGCCAACTGACCCACCCCTGACCGGCCGGAGCGGCACCGCACCCTTCCACCACCCCGGAAGGCGCCGCTCCGGCCAGCCCGCCCCACCCCCCGCACGGACCAAGGAGTACCGCCATGCCCAGCAGACGCAGCGCCCTGTCCCTGCTCGCCGGCGCGGGTGCCGCCCTCGCCCTCTCCACCCCCGCCGCCCAGGCCCGGCCCGCCCGCCCCCGCCCCTTCGGCCGCTACGGCTCACCCGGCCGCCGCCTCGACCCGCTCACCCTGTACGTCGACCCGCACGGCCGCGGCGACCACACCGACGTACGCGCGGCCCTCGCCGCGGCCACCGGTACCGGGCACACCCTGGTCATCGCCCCCGGCACCTACCGCGGCACGCTCTCGGTGTCCGCCTCGCGGACCGGCCTCACCCTCATCGGCGCGAGCGGCGACCCCCGCGACACCGTCATCGTGTACGACAACGCGGCCGGCACCCCCAAGCCCGACGGCTCCGGCACGCTCGGCACCAGCGGCTCGGCCACCGTCACCGTCCAGGCCGCGGACTTCACCGCCCGCGACCTGACCTTCGCCAACGACTGGCTGCGCTCGGACAACCCCGGGTACACCGGTACCCAGGCCGTCGCCATCAAGGTCCAGGGCGACCGCTCGGCGTTCCACGGCTGCCGCTTCCTCGGCCACCAGGACACGCTCTACGCCGACTCCCTCTCCCTCACCTCGTTCGCCCGGCAGTACTACCGGGACTGCTACATGGAGGGCGACGTCGACTTCGTGTTCGGCCGGGCCACCGCCGTCTACGACCGCTGCCACTTCCGCACCCTGACCCGCACCGACCTGGCCGCGGCCCCCTACGGCTTCGTCTTCGCGCCCAGCACCGCCGGGCCCAACCCGCACGGTTACCTGGTCCTGCGCTCCCGCGTCACCAGCACCGCCCCCGACGGCTACTACAAGCTGGCCCGCCCCTGGGTGCCCTCCTCCGACCCCACCGCCCACCCCATGCTGACCGTCCGGGACAGCCACCTCGGCGCCGGCATCGACGCGGCCGCCCCGTACGGCACCATGTCCGCCGGATTCCCCTGGCAGGAACAGCGCTTCGCCGAGTACCGCAACACCGGCCCCGGCGCCCGGACCACCGTCCCCGGCAACCGCCCCCAGCTGAGCCGGTCCGAGGCCCGTGCCCACACCCCGGCCGCCTACCTCGGCGACTGGTGCCCCTACGCGTGACCACCCCGCCGGACCCGGCCCCTTCGGCCACCACCCGGCCGGACCCGGCGGCGCCCGGCCGGGCCGTCCCCGGCCGGACCTCCTCCGGTCCTGCCGCGGCCGGCGCTGCCGTGTCCGGTCCTGCCGTGGCCGGCGCTGCCTTCTCCGGCCCGGCCTCCTCCGGGCTGGTCCACGGGGTACTTCCCGCCTTCCACGGACTCCTCCGGGAAGAACTCACCTTCCCCCTCTCCCGGGAGAACTCCGCGGCGCGGGACTTCGGCACCTGGCGTGCCGGGGCCCGCGCCGCGGTGCACGGACTGCTGCTCCGGCCGCCCGGCGCCGACGCGCCCTTCGAACCGGTCACCCTCGACGCACATCCCCGCGCCGGCTACACCGCCCGCACCGTGGAGTTCGCCCTCACCCGCTACAGCCGGACCCGGGGCTCCCTGCTGCTGCCCGACGGGCCGGGTCCCTTCCCCGCGGTCCTGGTCCTGCACGACCACGGCTCGGAGTTCACGATCGGCAGGGAGAAGGCCGTACGCCCCTGGGCCGCCCCGGACCGCCTCGCACGGGCCACCGCCTGGACCGCCCGGTACTACGGAGGCAGGTTCACCGGTGACGAGCTGGCCTCCCGCGGCTACGCCGTGCTCGCCGTCGACACCCTCGGCTGGGGCGACCGGGGCCCGCTCACCTACGCCGGCCAACAGGCCCTGGCCGCCAACCTCTTACAGCTGGGCACCTCACCGGCCGGCCTCGCCGCCCACGAGGACCACCGCGCCGCGGCCTTCCTCGCCTCACTGCCCCAGGTGGACGAGCACCGTGTGGGAGCGCTCGGCTTCTCCATGGGCGCCTACCGCGCCTGGCAGCTCTCCGCCCTGTCCGACGACATCCGCGCGGCCGCCGCCATCGGCTGGATGACCACCCTCCGCCACCTCATGACCCCCGGCAACAACGCCCTGCGCGGCCAGTCCGCCTTCCACACGCTCCACCCGGGCCTGAGCCGCCTCCTGGACATCCCGGACGTGGCGTCCCTGGCCGCCCCCAAACCCGCCCTCTTCCTGACGGGCGGCGCGGACCCCCTCTTCCCGCCGGCCGGTGCCGCGGCGGCGTACGCGAAGCTGCGCCCGGTCTGGGCCTCCCAGGACGCCACCGACCGCCTCACCACCGAGATCTGGCCCGGCCAGGGCCACACCTTCGGGACGGGAATGCAGGAGGCGGTGTACGACTGGCTGGACCGGTGGGTGGGCGGGGGAGGGAGCCGGGGCCGGGTCTGAAGGGAACCGGTGTGTACGGGGTCCGGAAAGAGACCCCGCGCGACGTGTCCGGCAGTCGTTTCCAGCCGTCTTCGAACCGTCCTTCCCTAATCCTTTTCCATGTCGGCGAACACGTCCGAATTCTTCCTCGGTGCCGATCCGGGCCGAGGCGGCGAGCAGGTCCCGTCTGCCCGTCCAAGTAGGGTGATGCCGCCTTTTTCGCCTTCTCTCGCTGAAATTGGCTGTTCATTACGTGTAACGGTCATGTTCTTGACAGGGGTCAAGTCCCCGTTATTGCATTCGTTGACTGTGCGTCGTCGTGCGTTCACGCGCCCACCAGGGGTGGCCCTCGCACATTTCTGTGGGGGTGGGTGTGGTTATCAAATCCGGCATGTCTGGAATTCCTGTTGCGGTGGGCTTCGCGGTGGATCTTCCGGCCATCGCTGCTGGAGCGAGTGCCACGGGGCGGCCCCCCGTGTTCGCCGCGGCCTCCCGCGCGGGCACCGCCATCCCGGACCGTGACGGATACGGCCGAGCCGACACCGTTGTCACCGGACCACCGGACCACCGGACCACCGGCAACCGTGAACGGTCTCGAACGGGCGAGGCCGGCCCATGTGCTCCCCGGCGAGGGCGGGGGCGTGGGGGAACTCCCGAAGACCGCGCCCGGGGCGGGTGTGGCTCCTGAGGCCGGCGGCCGGTCCGGGGAACCGCCCCGGACGGCCAGGTGCCGGCCCGTCGGCCGGACCTGTAGCTCCGACGCCCTCCCGGCCGTCGGCATCTCCGATAAGGGCGCCGTGTTCGCCGCGGCCGGGTGACCGGCGGCAGATCCCGCCACCCCCATCGAACGACCAGACAGAAGAGAGCGGACCACGACCGTGAACAGACGTGATGACCGGGCAAGACGCCGCAGACCAGGCGTCGCGGTCACCCTGGCGGCCCTGCTCGCCACCGGCCTGGGCCTCGTCGCCCCGTCAGGAGCCCTCCCCCAGGCGGCAGCGGCCCCCGCCGACGACGGTGCCACGGCAGGGACCCGTGCCGCGCAGGAGGCCGCGGCCGGCCAGGGCACTCCTGTTGAGATACCCGGCCTGCGTGACGAGCGCAGCACCACGGTGGCCAACCCGGACGGCACCTTCACCACCACCACCGCCGTGCAGCCCGTCCGGACCCTCAAGGACGGGAAGTGGACGGACATCGACGCCACACTCGTCCGCCAGAAGGACGGGGCGTACGCGCCGAAGGCGGTACCGGCGGCCATGTCCTTCTCCGGCGGGGGCACGAACACGTTCGCCACCATCGGCCGGGACGGCCGTACGCTGTCCCTGGACTGGCCCGGTGAGCTGCCCGAACCCGCCGTCGAAGGCCCGACCGCGACCTACCCGGAGGTGCTCCCGGGGGTCGACCTCCAGGTCACCGCGAGCGCCGAGGGCTTCTCGCACCTGATCGTCGTCAAGGACGCGGAGGCCGCCGAGAACCCGGAACTGGCCGAACTCAGCCTGCCCGTCCACGCGTCCGCGGTCGAACTCCGGACATCCGAGGACGGCGGCCTGACCGCGACGGACTCCGCGGGCGGCACGGTCTTCGAGGCCCCCGCCCCGCTGATGTGGGACAGCGCCCAGGGCGAAGACACCGGACCGGCCGTCGCGAGGATGCAGGCGCCCACCACGGCCGCCCCCGCCGCCGGCAGCCCGCAGGAGACACCCCCGGACGGCACGCAGATCGCCGACGTGGCCCTCGACGTCACCGCGGACACCCTGACCCTGACGCCGGACCGGGAACTGCTCACCGGTGACGACACGGTCTACCCGGTCTACATCGACCCCGTGGTCAAGACGGCGAACCGCAGCGGCTGGACCATGGTTTCCTCGTACCACTCGTCGGCCGAGTTCTGGAAGTTCGGCGACGACGAAGGAGTCGGCCGCTGCCCGGCCGACGTCTCCTACCGCTGTGCGAGTTCCTCGGACACCAAGCGGCAGTTCTTCGCCATCCCGACGGCGCAGTTCGAGGGCAAGGACATCATCTCGGCCGAGTTCGGCGTGACGATGGTCCACACCTACAGCTCCTCCGCCAAGGAGGTCCAGCTCGGCAGGGTCAACTCCTCCGGGGCGAGCGCGATCAGCTCCGCCACCAACTGGGGGAACCAGCCCTCCCTGAAGGAGACCATCGGCAGCAAGTCGCCGACGAACCCCGCGGGCTCCTGCACCTCGACGAACCAGAACGTACGGTTCGACATCAAGAGCACGGTCCAGAAGGCCGCGGACAGCGGCTGGGACACCACGACGTTCCGGCTGCGCGCCGGTGACGAGGGCGACTACTCGTACTGGAAGCGGTTCTGCGGCAACGCCCAGCTGGAGGTCAAGTACAACCGGCCCCCGCTCGCCCCCGCGATGAGCGCTCTGACCATGTCACCGGGCGGCTCGTGCGAGTACGGGAACGCGGACGGCCACTACGTCTCCTCGGCCCCCGTGCTCAACGCCACCATCCGGGACTACGACCACAACGACATCGCCGGTTACGCGGAGAGCCTGAAGGCCCGGTTCCACATCTTCTGGACCAAGGACGGGAAGCTGGTCGAGCACTACGCCACCACCGGCGCCCGGACCACGACCGGCACCGGCCAGACCGGGTCCGCGTCGTTCAAGTACAAGGTGGGGTCCGACCTCAGCACCGACTCGTACGCCGGTTTCACCCTCCCGTCGAACACCACGATCGGCTGGGACGTCCAGGGCCACGACGGCACGGCCTGGGGCCCGTGGAGTTCCGCGGGCACCGCCACACGCTGCGAGTTCATCTACGACGCGTCGACTCCCGCCGCACCGGTGATCACCTCCGCGCAGTACCCGGACGACGACGCCTGGCACGCCGGTGTCGGTGACTACGGGAGCTTCACTCTGGACTCGCCCTCCGCCGATGTGGCCCGCTACCAGTACCGGTTCACCGGCGGGGCCTGGACGACGGTGAACACGGCGGCCCCCGGCGGCCCCGCGACGGTGAAGTTCATGCCGACGTCCGAAGGGCCGTGGAACCTGGAGGCCAAGGCGGTCGACGCGGCGGGCAACGCGCAGAAGACGGTGATGGGGTACCAGTTCCTCGTCTCCGACGGCCGGGCCCCCGTGGGAGGGTGGACCCTCGGTGACGTCGCGGGCTCCGGCTCCGCGGCCGGCACCGGCTCCTCGCCGGCCGCGGAACCCGGCACCGGGGTCGGCTTCGGTGCCGCCCCCGGCCCCCTCGGCGACGCCGACACCTTCGCCCGGCTGGACGGGACCGGGAACGCCTACCTGGACACGGGCAGGCACATGGTCAACACCACGGCCGGCTTCTCGGTCAGCGCCTGGGTGTCCCTCCCCGAGGTCCCTACCGAGGACCGGACCGTGGTCAGCCAGGACGGCACCGGTCTGCCCGGCTTCGACCTGGGGTACGACGCGGGCACCCGCCGCTGGGCCTTCCGCGCCCCGTTCAACGACCTGGAGTCCCTCGGCGACTGGCAGGTCACCGGCGGCAAGGTGGTGCCGGGCGCCTGGACCCACCTCGTGGGCTCCTACGACGGGGTCACGGGCGAGATGAAGCTGTATGTCGACGGCATCGCCGTCACCACGACCGTGAAGCGGCTGACGCCCTGGAACGCCATGGGCTCCCTCCAGATCGGCCGCAGGCTGGCCCTCGACGGGTACACCGCCCACTTCAAGGGCGGCATCGCCGACGTCCAGGTCTACGACCGTGTGGTCACCGCGCCGGAAAGCGCGGACCTGGGCGGCATCGTGGCACGGCAGCTCGCCTACTGGGACGTCGACAGCGCCCCCGGAGGCACGGCACCGGAGGCGGCGGGCGGCACAGGGCTGACGCTCGGCGGCGGCGCGGCCATCTACACACCGGCACCGGGCTGCGACCCGGAGGCCGACCCGGAGTGTGTCGAGACCGCCCCCGAGGACCCCGTATGGGGTGACGGGCATCTCATGCTCAACGGCACCGACGCCTATGCGGCACGGGCGGCCGGACTGCTCTCCCCGCAGGACAGCTTCTCGCTGACCATCCGCGCCCGGCTCTCCTCGGCGTCGCCGGCGAAGGACCAGACGGTCCTGTCCCTGACCGGAGCGAAGGGCAGTGCGCTCACGGTCGGCTACTCGGCCGCCGACAGCCGGTGGATCCTCACCGCCACCGATACGGACTCGGACACCCCGGTGACCACGACCGCGAAGGCTACCGGCTTCCTGCCCAGCACAGGACTCACGGGCGATCATTTCGCCCTGGTCTACTCGGCCGTCTTCGGCGACGTGGTGCTCTACGTCAACGGAGTGGAGAGCGCGCGGGTGCCCTGGGACAACACCTGGGACTTCACGGCCACCGCTCTCCAGGTGGGCAGGACCCTGACGGGTACGACGCCCTCCGCCTTCCTCTCCGGCGCCGTCGACGAGGTGCGCCTGTTCCAGGGAGCGCTGGACGCCAGCCTCGTGAACCTGGTCAGGGGCCTCGCGGACGACACCAGCATCGAAGCCACCCTGACCTGATCCCCGGCCCCGCCTCCGGACCGGACGGCACACGTCCGGTCCGGAGGCGGGGCCATCGACCCTTCCCACGTCTGACGACGGAGTTCCGCATGCGCGCATCCCCCTTCCGAAGATCCCGAATCCGCCTGTCGGCCCGACGCGTACGCAACGGCGTACTGGGCGTGTCCATAGCGCTGGCCGTCGGCCTGCTGCCCCAGTACGCGCCGGAAGCGGCCGCGGACGACGGGATCACCCGGCCGCACTCCGACAGCGGACTCGACGACCCGGTCTCCGGGCACAACGGCACCGCGAAGAAGTACACCGGTACCGACGAAGCCGCCCGTGCCGAGGTCACCGAGGCAGCCGACGTACGCTGGCCGAAGGCCGCCTCCGACGAGGTCGCGGTCGCCGCGAAGGGCTCCAGGGGCGCCCAGGCCGAAGGACTTCCGCTGAAGGTCGTGGCCACCGGCCGCACCAGCCCCAGCGCCGTCCGGCTGGCGGTCCTGGACCGTGACGCCTCCGAAGCCGCGGGCGTCGACGGCCCGTTGATGACCGTGTCCCGCAGCGACGAGGGCACGAAGAGCGGACCGGTCGGCGTCACCCTCGACTACGGCGGCTTCGCCGAGGCGTACGGCGGGGGCTACGGCTCCCGGCTGCGGCTGGTGACCTATCCGCAGTGTGTGCTCACCACTCCCGAGCGGCCGGAGTGCACGGTGGCGACCCCGCTCGCCACCAGCAACGACGAGTCCCGCACCACGCTCACCGCCAAGGTCCCGGCCGCACCCGAGGCGACCGTGGCCGACGGCACCGCCCGGGCCGCCTCGGCCCCGGTGACCGTGCTCGCCGCCACCGCCGGGACGTCCGGCGGCCAGGGCGACTACGGTGCCACGCCCCTGAAGGCGTCGTCGGAGTGGAGCGTCTCCAACTCCTCCGGCGTCTTCAACTGGTCCTACCCCATCAGCGCCCCGCCGGTGCCCGGCGGGCTGGGCCCGCAGGTCGCGCTGGCCTACAACTCCCAGTCCGTGGACGGCCAGACGGGGGCCACGAACAACCAGGGGTCCTGGATCGGCGAGGGCTTCGGCTACGAGCCCGGATTCATCGAACGCCGGTACAAGCCCTGCAGCGACGACGGCCACGACGACACCAACGGCGACCAGTGCTGGGGCTACGACAACGCCACGATCTCCCTGGCCGGCGGCACCACGGGCCAGCTGATCAAGGACGACACCACCGGTGAGTGGCACGTCAGCTCCGACGACTTCTCCAAGATCGAGAAGCTTGCCGGCGCCACCAACGGTGACGACAACGGCGAGTACTGGAAGGTGACGTCGGCCGACGGCACCCAGTACTACTTCGGCCGGAACCGGCTGCCCGGTTTCGCGACCGGCAACGAGACCACCAACTCCGCCTGGACCGTGCCCGTCTACGGGGACGACAGCGGCGAGCCCTGCTACAAGGCCGCCCTCGCGGACGCCTACTGCGACCAGGCGTGGCGCTGGAACCTGGACCACGTCGTCGACCCGCACGGCAACACCATGTCGTACTTCTACGGCACGGAGACCAACTACTACACCCAGGGCCTCAAGACCGGGGAGAACGGCAAGCCGTACATCCGCGGGGGCTACCTCAAGCGCATCGACTACGGTCAGCGCGAGGGCAAGGAGTACTCCACCAAGCCGTCCGCCCGGGTGCTCTTCACCCTCGCCGAGCGCTGCGTGGGAGACCTCACCGACTGCTCCGCGGCGGCCCTGAAGGACGACACGGCGGCGGACTGGCCGGACGTCCCCTGGGACCGCAACTGCAAGGCCGGGGCCAAGTGCCCGGGGCAGAACTCACCCACCTTCTGGACGCGCAAGAAGCTCACCGAGATCACCACGCAGATCCGCAACGGTGACACCACCTACGAGAACGTCGACCGCTGGAAGCTCGGCCACACCTTCACGGACAACGGCGACGGCTCCAAGTCGCTCTGGCTGAACACCATCGACCACGACGGTCTGGTCGGCACCGATGTGTCGGTTCCGTCCGTGCGGCTCTACGGCACGCAGCTGGCCAACCGCATCGACGTACCGGGCGACAACGTCCAGCCCTTCCACCGCTTCCGCCTGCACGGCGTGGAGAGCGAGTCGGGCAGCGTCCTGTCCGTCACGTACTCGTCCCCGCAGTGCACCCCCTCGACCCTGCCCGAACCCGGCAGCTCGACGGTGCGGTGCTACCCGGTCAAGTGGAACCCGCCGGGGGTCGAGGACCCCGTCACCGACTGGTTCAACAAGTACGTGGTCACCTCGGTGACCGAGTCCGACCTGGTCACCGGCAGCCCCGACCAGACCACCACCTACACCTACCTCGGTGACGCGGGCTGGCGGAAAGCGCGGCCCGACGGCCTCTCCAAGACCGACTACCTGACGTGGAGCGACTGGCGCGGCTACGGCAAGGTCCGGGTGGAGTCCTCGGACGGCAGTGTCAGCCCCTCCAACACCAGGTCCGAGCACACCTTCTTCCGCGGCCTGCACGGGGACACCGATCCGGACGGAGGGACCCGCTCGGTCAGTGTGACCGCCTCCGACGGGAAGACCTACGAGGACTCCGACTGGAAGTCCGGCACCGAACTGGAGACGACGACCTACAACGGGGACAAGATCGTCTCCAAGTCGGTCAACGTGCCGTGGACCAAGGTCACCGCCACCCGCGTCAAGGACTGGGGCACCTCCACCGCCCGTTTCGTGCGGCCCGGCCGCTCCGACACCTATGTGGCGCTCGACGGCGGAGCCTGGCGGCAGACCGCCGGCACCACCTCGTACGACGACAAGGGCCGCGCCGTCCAGGTCGCGGACTACGGTGAAGTCGACGTCGCCGACAACCAGTGCACCCGCACCGAGTACGCCGACAACCCCGGCAAGCACCTCTACAGCTACGTCTCCCGCGTGGAGACCGTCGCGGTCGACTGCGGCACCACCCCCGACCGCTCCAAGCACGTCGTCTCCGACGAGCTGACGTTCTACGACGGCACCACCACGCTCGGCGCCGCCCCCACCAAGGGTGAGCCGACCCTGCTGAAGCGGCTGGCCTCGCACAACGGCACGACCGCCACCTACCAGGAGGTCTCCACCGCCACCTTCGACGCCTACGGCCGCCCGCTGGTGGCGACCGATGCGGCGAAGACACCCGTCACCAACGTCTACAAGGACAACGCGTACGGCCTGGCGGTCTCCAAGACCGTGACCAACGCGCTCGGCTGGGCGGCCACCACCGAGTACGCCCCCCAGTGGGGAGCGGTGACCGCGCACACCGACGAGAACGGGAAGCGCACGGACCTCGCCCACGACGGGCTCGGCCGTACCGTGTCCGTCTGGCTTCCGGACCGCGCCAAGGCGGACCACACCCCCTCCATCACCTACGAGTACGGGATCCGCACCAACGGCCCCAACTACCTCCGTACGCGGAAGATCCAGGCGGACGGGGGCTCCTACAGCGACGAGTACACGCTGTACGACGGCCTCCTCAGGCCCCGGCAGATCCAGACCAAGGGCGAGAAGGGCGGACGTCTGGTCGCCGACACCTACTACGACGGCTCCGGACGCGTCGTCACCACCAACGACACCTACTACACCTCAGGCGCCCCCTCGTCCACGCTGTTCGTCCCGCTGAACGAGGACATCGACGCCCAGACGGTGACCGAGTTCGACGGCGCGGGCCGCACCACCGCGGCGATCCTGAAGGTCGCCGGGGTGGAGAAGTCCCGTACCACCTACAGCTACGGCGGCGACCGCGTCCACGTGGACCCGCCGAACGGCCAGACGCCCACCACGACGATCACGGACGCCAGGGACCGCACCGTCGAGCTGCGCCAGTACACGGGCGACAAGCCGCTCGTGCCGGGCACGGCCAACGACTACGTGTCCACCACGTACACGTACACACCGGCCGGGCAGCTGGGCAAGCTCACCGACGACAAGAACAACGTCTGGTCCTACACCTACGACCAGCGCGGCCGTAAGACGGGGTCGGTGGACCCGGACACCGGATCCACCGGCTACACCTACGACGACCTGGACCGCCTGGTCTCGACCACGGACGCCCGCAAGAACACGCATTCCACGGTCTACGACCAGCTGGGCCGGCCTCTGGAGACCTGGCAGGGGGCCCCGGTCACCGGGACCAAGCTGTCCGTCTCCAAGTACGACACCGTGGCGAAGGGCGAGCTGTACGGCACGTACACCTACAAGAACGGCGCCGTCCTGTCGTCGGTCACCTACCCGAAGCTCAGCGACGACCTCGAACCGGCCACGACGAAGTACTACCTCTCCAAGACCGCCGAGCCCGAACTGGGCGGCACCTACCAGTTCGACACCGAGTACAACGCCGACGGCACCGTCGGCACGCAGACCTTCCCCGGCGGAGGCGGCCTCTCCGCGGAGACGGTCTCCTACGACTACGACGACCTGCGGCGTCCGGTCGGCATGAGGACGTCACTCGGCGGAATGCGCTACGTCAGCGACGTCGGCTACTCGGCGACGAACCAGCTGACCGGCCTGGAGCTGACCACCGGCGGGACCGGCGCCAAGAAGGTCTGGCTGAACTACACCTACGAACAGGGCACCAACCGGCTCATCAACTCCAAGGTCGGGGTGGAGGGCGCCAGCTCCTTCATCTACGACGCCCACTACGCCTACGACGCGGGCGGCAACGTCCGGTCCGTCGTGGACGCACCGGCCGCCGGCACCACCGACACGCAGTGCTTCCGCTACGACGGCCTGCGCCGGATGACCGACGCGTGGACCTCGAAGGCCGCCCCGAGCAAGGCGGTCGGCACCGGCGCCACGGACACTGCCTGCGCCTCCGCGCCGTCCGCCACGACCGTCGGCGGCACGGCACCGTACTGGTCCACCTACGCCTTCGACACCCTCGGCAACCGGACCTCCACGACCAGCCACGGCACCGGCGGCTCCGCCACCTCCACCACGGCCTACACCTACGGGGAGAACGGCGAGGGCCCGCACCAGCTCACCAGCACCGTCGAGAACACCGCGGCCACGTCGACGACGCCCGCGGTCAAGTCGACCGACACCTACACCTACGACGACACGGGCAACACCGAGAACCGGGTGATCGGAGGGGACACCCAGAAATTCACCTGGGACAGCCGGGGCGAACTGACCAAGGTCACCAACGCGGACGGCACCACCACGGACTACGTCTACGACGCGGCCGGCAGCCGGCTGCTGAGCAAGACGGCGTCGGAGGCCACGTTCTACCTGCCCGGCATGGAACTCCACCTCACCAGGTCCACCGGTGAGGTCAAGGGGGCGCGCTACTACAGCCTGGCCGGCCAGACCCTGGCGGTCCGCGACACCGGCGGCGTCACCTTCCTCGCCTCGGACCACCACAGCACGGCCCAGATCACCGTGGACGCGGCGACAGGCGCCACCCAGCGCCGCCGGATGGACCCGTTCGGCCTGGCCCGCGGGCAGTCCCCGACGGACTGGGTGGACGACAAGGGCTTCGTCGGCGGCACCGTGCAGAAGTCCACCGGACTCACCACGCTCGGGGCACGCGAGTACGACCCGGGCACAGGCCGGTTCATCTCCGCCGACCCGCTCATCGACCACAGCGACCCGCAGCAGATCAACGGGTACGCGTACAGCCTGAACAACCCGGTCACCTTCTCGGACCCCGACGGCCTGATGCCCGACGACTGCATGTTGGTCGGCATCAGCTGCACCAAGAAGAGCAACAGCTGGGACATCAAGGCGACTCCGACCTACTACACGTACTACAGCGTCCAGGCACCCACGGAGACCCCGGCCCAGTACAAGGCCCGTGAGGCGCAGAACTCGGCGAACATCGCCAAGCAGCGGACCATCGCCGCCGCCAAGGAACTCGCCCAGATCGTCGCCAAGGAACTCGGCATCACCGATGCCCTGGACTGCTTCACCACCGGCGCTCTGGGAGCCTGCGGGGCGACGGCCGTCAACGTCGCGTCCAGCCTCGTCGGCGGTCTGCTCGGCAAGATGTTCAGCAAGTACCTCTTCAAGTGGAAGAAGGCCGAGGAACTTCTCACCCGCTTGACGGAGCTGGGCGACGAGCTCATGAGCAGGGTCAAGGACTGGTACAGCAAGACGAAGCTGGCCCAGCGCTATGGAGGCTCGTGCAAGGTACCGAACAGCTTCACATCCGGCACACGTGTCCTGATGGCCGACGGCACCACCAGACCGATCGAGGACGTCGACATCGGTGACGAGGTCCTGGCCACCGATCCGGAAACAGGAAAGACCGTGGCCCGCAAGGTCACGGCCGAGATCACGGGCAACGGCCTGAAGCACCTCGTCAAGGTCACCATCGACACCGACGGTGACAAGGGCGACAAGACCGCCTCGGTCACCGCGACCGACGGACACCCGTTCTGGGTCGAGGAGCTCGGTGACTGGATCGACGCCACCGATCTCAAGGCCGGCGAATGGCTCCGCACGAGCGCCAAGACGTACGTCCAGGTCTCTGCGGTCGACCGCTGGACGGCGGCGGGCGAGACGGTTCACAACCTGACTGTCAGTGACCTGCACACGTATTATGTTGTAACAGAGGGCATAAGCGTCCTGGTTCACAACATGGGGCGAAAGCCCGGGCAGCGGCCGAACTATGATGCGGAAGGCCCTCACACCACGTTTGTGCGCCATGGGGAGACGGGGCAAATCAAGAAATACGCGGAGTGGGCGCCGCAATCGAATCCCCGTAATCCGGCGCCATTCGAACTCGTGAAGAGATTCGACCTGGAGGGCCCCTTCCATACGAACGCGGACGGTACGAAAGTGGAAACCCCGCATATTAACTCTCCTAATGGAGGTGATGCGCGTGTGCTCGAAGACTGGGAGAAGCCCCTCGGGTGTCCCTGACAAGGATCGAGGGATTCAATTCATTCAGTCCTGGTACGCATCGAATTGCAATGGGGAATGGGAACATGAATTCGGTGTTCGCATGGCCACATCAGACAACCCCGGATGGCATATCGAAATCGATGTGACTGAAACCGATTTGGAGGGTGTTCATGTGGCGCGTGAAAAACATGAACTCCTGGAAGGGAGGTGGATGATCGCATGGAGCGATGGAGTGGTCTTCCAATTGGCCTGCGATCCGCTTTCCCTTTGTTGTGTGGATGTATTCTTCGAGGAAGTAGCTGGTAAGGCTGCTGCCTGTGCGGGGGATACCCTCGCGTAGTCTCGATCTTTCGTGACGGCCCGTCGGTTCTCGGCGGGCCGTTTCGGCAGTTTGGGTTGGTGATGGGCACGCGGGCGACCCGACTGCCGCGTTAGGCGGGCGCCGGGTTCCCTGACTTCGACGGGGTGCTGCTCGCGGTACTGTCGGCGGTCGCTGCAGATCTGACTGCGCCTGTGGCGCTGTGTCGGAGGCATTCCGGGCACCGCCGCCGTGGACCGTGTACACGGAGCCTCTTCCAACCTCACGCTGACGCGTGGTGAAGGACAAGAACGGCCTGGACGATCGCGGTGATGAGGTTGGTGCTGCAGCGGAGCTTCCACAGAAGGCGCCAGCCCTTCAGAGTGGCCATGGCCTGCTCGCTGAGACAGCGGATCTTGGCGTGCGTGCTGTTGAGCCGACGCTGCCACCGCTTGAGGCGACGGCCTCGGGACGGGACGCGGACAGGGTGGCCGGCTCCCTGGTACGCCTTGTCCGCCCAGCACTTCAGCTCGGCCGTGGCGAGTGCGTCGATGATCCCGTGGGTCCGTGCGGCGGTCAGGTCGTGAGCAGACCCGGGCAGGGCGGGGGAGGTCCACAGCAGCCGGCTGAACGGATCGGTGAGGACCTGAACGTTCATGCCGTGGCGCTTGTGTTTCCCGGGGTGGTCCGGGGTGTCGGCGGCGATCCGGTCGATCGGCAGGAGGGTGCCGTCCAGGATCACGAACGCCTTGGTCCGGATGGGTTTTCATCGCCTCGGTCAGGGTCGGGGCGAGGGTGGTCAGGAGGTCGATGACCTCACATATGTAGCGAGAGACGGTCGCGATGCCGATGCGGAACCCGGCGGCGAGCCGGGCACAGGTGTCGCCGCATCGCAGGCGGGCCAAGGCGAGCAGGGCCTGTCGGGCCGTGGGCGGACACCGCCGGCGCGTCCCGGCCTCCCGCCTCCGGGCCTGCAGTCGAGCACTCAGGTAGCGCAGGGTGCGGCTGGACAGATCAATCGACGACGGGCAGACAAGCACGCGAAGCTCCTGGTGGGGCACGGCGAATCTTGGCCGTGACACCTCCTGCCAAGAGCTTCATCGCGCTGCAGAGCCGCCCAAGTGACCTACACCGCCGTCAGGTTGGAAACAGCTCAAGGACGATTTTTCCGTCCGCTACATCAACCGGGAAGAGAACCAGGAAGCAGGCCGTCCTCTGGGCGCCTGGTACCACAGTGACCGGATCCTCGACTGGGAAGCCTTCACCGTCACCATCGGCGACTGACACTCCAGCAGTGATACTCCGGTAAACCACCGCAGGGCCGTCCCCATTCGGGGCGGCCCTGCGGTCCCTTCGGCGCGGCTCAGGCGGGGGCGGTCCGCCAGATCTGAACCAGACAGAACTGATCCTCCCCACCCAGAGCGGCCTCATGACCGACGGGCGTGGCCAACACGTCGGAACAACCCTGCAGGGGAGAGGCGAAAGGACCCGCGTCCGGGTTGAACACCCACTGCCACCGCATCCGGTACGTGCCCGGCGACGGCAACACCAGCGGAATCTCCCTTAGCCCGCCGTCGACGGTCTGCAAACCAAGGTCGCCCTCAGGAAGGTCCACCTCGACCTCCTCGCGCCCCGCCCACTGACCGGGCGGCAGCGTCGGTGCCATGGTCCACGACTCCAGACGTATCACCGTCGTGCCCACCTCCGACGGCACCTGCAGATACACCAGTCCCGGCCCCGGAAGCAGCCACTTCGATTTGTCCGCATCATCATCGAATGTTTCAGCCCCCATGGTCGTGTCGACCAGCCCGAACAGTCGATAGCTCGCCGACACCGTCGTATCGCATGAATCCAGCAACCTACCCATCAAGCACCTCGCAAGTCGAGGGAAACACCGCTCAATGGCAGTGCCGCCACCGACTGTAAACGCAAGGAAGGCGCCTTGTTCTTATTGATCAGAAACGCTTTGGGTTTATGCTCGTTGATGGTGTGTGAGCGATCTGGTGGGGATGCGCGGGCCTGGCCGTCGGACGCGCAGGAGGCCGTGCGGTTGCTGGCGGTGTCCGCGCTGGTAGGGGGTCGGGACCGGGCAGAGGTTGCCTCTCTGTTCAAGGTGTCGGCCAGGGCCGTGGACAACTGGTGGGTGAAGTGGCAGGTCGGCGGCCGGGATGCACTGCTCTCCCGCCCGCGAGGCCGTCGCGTGGGTGAGCATCAAGTCCTGTCGGAGGCCGAGCAGGCAGCCGTCCGGCAGGCGGTCCTCGATCACCTACCCTTTGACCTGGGGCTTTCGGGTCAACTGTGGACACGGGGGCAGATAGGCGCGCTGATCTTCAAGGTGTACCGGGCCGCTTCACCGAGCCCGGGTGGGCAAGTACCTCAAGCGTTGGGGGTTGACCTTCCAGCGTCCGGACAAGCGGGCGGTCGAGCAGGACCCGGAAGTCGCGTCGGCCTTCTCCCGTACGCCCGGGACCTCAGTGTGCGCCGACAGCGAACTACGCGGACTGGCGGTCGGGGAGGGAACCGGCCGCGGGGCCGCGTACTCACCGTGCCGTGGTGAAGTCCCCGCCCACCGAAGTCTGTTCACCGGCCGCGCGGGCCCGGACCGTGTAGTCGTCCCGGCCCGTCACCCGGTCGCCCTCGGCGTGGTTGTACTGCCCCGCGAAGGTGTGCGTCCCGGCCGGCACGCCGCGGCCCGGCTTCAGCGTCCACCGGTACACCAGGAAGCCGCCCTCCTCCTCGGCCGTCGCCGTGAAGTCGGAGTCCGGCAGCGAACGCCACGCGCCCGTGCTGTTCACCCCGCCGTTCAGCGCGATCCGCAGCTCCACCGTGAGCGCGGACAGCGGCTGCGAGGCCCTGAGCGTCAGGGTGCTCTGCGCCCAGTACCGGTTGGTGTTCGGATCCACCGTGCCCTTCGACCAGAGCGGCCCCGCCTCCGTGGGCAGCGCACCGCCGCGCACCGGTTCCCCTGACGCCGGGTCCTTGGGAGCGGCCGGGGAACCGGAGACCGCCGGGGCCCCGGAAGCCGTCGGCGTCCCGGAATCCGTGGCTCCGGTGCCCGGCGTCTCCGGAGACGCCGGCCCGGCCGCCTGCTGCCCGCCCTCCCGCTGCCCGGCCCCCGTCTGGGCCACCGCGAACGCCCCCGCCGCCAGCACCCCGCAGACCGCCACCGTCGCCCCCGCGACCCGCAGCCACGGCATCGGCGCACGCGGCGGCCGGGCCGGGCGCTCCGGCGCCTCCCCGGCCATGCCCCGTTCGATCCGGGCCAGCATCCGTGCCCGGTCGGGGTGGTGCCCGGCGGCGGCCGAACGCAGCCGCTGCCGCAGATCCTCGTCGTTCACTGTCTTCCTCCGGTGCGCTGTGCCGCGACGGCCACCTGTACCCGGGCAGCCGGTGCTTCGGGTCCCAGCAGCCGTTGCAGCTCCGCCATACCGCGCGAGGTCTGGCTCTTCACCGTACCGACCGAGATCCCCAGGACCAGAGAGGTGTCCCGCTCCGAGAGGTCGAACGCGTGCCGCAGCACCACGCACGCCCGTTTGCGGAACGGCAGGCACCGCAGGGCCCCCTGGACGTCCACCACCGCCGACACGTCCGGATCCTCCACCGCGTAACCGTCGCCGGCGCCGCGCGGAGCCCAGAACAACGCGATCCTGCGCCGCTCCCGCACCGCGCTGCGGATGCGCGTACGGGCCAGGTTGGCCACCACCCCCCGCGCGTACGCCAGCGGGTGGTCGGCGTCGCGTACCCGGTCCCAGCGGTGCCAGAGAGCCAGCAGCGCGTCCGCCGCCAGATCGTCCGCCGCGTCCGCCTCACCGGTCAGCAGATGGGCCAGCCGGGCGAGTTCGGCGTAATGCGCCTCGAAGAAGGCGTGGAACTCGGCGGCAGCGGCATCGTCCACGACTGTGCCCACGGGTACCTCTTCTCTGCACGGGATCCCTGCGCGCCCGAACGGGCCGGTCATGTCGCTGTGTACGTTCCCACGCGCGCCCACGGGGTCGAGAGATTACCAATGTGCCCCCGGGGACGCTTCGGCACGGTTACGTATCCCAGTAAGGCGTAACACGGGGAAAACCTGAAGCCCCCAGGGCAGGTGAACCGTGCGGCCGCCGCCGGACCGCCCGTCAATCCGCTCGCCTCCCGCGCCACTCGGGACGATCATGCGGGGATGACCCCATCCCGTACGCCTCAGCACGTTCGCCCTGCGCCAGGTCCCGGCCCCCGACTACTGGGCGCAGGTACGCCCCTGGGTGGACGGCGGGGACCTGCTGGCCGGGCTGCACCCCGGCGGACTTTCGAGCTTCAGCCACCGGGACTTCCTCGGTCCCGCGCGGGACCGGCCGTTCGCGGCCACCGGCCGGCCGCGCAGGATCGAGCTGTCGGACAACGACTGCGTCCCCGCCTGCTGCGGAGGGGTCTTCGTCACCGTCCGGCGCCAGGACGACCGTGTGGTCTGGTCGTCCTGGGAGAACACCCACGACTCCCGCGCGCCGCTCCCCGGCGCCCTCCACTTCGACGCGGCCCGCTACGACGGGGAACTGGCCCGTGCCGCGGCGGACCACACCTGGGAACGGACGGTGGACACCACGGCCCGCCTGCTGCTGCGCGCGATCGAGGACAGCGGCTGGTCCGAGCGGTGGGGCTGCGTCCTGGAGGGCGTGGCCCCCGTCCAGTACGACCCCCTCGACAGTGCCGGGCCCCCGACGGTCGAGGTGGACTTCCGGCTCCCCGGCGGGGGGCGGGGCTCCTACGAACTCCCGGTCGCCCCGCACATATCCGTCGAGGAGCAGGTACGCGCGTTCACCGAGCGGGTCATGGCCGGCGACCCCCACGAGGCCGCCTGCTGACCGGACGCCGCCCCGGGGCCGCCTGCTGACCGGACGCCCCCCGGGGGCGTGGTGCCCGTCCCCCGGGCGGTGTCCGGCCCGGCGAGGTCCTTGCGCGGGGAGGGCTCCTCCGCCCCCGCCGTAGCGTCACCTCCCCAGCGCCGCCGCCATCATCTTCTGCGCGACCGGTGCCGCCAGCCCGTTGCCGCTGACCTCCGAGCGGGCCGCGCCGGAGTCCTCCACGACCACCGCCACCGCGACCTGCTTCCCGGTCGCGTCGTCCTTCGCGTACGAGGTGAACCAGGCGTACGGGGTGTTGCCGTTGTCCACGCCGTTCTGCGCGGTGCCCGTCTTGCCGCCGACCTCGGCGCCGTCGATCCGGGCGTTGGTGCCGGTGCCCTCCTGGACGACCGTGACCATCGCGCTGCGCAGCTGCTCGGCGGTGGACGGTGACACCACCCGCTCGGTGTCGCCGTCCTCGTAGGTCCGCAGGGCCGCGCCGCCGGAGCCGGTGACCTCGGAGACCATGTGCGGGGCCGCCAGCTCGCCGCCGTTGGCCAGGGCCGCGGAGACCATCGCCATCTGCATCGGCGTCGCCGTCACCTCGAACTGCCCGATGCCGGTCAGCGCGGTCTGCGCGTCGTCCATACCGGTGGGGTAGACGCTGGTCGCCGCGCGCACCGGCACGTCCAGCTTCCCGGTGTCGAAGCCGAAGGCGTCCGCGGTCTCCTTCACCTTCTCCTGGCCGAGGTCGGCCGCCGCCTTCGCGAAGACGTTGTTGCAGGAGTACTTCAGCGCGGTGCGCAGGGTGGCGTCCTCGCAGGGGGCCGAGGCGTTCTCGTTGGTCAGTACCGTCCGGGTGCCCGGCAGGGTGTAGGGGGCGGGGCTCTCCGTCGGCTCGTCGACCGAACCGTACAGCCCGTTCTCCAGGGCCGCCGCCGCGACCACCAGCTTGAACGTCGAACCGGGCGGGAGCGGCTGCCGCAGGGCCCGGTTGAGGAGCGGTTTGTCCTCGTCGTCCAGCAGCGCCTGCCAGGCGTCGCCGTCCGTCGTCCCGCTGACGGTGGACGGGTCGTACGACGGGGTGGAGACCATGCCCAGGATCCGCCCCGTCTCCGGGTCCATGGCGACCGCGGCGCCCCGGTCGTCGCCGAGCGCCTCGAAGGCGGCCTTCTGCACCTTCGGGTCGATGGTCGTCACGACCGACCCGGGGTCCGGCCGCTTCCCGGTGAGCAGGTCCGCGGGGCTGCCGAGCCGGGTGTCGGTCCCGTCCAGTACCTCGCCGTAGATGCCCTCCAGCTGGGTCGCCCCGTACGCCTGCGAGCTGTAGCCCGTGACCGACGCGTACAGCTCCCCGTCGGTGTAGGTGCGCTTGTAGCGCAGGTCGTCGTCCTGTGTCTCCTTCGAACCGGTGACCGGGGAACCGGCCACGATGATGTCGCCCAGCGGGTGCGCGTACCGCGCGATGGTGTTCCGCCGGTTGTGTTCGTCGTCCGCGAGCGCCCGGGCCTCGTACGCCTGCACCCAGGTCGCCCGCACCAGCAGGGCGAGGACCATCAGCAGACAGAAGACCGAGGCGCGCCTTATCGTCTTGTTCATCCCGGGAAGGGACGAACGGGGCCGCGGCGGACGTTCCCGTTCGTGGCGCTTCTCACCGGTTTCTCACCTGGGCGTCCCAGGACCTCCCCGGGGTCACCGGGTCTTCACCGGGCGTCCCCGGACCCCGCGGCGCGTTCCCCGGGGCTCCGGATCCTCCCGGCGCGTCCCGCTCCGGGCCGGTCCTCCCGGCGCGCCCCCTCAGCCGTCCAGCCGGAACAGCAGCTCGTCCGTCTCCTCGCCCCGGGCCTCGGCGTACCCGCGGTCCGTGCCCGTCACGGTGAAGCCGCACCGGGTCAGCACCCGTACCGAGCCGGTGTTGTCGGCCGCCGCGCGGGCGTACAGGGGGCGCTCCGGTACGAGCTCCAGCAGGGCCCGGAGCGCGGCGGTCGCCAGGCCCCCGCCCCAGTGCGCGCGGTCGATCCAGTACGTGACCTGCCGCTCGGCCGGCGAGCCGTACACACCGGCGTTGCCCACCACCCGCCCGTCGTGGAGCACCGTGCGCATGACGATCGTGTCCGAGGCGCGGATGCGCTGCCAGTGGGCGTCGAACATCGCCCGGTCCGAGGGGTCGGCGCTGGTGAAGGCGGCGACCCGGACCGCCTCGGGATCGCTCATGAAGGCGAAGAACAGGGGCAGGTCGCCGTCCCGCACCTCACGCAGGGTGACTGACGGCCGTTCCGGTTCCCCGGGGACGGGGGAGGGGCACACGGTTCAGAGCCTCCGGGTCGCCAGGGTGAGCCGGTCGCGGGCGTCGAGCAGGGCGTCCTTCACCGTCTGCTCGTGGGCGGGCGTGAGCCGGGCGACCGGGACCGAGCAGCTGATCGCGTCACGCGCCGGGGTGCGGTAGGGGATGGCGACACCGAAGCAGCGCAGCCCCAGCGTGTTCTCCTCGCGGTCCACCGCGTACCCCTGCTCACGGACCAGGCGCAGCTCCTCGATGAGCTTCTCGCGGTCGGTGATGGTGTGCTCGGTCAGCGCGGGCAGCGTCTCGGGCAGCATCTTGCGGACCTGCTCGTCGCTGTGGGTCGCCAGCAGCGCCTTGCCGAGCGAGGTGGAGTGCGCGGGCAGCCGGCGGCCGACTCGGGTGAAGGGGCGCAGGTAGTGCTGGGACTGCCGGGTGGCCAGGTAGACCACGTTCGTCCCGTCCAGGCGGGCCAGGTGGATGGTCTCCGTGGTGTCGTCGGAGAGCCGGTCCAGGGCGGGGCGGGCCGCGGCGACCACCTCGTCACCGTCGATGTAGGAGGTGCCGACCAGCAGGGCCCGCACCCCGATCCCGTACCGGGTGCCCGTCGCGTCGGTCTCCACCCAGCCGAGCTCCACCAGGGTGCGCAGCAGCATGTAGAGGCTGGACTTGGGATAGCCGACCGCCTCCTGCACGGCCGCCAGCGAGTGCATGCCGGGACGCCCGGCGAAGTACTCCAGGAGCTCCACCGTCCGTACCGCTGACTTGACCTGTGTCCCACCGGCCTCGGCAACCGCCATCGCCCTGTGCCCCTTCCGCCTCTTCTTGTACGACCTTGCTGGTACAGCAGTGCTGTACGGCCTGCGCAACGCTGCGACTTCTTGCCAACACGGAACGCCCGGAAATAGAGTCCCTGTGTATTCACGTTCAGGAACGCTGTTCAGAATACCGAACACTTCCTGATTGTGTGGCAGTGGAGCGGAAGGAAACACGGTGGCAGCAGCACCAGTCTGGAGTGTCGACCCCCGAACCGGGAACCCGCGCGAGCAGGTTGCGGTGGAGGCCACAGCGCAGGAGGTCGACCGCGTGGTCAGGGCCGCGCACGCGGTGCGCGACGCGCTGGCCGACCGCACCGTGCGCGCCGCGTTCCTGCGCACCGCGGCCGATCTCCTCACCGGCGCGAAGGAGCACGTGGTCGAGGCCGCCGACGCGGAGACCGCCCTCGGCCCGACCCGTCTGACCGGCGAACTCGCGCGCACGGCAGCCCAGTTGCGGGCCTTCGCGGAGGTCGTCGAAGAGGGCGCCTACCTCGACATCCACATCGACCACGAGGACGGCAGCCGGACCCCGCCGTGGCCTGACCTGCGCCGCGTCAAGGTCCCGCTCGGTGTCGTCGCGGTCTACGCCGCCAGCAACTTCCCGCTCGCCTTCTCCGTCCCCGGCGGCGACACCACCAGCGCGCTGGCCGCGGGCTGCCCGGTCGTCGTCAAGGCGCACCCCGACCACCCGGCCACCTCGGAGCTCTGCGCCTCGCTCCTGCGCAGGGCCGCCGCCCAGCAGGGGCTGCCCGAGGACGTGGTGACCGTGATCCACGGCTTCGAGGCCGGGGTCGAACTGGTCAGGCACCCGCTGGTCTCCGCCGTCGGGTTCACCGGTTCCGTCCGCGGCGGACGGGCCCTCTTCGACGCGGCGGCGGCCCGCCCCGTCCCGATCCCCTTCCACGGCGAGCTCGGCTCCCTCAACCCCGTCGTCGTCACCGAGGCCGCCGCCGCCGAGCGCGCGGAGCAGATCGGCGAGGGCCTCGGCGGCTCCATGACGATGGGCTCCGGCCAGTTCTGCACCAAGCCGGGCTTCGTCCTCGCCCCGTCCGGTGAGGCGGGCGACCGGCTGGTGAAGTCCCTGACCGGGACCGTCAGCGGCACCGGCGCCGGGGTCATGCTCGACCACCGGATGCGGGACGCCTTCGTCGCCGGGGTCGCCGAACGCGCCGGACTCCCGGACGTGGAGAGCCCGGTCACCCCGGGCGCGGGCGGCGAACACACCGTCGCCGCCGGCTTCCTCACCGTCCCCGCCCGGCGGCTCGCCGAGGAAGGCCCGCACGACACGCTCCTGGAGGAGTGCTTCGGACCGGTCACGGTGATCGCCCGCTACGACTCCGAGGACGAGGTCACCGCCGTCCTCTCCCGCCTCCCCGGCAACCTCACCGCCACCCTCCAGACCGCCGTCGACGGGGACGACGCGAGCGCCGCGTCCCTCCTGCCGGCGCTCGTCCCGCTGGCCGGACGCGTCCTGGTCAACGGCTGGCCCACCGGCGTCGCGGTCGCCCCCGCCCAGCACCACGGCGGCCCCTACCCGGCCACCACCTCCACCTCCACCTCCGTCGGAGCCACCGCCATCGAGCGCTGGCTGCGCCCGGTCAGCTACCAGTCGGTCCCCGACGCCCTGCTGCCGCCGGAACTCCGCGAGGACAACCCGCTCGGCCTGCCGCGCCGGGTCGACGGGCGGCGCGCATGAGCACCGGACCGCACGGACTCCCCTTCCCGCTGGAGGCGTTCGGCCCCGACGGCCGGTGGGAGCACACCGACGGGGTACTGACCGGCCGGGCCGGCGCCCGGCAGGACCGTTTCGTCCCGCCGGGCGGCGACAGCCTGGAGTCCGTCTCCGACGCACCCAGGCTGCTGGGCGCCGCACCGGAGGGCGACTTCCGGCTCAGCGCCCGCGTGACGGTGGACTTCGCCGCGGCCTTCGACGCGGGGGTCCTCTACCTCCACGCCGGGGACCAGGAGTGGGCCAAGCTCTGCATGGAGCTCTCCCCTGAACTGCCCACCATCTGCTCGGTCATCACCCGAGGCCACTCCGACGACGCCAACTCCTCGGTGGTGGACGGCAACAGCGTCTGGCTGCGGCTCAGCCGCACCGGCGACGCCTACGCCTTCCACGCCTCGGACGACGGCGAGAAGTGGACCTTCGTCCGCACCTTCGCCCTCGGCGCCCCGGAGCGGAAGGCCGACGTCCGGATCGGCTTCCTCGTCCAGTCACCGACGGGCGAGGGCTGCCGGGCGGCCTTCGACCACATCGCCCTCCTGCCCGGGGGCCTCGCCGACCTGCGCGACGGCAGCTGACACCACCCCGCGCGCTCCCGCGGCCCCCCCTTGCCCTTCCCGTAACCGCGGAAGGGCACGGGGGCGCGCCTCAGGGCCGTACGCCCGGCCGGGGGCGCCTCAGGGCCGTACGGCCGATGGGAGCGCGCCTCAGGCCGTACGCCCGGCGGGGACGTGCCTCAGGGCCGTACGCCCGGCGGGGACGTGCCTCAGGGCCGTACGCCCGGCCCGTCCACCACACCCCAGGCTTCGCGTACCTCGGTCATCTCGAAACCGGTGTCGGGAACGGCGGCCTCCGGGGGCACACCCGGCGGCTCCGGCACCACAGACTCACCCCCGCCCACCGGGATACGCACACCGACGGGGGAGGCGTGGGCGGTCTCGCCCAGATAGGCGTACGTCCCCGCGTCGAAGAAGATCTCCTCCCTGCCCCGGCCCCCCGGGGACGAGGAGCCGGCGCCCTCCCTGACGACGGCGATGGCCGCACGCCCCAACGGATCGGTGACGCCCTTCTCCACCCGTACCCCCGGGATCTCCGAGAGCGCCCGGAACAGACCCGCCTGGACGTTCGGCGGGATCAGGACGGAACGGTAGAGGACGTGGACCTCCCGCCAGTCACGCTCCGCCCGGCTCTCCCCCTCGATGTCGCCGATGGCGTGCTCCTCGCGGATCCGCTCCATCATGCGGTCCGGATCGCTCGGCAGCGTGGCCAGGAAACGGTAGAACTGCCGCTGCGACCGGTCGTCGTACCCCTCCTCCTTCCGCTTCTCCTCCTGGTCCGGCCCGTACCAGACCTGGAGTTCGTCCGGATCGAAGCCCGAGATGTCCCCGGACGGAGGGACACCGGGCAGCCGCGCCGCCCCCGTGCCGTCCCAGCGGGTCCACTCCTCCGAGGTCTGCGGCTCGCCCTGGCCCGTCAGCGTGGTCTTCTCGTACACCCACTGCTCGGGTTCCGGTTCGGTGGCCGTGCGCTTCTCCACCGTGGCCGCCGCCAGTTCCAGGGTGTCGGCCGAGGCCCGGGCGGACAGCACCCGGCGCCCGTCGGCGGGACCGGCGGCCGGGCCGTCGCCGGGCAGCGTCACCACCACCCCGCCGGCCAGCGCGAACACCCCGGCCACCGCGGCCCCGAGCAGCACCGCCCGGCGCCCCGGCAGCGCGGCGCGTACGTTGCGGGCGGGCGGCACGACGGGGTGCCGGACTCCCCGCTCCTCCCGTCGGCACGCCTCCAGGAGCCGGGCGCGCTGCTCCGCCAGCCGCTCGTCGCCGGGGCCGGGGGCGTCCGCCCGCAGGGCGCGTGTCTCGGACAGCTCGTTCATACGGCTTCTCCCTTGCCGGTCAGACGCGGTTCGAGCGGGTCGCCGAAGGGGCTGTACGCGCCGGCGGCGGTACGCAGCTTCCTGCGGGCCCGGTTGAGCCGGGAACGGACGGTGCCCACCGGGATGCCGAGGGCCTCGGCGATCTCCTGGTAGGTGAAGTCCGCCCAGGCGAACAGCAGCAGCACGTCCCGGTCCCCCTCGGACAGCGCGGCCAGAGCCCTGGCCAGCGGTCGGGAGGCGGCCTGGGCGGCGACCCGGTCGTCCGCGGAGTCGGTCCAGCTCGCCGCCACCGGGTCGTGGCCGGTACGGGCCAGCAGCTTCAGCGCCCTGACCTCCTCGCGCCGGTGCCGGCTGATCAGCTTCGCCGCGATGCCGTACAGCCAGGGCCGGACACCGGCGCGCCCGCTGTCGTAACCGGCCCGGATCCGGAAGGCGGTGAGGAAGGTCTCCGCGGTGACGTCGTCGGCCGCGTCACGGCCGAGCCTTCGTGCGACGTACCGGTGGATGGCGGGCGCGTACCGGTCGAAGAGCTCCGCGAAGCGCTCCGGTTCACCCAGCGACGCCGCGACCAGCGCGGCGTCTCCCGGGTCGGTGCCGACGCCGGAGGCACCGGCCCCTGGGGAAGGGCGGCCCAGCGATTCAGTCATGGGGGTCCGTCGGTCGGAGGAAGTGGACAGCGTTCACCTGTACTTGCCGTCCGGCCGCGAACGGGTTCACGCGGTGGACCCGCCGACGGGGTCCACCGGACGGATCCACCCGGACCGGCGGCGGACCGGGGCGGCGGACCTATGCTGCGGTCATGGACATCGTGATCCCGCTCTTCGACGACTTCGAACCGCTCGACGCGATCGGCCCGTACGAGATCCTCGCGTACGTGCCCGGCGCCACCGTCCGGTTCGTCACGGACGAACCCGGCCCGGTACGGGACACGTTGGGCTCCCTGCCGGTACACGTCCCGGTCCGCTACTCCGAGGTGGAGCACTGCGACGTACTGCTGGTCCCGGGCGGGGGCAGCTTCCGGACCATGGCGGACGACCCCGCCTTCCTCGACTGGGTACGCCGGATCCACACCGGCACCCGCTTCACCACCTCGGTCTGCACCGGCTCCCTGGTGCTCGGCGCGGCCGGCCTGCTGGACGGCCTGACCGCCACCACCCACTGGGAGGCCGCCGCCCAGCTGGAGGCGTACGGCGCCTCCTACACACCCGAGCGGGTGGTCCGGCACGACCGGGTGATCACCTCGGCCGGGGTCTCCTCCGGTATCGACATGGCCATCCGGCTGGCCGCCCTGCTCACCGACGAGGTGACCGCCCAGGCGATCCAGCTCTACACCGAGTACGACCCCCAGCCCCCCTTCGACACCGGCTCGGTCACCAAGGCCCCGGCCGAGGTACTGGAACGGGCCCGCACCCTGGGGCGCTGAGCCGCTGAGCCGCTGAGCCGCCGGGCCGGTGCCCCGCCCGGCCCGGCGGCGGCCCCGGGGAATCAGTCACTCCCCCCGTGCGTTGAACCGGCGGCGGAGGCTGCCTCCGCGCTGGTTACGGCAGAGCTGGAGAGAAGAAGAGTCATGCGCGTCGAGATCTGGAGCGACATCGCCTGCCCCTGGTGCTACATCGGGAAGGCCCGCTTCGAGAAGGGCCTGGCCGGGTTCGCCCACCGCGACCGGGTCGAGGTGGTGCACCGCTCCTTCGAGCTCGACCCCGGGCGCGCCAAGGGCGACACCGAGCAGGTGATCGGCATGCTGGCGCGCAAGTACGGCCGGACCCCCGAGCAGGCCAGGGAGATGGAGGGCAACGTCGCCGCGAACGCCCAGGCCGAGGGCCTGGGGTACCTGACCGAGGGGCGCGACCACGGCAACACCTTCGACATCCACCGGCTGCTGCACCTCGCGAAGGCCCGCGGCCTCCAGGACGAGCTGCTGACCCTGGCCTACCGGGCCAACTTCGCCGAGGAGCGTTCCGTTTTCGACGACTCCGTGCTGGCGGACATCGCCGCGGAGGCCGGTCTCGACGCGGACGAGGTGCGCGCGGTGCTGGCCGACCCGGAGGCGTACGCGGACGAGGTGCGGGCCGACGAGCAGGAGGCCGCCCGGCTCGGTGCGACCGCCGTGCCCTTCTTCGTGTTCGACCGGCGGTACGGCATATCCGGCGGCCAGCCCTCCGAGGTGTTCGCCCAGGCGCTGGAACAGGCGTGGAAGGACCATGAGCCGGCCGGCCTCGTCCCCGTCGGCGGTGACGCGGCGGCCTGCGACGCGGACGGTGCCTGCGAGGTGCCCCCGGCCGGCGCGCCGGAGCGGAGTGCGTGAGCACGGCGGGCGGTGAGCGCGGCACCCCGCGGGTACGGCGGTGAGCGCGGCTCCCCGCAGGTACGGCGGGTGAGTATGCGCCCGGGGCCGTCCGCCGGGCGGCTCCGGTGCGCGGCCGTCCGCCGGGCGGCCCGGCCGGACCGCCCTCGTTGACCCGGGCCTGGGGGGCGGTCAGGCTGGGCCGCATGGAGACCTCAGCGATCGACCGGGCCCGCACCACCGAGTTCGCCCCCGACACCGTCTACCTGAACACGTCCAGTTGCGGCCTGCTGCCCCGTGGGACCGTCGATGCCGTCACGACGCTGGCCGAAGAGAACGCCCTGGGCCGCCGGCCCGGCGGCGGGGACCACGGTACGGTGGCGGCGGCCCGGGACGGCTTCGCCCGTTTCACCGGAACCGACGCCGGGCGGGTCGCGGTCGGCGGGTCCGTCGCCGGCCAGGTGGCACTCGTCGCCGCGTCCCTGCCAGCCGGATCCGAAGTCCTGGCACCCGAGGGCGAGTTCAGTTCGGTCGTGAGCCCGTTCGCGCAGCGCGGGAACCTGAAGATGCGGTACGTGCCGCTGGCCGGGCTGGCCGACGCGGTCCGGCCGGACACCGCGCTCGTCGCCTTCTCGGCGGTCCAGTCCTCCGACGGCAGGGTCGCCGGCCTGGAAGCGGTCCGGGAGGCGGCGGCCGCGTACGGCGCCCGCACCCTCCTGGACGCCAGCCAGGCCGCGGGCTGGCTGCCGCTGGACACCGGCGCCTACGACTACACGGTCACCGGCGCCTTCAAGTTCCTGCTGTGCCCGCGGGGCACCACCTTCCTCACGGTCACCGAGGAGGCGCAGGAGACGCTGCCGGCCCTGCACGCGGGCCTGCTCTCCGCGCAGGACCCCGACGCCGCCCTCTACGGGCCGGTCCAGCGGCTGGCGGACGAGGCCCGGCGCTTCGACGAGCCGGTCTCGTTCCTCTCGTACGCGGGAGCGGCGCACTCGCTCGCCCTGCTCGACGGGATCGGCGTGGACACGCTGCACGCCCACGCCACCGGACTCGCCGCCCGCTTCCGCGCCGGGCTGGCCGGTCTCGGGCACGAGGCGGTGCCCGGCGACTCCGCGGTCGTGGCCGTCCCCGGGCTCGGCAGCCGGCAGCCCGTGCTGGCCCGCGCCGGGATCGTCGTGTCCCAGCGGGCCGGGAACCTGCGCGCGGCCTTCCACCTGTACAACACGGAGGCCGACGTGGACCGCGCGCTGGACGTGCTGTCCGGCTGAGGCGGGGCGAGGGCGCGGAAGGGCGGGCACGGGGGAGCCGGCGCGCAGGCGGGGGCGCCGGAGGAGCGGGCGCGGGGCGAGGGCGGGGAGGGAGCCGGGCCGCGGGAGCGGAGTCGCGGGCCCCGGGAGGGCCCGCTCACGCTCACGCCGAGTCCCGCCGCACCAGCTCCGTCGGCAGGATGACCGCGGCCGGGTCGTCCCCACCGATCCGGGCCAGCAGCACCCGTACCATCTCCGAGCTGATCCGGTCCCACGGCTGGCGGACCGTCGTCAGCTCGGGGCGGGCCGCGAGGGCGGCGGGGGAGTCGTCGAAGCCGCCGACCGCGACGTCCTCGGGGACCCGCCGGCCCGCCCGCTCCAGCGCCGCCAGGACACCCTGGGCCATCAGGTCGGAGCCCACGAACACCGCGTCGATGTCCGGGGCCCGCTCCAGCAGCAGGGTGGCCGCGGCCTCCCCGCCCGCCCTGCTGTAGTCGCCCGGCACGATCAGCGCGTCGTCCGGCGGCAGCCCGCACTCCGCGAGCGTCGCCCGGTAACCGGCCAGCCGCTCCACCCCGCCCGGGGTGTCCAGCGGACCGGTGACCGTCGCGATCCGGCGGCGCCCCGACCCGTACAGGTAGCGCACCATGTCGCGGGCGCCGCCCAGGTCGTCGGCGGCCACGTAACTGACCTTCGAGCCCTGGCCCAGCGGCTTCCCGCAGGCCACCAGCGGCACCCCGGCCTCGTGGAGCCGGGCGGCGACCGGGTCGCCGGAGTGGCTGGAGACCAGCAGCACCCCGTCCACGTGCCCGGCGATGTAGCGCATGTTGCGGCGGCGCTCGGCCTCGGACCCGGCGATCATCAGCAGCAGCGGGATGTCGTGCGCGGCGAGCGCGGCGGTGCAGCCCCGGAGCAGCACGTTGAAGTTGGGGTCCTCGAAGAACCGCTCCTGCGGCTCGGTCAGCAGGAACGCCACCGAGTCGGAGCGGCCGGTGATCAGCGACCGGGCATGCCGGTTCACGGTGTAACCGGTCCGCCGGATCGCGTTCCGCACCGCGTCGAGCGCGGCCGGGCTGACATTGTGCCCCCCGTTGAGCACCCGGGAGACGGTGCCCCGGGAGACCCCGGCCTCCCGGGCGACGTCATGGATCGTCGGAGGCCGGCGGCGTCCCGTGCCGTTCTGTTCTGTGCGGCTCATGGTGCAAGATCTTTCATCAGGAGGAGCCCTGGTGAGGAGCTGTCAGGACTTTACGGCGCCGGAGAGCAGGTCCAGGCTCCAGAACCGCTGGATCACCAGGAAGAGCGCGATCAGCGGGATGATCGCCAGCAGTGCCCCGGTGATGACCAGCGTGTAGAGCGCCGGGGTGTTCGAGCCCTGCTGGAGCAGTGTGTAGAGCCCCAGGGTGACCGGGAACTTCTCGTCGTCCCCGAGCATGATGTACGGAAGCAGGAAGTTGTTCCACACCGCCACGAACTGGAACAGGAACACCGTCACCAGCCCCGGCAGCATCATCGGCAGCGCGATGGCGCGGAAGATCCGCCACTCGCCGCCGCCGTCCGTCCGGCCCGCCTCGATCACGTCGGCGGGCACGGCCGCCGTCGCGTAGATCCGGGCCAGGTACACGCCGTACGGGGAGAGGACCGCCGGCAGCAGTTTGGTCGGGAGGGGCGGAGCGCTCATCAGGATTCCCCCTGCTCGTACGGGAGTTGGACGCCTTCAGGAAGCCGGAGGGCAGGGCGGGGGCGGCCGAGAAGACGGGCTCGGGCAGCTCGGTGGCATCCAGCGGGTAGAGGAAGGGGCTGACGTCCGGCAGATGGAGGAAGCCCCACATCAGCGCGGCGACGACACCCGGGATCGCGTACGGCAGGAAGATCGCCGGCCGGGAAAAGCCGCGCAGCCGGACCCGCTCTGTGTCCAGGAGCAGGGCGAACAGCAGGGCCAGGCCCAGCATCACCGGGACGGTGATCACCCCGTGGCCGAGGACGCGCGGCGCCCCGCGCAGCAGCTCGGAGTCGGACAGGGCGTCACCGTAGTTGGCGCCGGACCTGTTGTTCGAGGTCCACTCCTGAACCGGCTTTCTGGACTCCTTCAAGCACGTGTCCGACCGGCCCACCCGCACGGAGGGGCTGCTCGTCTCCCTGGCGGCACTGCTGGTGGCGGTGGGCTGCAGCATCGGCCTGACCCCGGTCATCGACACCACCAACACCCGCAAGGCGCTGACTTGCTCACGGCTGTCCCACGTGGATCAGGACTATCTGCGCGCGGACACTGTCGCCGCGGCGAACGCCGCGCTGATCACCGCGCAGTCCCGTATCGGGCTGGCCCAGATATGGGGCGGTGGGCTGCTTGCCTCTGCCGACGGGCTGCGTTTCGTCGTCCCCGTCAAGAGCGTCAACGCTGCTCCCTCGCCCAAGTATTACGGATACAAGCGGGGACCGGCCTGGCTAAATGCCGTCAATGACCAGATCGCGGGGATCGGCGCGATGGTCGTGCGCGGTCCCCCGCGCTACAGCCTGTATGCCTTCGCGGACGACGAAGGCTGACGAGGACTGCACCTGGACTCGCCGCCGGACCGCTCTAGGCCATTTCGTTTGGATCAGTTGGTCGTTGGTCCGGGTGTGCCGTTGACTGACGCGCAGTGGGCGCGGATCGAGCCGTTGCTCCCGGACCGGACGCCGAAGCGGGGTGGCCGCTGGCGTGACCATCGTGAGGTGATCGACGCGATCGCCTACAAGTTCCAGACCGGTACGCAGTGGGTGCACCTGCCGGAGAAGTACGGCAACTGGCGGGGTGTCTACAACCGGCTGCGGATGTGGGCCGTCGACGGTACCTGGGAGCGGGTCTTCACCGCCCTGGTGGCCCAGGCCGACGCCGACGAGGACGTCAGCTGGGCCGTCTCGGTCGACTCCACGATCGTGCGGGCCCACCAGCACGCGGCCGGGGCCCGTAAAAAGGGGCCCCGGCCGGCGAACCCGGCGACCACGCCATCGGCCGTTCCCGCGGCGGACTGACCACGAAGATCCACCTCGCCGCCGATGCCCGCTGCCGGCCCCTCGCGTTCGTCCTCACCGCCGGACAGGCCGGTGACGCACCTGCCTTTCCCGAGGTCATGGCCCGCCTGCGGGTCCCCCGTCGGCGAGGACGACCCCGCACCAGGCCGGACGTGGTCCTCGCCGACAAGGCATACTCCTCCCGCGCCATCCGCGAACACCTGCGCAAGCGCGGCATCCGGGCCGTGATCCCCGTCCCCGCAGACCAACGCCGCCACCGGCTCCGCCGAGGCAGCCGAGGCGGCAGACCACCAGCCTTCGACCGCGAGACCTACAAACAGCGCAACACCGTCGAGCGGTGCATCAACCGCCTCAAACAGTGGCGAGGCATCGCCACCCGCTACGAGAAAACCGCCACCATCTACCTGGCCGGACTCCACGTCGCGGGCATCTTCCTCTGGTCCGCCCGATGATCCAAACGAAACTGCCTAGGCCTCTTCGGGCGTGGGGCGCCCATCATTCTGACCTGTTGGATGGCTGAGCTCGCGGCTCATGCCTGACGGTATTCCGGATTCGTCGTATGGATACCGTTTTCGAGCGTGCGGATGACAGTGGAGACGATGCCGTGCCTCGGCAGCCCACATGCCTCGGCGTCCTGGTACCCGGTGTACACCAGCGACCAGAGCACACGTTGGATCCAGGCGGGAGCGACGTCCGGGTCGAAGGCGCCTTCGGCTTGCCCGCGCTTGATGAGAGTGAGCACCGGGTCGTCGAGAGGCTCCGGTGTCTTTGCTGCGCCGTGGCCTTCCAGAACGCGTGGATCGCCGAAGAGGAATACCAGCCGCTCGCCGACCGCCACCATCGCCGTCACCAGCCTGCGCATCGCCTCGATGGGGGAGCCCTGGTCGATGGCCGCGCCGGCCACCGACTCATCGATCGCTGCGATGGAGTCCTCGATGGCTGCGCTGATGAGCCCGGTGCGGTCGGAGAAGTGGCGGTGCAGTGTTGTGCGGCCGACACCGGCGGCGTCTGCGATATCCGCCAGCGTGGCGTGATAGTCGCGGCCGAGCACAGAGGCGGCCGCGCTGAGGATGGCGCGGCGTGTACGAGTGCGCGTTCGTGCTCCTGCGGCCTCGGGGCCAGGCTCCTTCATGCTGGTCACTGTACTACCGAACCCCAATAAGTTACTTTGCTGATCATTAATGGAACATCGATGTTCCATTAGGTGATACGTTTGTCCCCCAGGTGACCTTTGCCCGGAGGAGGAACGGCGATGGCCCGCAGAGACCGGCGTCACCCTGAGAACGTGGCCGGAGACTGGTTTGTCGACGACCGCTGTATCGGCTGCGGAGGTTCGGTCTCGCTCGCGCCGACGCTGTTCGGGCCGGCAAGCGACGGCGAGCATTTCGTCATGACCCGCCAGCCGGCCACCGAAGGTGAGATCCTGCAGGCACAGCTCGCCGCCGAGGTGTGCCCGTCCCGGTCGATCGGCACCGAATCCGGCGTGACGTGGCGGCGACACCACCCCTTGGAGATCACACCCGGCACCTGGCGGACGGGCTCGAACTCGCCCGGAACCGCAGGCGGCAACGCCTTCCTCGTGCAGCGCGCCGAGGGCAACCTCCTCGTCGACGCGCCGCGCTTCACCCCGTCGCTCTGCGCCTGGATGGAATCGCTCGGTGGAATCACGACGATCTTGCTGACGCACCGCGACGACGTCGGCGACGCCGAGCGCTATGCCGATGCATTCGGCTCTCAAGTGGTCATCCATGCCGCCGACGCTGAAGCCGCCCCATTCGCAGGCCGGATCCTGAGAGGTGTCGAGACCTGCGAGGTTGCCGTCGGCGTGCTGGCGATCCCCACCCCCGGGCACACCGAGGGACACGTTATGTACCTGAATGACGACGGCACCCTGTTCACCGGCGACTCGCTCGGCTGGGACCCCTATCGTCATGACCTCGGCGCGGAGCCGTCCGTGTGCTGGTACTCCTGGCCCGCCCAGGTCGGCTCACTCCAGCGGCTCGACGGCTTCAATTTCGCACGGGTCGTTCCCACCCACGGCACGATGAGCCCGACGCTCGAACCGGGCGACATGCGTCGGCGGCTGCAGGCGCTGGTCGCCCGCCTGCAGCGCGACCTGGCGGACGAGTAGCACGCTCCACTCGCACGGGTCCGCGGCGCTGACGCGGACTGTGCGAGTGGAGCGTGATGTGCGGGCGGTCGGACGGTTCCCGCGTCGCCAGGCGCTGCCGGAGTCGGTGGTCGGCAGGCGCGCGGCACCGCTGAAGCCGTCTTGGGGCCACCACGCCGATCGGTACGGCCCCATCCGCGTGACGACCTTCAAGAGACCTTCGTTTCCGGAGATCACCCCGCAGTGTCGGCCAGGTCTCGCAGAGTCTTCAAGAACCCCCTGGGAAACCGGGGTCATCCAATAGCCCCGGACCACCGTTTCCTGACAAGGTTCGGGGCCGCCTCCCGCACCGGCCGAGCCGGGCCTCCTCGCCTCCGAACCCCTCGTCCGCACCGAAATCAAGACCGGATACGCCCGGGTCTCAACCGGCAGGCAGGAACTCGAGCGATAGTTCGACATACTCACCGCCGCCGGATGCCGGAAGATCTTCGCGGGCAAGAAGTCCGGCAAGAACATGCTCCCCCCGAGCTGAAGGCATGTCACGAATTCCTCGGCCCCGGCGACGCCCCCGTCGTCCCCTCGCTCGACCACTACGGCCGCAGCCTCCAGGACCTCATCAACATGGCCGCCGAACTCCGCACCCGCGGGATCGGCTTCACCTCGCTGCACGAGAACCTGGACACCACCACCCCCGGCGGCCGGCTCGTCTTCCACGGCTCCGCGGCTCTGGCCGAGTTCATCCACGAACCCATCGTCATCGGCGCCGACGAGGGACTGGCCGCTGCCCGCGAGCGCGACGGCCGACGGCCGGTCCAGCGCTGTGAGCGTTCACAGTAGAGAAACGAAACCGACACTTGTCAATGGTTGTTGCTGTGCGGTTATGTTGACCTTGGCGCCGCGCTGCTGCGGTTGTCGTGCTGTTCCCGCGCTGCTCAGGTGGCGCTGTGTGCGTGTGCACGTTCCCAGAACTTATTCCAGTGAGCCACCCTCTGAGCCAGGAGACGCCGATGTCGCACCCCGAACCCGCTCCCGCACCGGCCGGCCTGCGCAGACTGGCCTTCGGCGGCGACTACAACCCCGAGCAGTGGCCCGAGGAGGTCTGGCAC
This sequence comes from Streptomyces nitrosporeus, assembly GCF_008704555.1. Taxonomy (NCBI): domain Bacteria; kingdom Bacillati; phylum Actinomycetota; class Actinomycetes; order Kitasatosporales; family Streptomycetaceae; genus Streptomyces; species Streptomyces nitrosporeus. The sequence goes on from NZ_CP023702.1 coordinate 6,095,213, forward strand.
GAGGACGCACGCCTGATGCGGGAGGCGGGCGTGACCATGGTCAGCGTCGGGATCTTCTCCTGGGCACTGCTGGAACCCGACCCGGGCCGCTACGACTTCGGCTGGCTCGACCGCCTGCTGGACCTCCTGCACGTCAACGGCGTCCGCGCCGACCTCGGCACCCCCACCGTCGTACCGCCGGCCTGGTTCTACCGCGCCCACCCCGAGGCCCTCCCGGTCGGCAAGGACGGCGTCCGGTACGCCTTCGGGGCGCGCGGCGCGATCTGCCACAGCTCCACCGCCTACCGCGAGGCCGCCGCCGGCATCACCGAACAGCTGGCCCGCCGCTACGCGAACCACCCGGCCCTCGCTATGTGGCACGTCCACAACGAGTACGGGGTCCCGGTCAGCGCCTGCTACTGCGACAGCTGCGCCGCCCACTTCCGCCGCTGGCTCACCGCCCGCCACGGCTCGGCCGACGCCGTCAACGAGGCATGGGGGACCGCCTTCTGGGGCCAGCGCTACCGCAGCCTCGACGAGATCGAACCGCCCCGCACCGCCCCCACGGTCGGCAACCCGGCCCAGCAGCTGGACTACGCCCGCTTCGCCGACGCCACCATGCGCGAGAACTTCACCGCCGAACGCGACATCCTGCACCGGCTCTCGCCCGGCATCCCCGTCACCACCAACTTCATGACCGCGCTCAGCCAGTGCGAGTCCGTCGACTACTGGGCCTGGGGCCGCGAGGTCGACCTCGTCACCAACGACCACTACCTCATCACCGACGGCCGCCGCACCCACGTCAACCTCGCCATGGCCGCCGACCTCACCCGCTCGGTGGCCGGCGGCGCCCCCTGGCTCCTGCTGGAGCACTCCACCAGCGGCGTCAACTGGCAGCCCCGCAACCCCGCCAAGCGTCCCGGCGAGATGGCCCGCAACAGCCTCGCCCACATCGCCCGCGGCTCCGAGGGCGCCATGTTCTTCCAGTGGCGGCAGTCCCGGCGCGGCGCCGAGAAGTTCCACTCCGCGATGGTCCCCCACGCCGGCACCGACTCCCGGGTGTGGCGTGAGGTCAGCGCGCTCGGCGCGGACCTCGGCCTGCTCGAAGGCGTCCGGGGCACCCGGACCGTCGCCGACGTCGCCATGCTCTGGGACTGGCAGTCCTGGTGGGCGCAGTCCCTGGACTGGCGCCCCAGCGAGGACCACGACGCCCGCGAACGCGCCGACACCTTCTACGCCTCGCTCTACGACCACCACCTCACCGTCGACTTCGCCCACCCCGACGCCGACCTGTCCGCCTACCCCCTGGTCGTCGTCCCCGCTCTCTACCTCGCCACCGAGGAGACCGGCCGCAACCTGCGCCGCTACGTCGAGCGGGGCGGCACCCTCGTCGTCTCGTACTTCTCCGGCATCGTCGACGCCGACGACGCCGTGCACCCCGGCCCCTACCCCGGCGCCCTGCGCGACGTCCTGGGCCTGACGGTCGAGGAGTTCTCCCCGCTCCTCGCCGGCGGCACGGTCCGTCTGACGACCCCCGAAGGCGCCCCCCAGGGCCCCGGACTCACCGGGGACGTCTGGTCGGACGTGATCGTCCCGCGCGGTGCCGAGACCTGCTGGTCGTACGCCGACGGCGTCCCCGCCGGCCGCCCCGCGATCACCCGCAACCGGCTGGGCGAGGGCACGGCCTGGTACATCTCCACCCGGCTGAGCGGCCCGGACCTGGACGCCGTGCTGGACCGCGCCCTGGCCGACGCCCGGATCGCACCGCGCACCTCGCTCGCCCGCGACGTCGAGGCCGTACGCCGTACCGGGGAGAGCGGCAGCTACCTCTTCCTGATCAACCACACCGGCACCGCGGCGGAGGTACCGCTGGAGACCCCCGGCACCGAACTCCTCACCGGTGAGCGGGCCGGGAAGGAGTGCACCGTCCCGGCCGGTGCCGTCCGCGTCGTACGCCTCGACGGCTGAGCCGCCGGACCGCGCACACGGGGCCGCCCCCGGAGGTGAGAGGCCGCGGCCCCCGCCCGCAGTACCTTCAGCCCGTCGGCGGGGCGCCGTACCACCTCCACGTGGTGAGCCGCTCCCGGCCCGGCAGGTCCGCACGGCCGGTGGACCACAGCAGCACGGTCCACCGGTCCGCGTCGTCCGGGGCGTCCGGGAAGAGCCGGGCCAGCACCCGGCCGCACAGATCCCCGGGCGGCGCCCACTCCAGCCCCAGCCCCCGGGCGATGTCGTACGCGTGCACCAGCGTCTCCACCACCCCCATCGCCGCGAACCCCTCGGGGTCCGACACCCCGAACACGTGGTGCGCGCGCAGGTCCGGTGAGGCCGTGCGCACCATCGCCGCGAGCAGGGCACCGCTCGCCTCCACGGTCTCCAGCAGCCCCGCGACCCCGGCGGACGGGTCGGCGAAGACCGAGTTCGCCGGCCCGCCCTCACGGTCCGGCGCGTACCTGAACGCCACCTCACGGTCCTGCGGGGGCCTGCGCGGGCCGAGTTGCACGGCGTACGCGAACAGGTCGTCGCCCAGGTGCTCGGCGGTCTCCCAGCAGTCCCACGCCAGCCCGCCGGCCGGTACCCGCCAGTCCCGGCCGGCGGCGGCCGCGAACGTGTCCACCACGAGCCGCACCGCGAGGTCCACGTCATCGGCGGTCACCGGCAGCCGTGCCCCGGTCAGCAGGGCCCGCTCGGCCGTCCCGCACTCCACGCAGAACTCGTTGCCCTCCGGATCCGCCAGGGTCACCCAGCCCCGCCCGTTCGGCTTGCGGTGATCGGCGACCAGGGCCGCGCCGAGCTCCAGCAGCCGCTCCACCTCCGCGTCCCGGGTGCGGTCCTCGGGCCGTAGGTCCAGATGGACCCGGTTCTTGCCGTGCCTGGGCTCGGGCACCATGACGAACAGCAGCGCGGCCCCCGGCGCCTCCACGAGTGCCTCGGGATCACCGGGCGCGTCCTCCCCGGACACGGAGGAGCCGAGCACCCCGGCCCAGAAGAGGGCCAGCCGGTAGGGGTCGGAGCAGTCGATGGTGATGTGCTGCACGAGAGACGTCATGGAGGCCACTGTTCCCTCCGGCCGCGGGCGCGGTCCAGCGGATTGTCCGCGCGCGAGCGGGCCGGGGCGCCCCGGAGGACTCCTTGACCTGAAGCAAGGTCGAGGTCCTAGCGTCACGGTGTACCGGCTACCGCCCGACGACAGGAGAAGACCCCGTGATCCTCGTGACCGGAGCCACCGGAAACATAGGAAGAGCCCTCGTACGGGAGCTGTCGGCGTCCGGCGCCGGGCCGACGGGAGGACTCACCCGCGACACCGCACGGGCCGGGTTCCCCGAAGGGGTCGAAGCCGTCGAGGGCGACCTCGCCCGCGCGGACTCGCTGGAACCCGTGCTGAGGGGGGTGCGGTCGCTGTTCCTCGTGTCACGCGTGGGCGAGGACGCCGGGATCATCCGGACCGCCCGGCAGGCGGGCGTGGAGCACGTGGTGCTGGTCTCGTCCATCACCGTCCGGACCCATCCGCATCTGGGCCCCGCGCGCGAGAACGCGGACGTCGAGCGGCTGCTCAGGGACAGCGGCATGGCGTGGACGGTCCTGCGGCCCACGCAGTTCGCCTCGAACGCGCTGTGGTGGGCGGAGACGATCCGGGAACGGGGGACGGTCCGCGCACCCTACGCCGACACCGGCCTCCCCACGGTCCACCCCGCGGACATCGCCTCGGTGGCCCGGGCGGCACTGACCGGGCCCGGCCATCACGGGCGGACGTACGAACTGACCGGCCCGGAGCGGATCACGGCCCGGCAGCAGGCCGCGGCCATCGCGGAAGTACTGGGGCGGGAGGTGCCGTTCGCCGAGGCAGGCCGTCAGGAGGCCCACCGCCGGATGGCCGCCTTCATGGGCGGCGAAGCCGCTGACGCGGTGCTCGACCTGATGGGCGGCGACGTCAACGACGAACTGCTCGCCGTCCGCGACACGGTCGCCCGGATCACCGGCGCACGGGCCAGGACGTTTCGGCAGTGGGCCGCGGAGAACGCCGCCGACTTCCGCTGAGCCGCCCGGCCCGGGCCCGGCACGGCCCGCGCGGCGGCCGGCCGTCCCGGCCCCGGAGGGCGGCCCGCCCCCGCGGACGACGGCGCCGCCCGGGCACGCGGCGGGGGCGGGGCGCACCAGGCGCCCCGCCCCTGCCGACCGGCGTACGCCGCTACCTCACCGGGGTGAAGTCCCGCGCCCCGATGAACTCGGGCCGGCGGATCGGAGCCGCGAAGGGCTCCTGGGCGGTGTTCTCGACACTGTTGAACACGATGAAGACGTTGCTGCGCGCGTACGGGGTGATGTTGTCCCCCGAGCCGTGCATCGCGTTGCAGTCGAACCAGGTCGCCGAACCCGCCTTGCCCGTGAAGAGCCTGATGCCGTGCCGGTCGGCCATCTTCGTCAGCGCCTCGTCGGACGGGGTGCCGGCGTCCTGCATCTGGAGGGACTTCTTGTAGTTGTCCTTCGGCGTCTCGCCCGCACAGCCCAGGAACGTCTTGTGCGAACCGGGCATGATCATCAGCCCGCCGTTGGTGTCGAAGTTCTCCGTCAGCGCGATGGAGACCGACACGGTCCGCATGTTCGGCAGCCCGTCCTCGGCGTGCCACGTCTCGAAGTCCGAGTGCCAGTAGAAACCGGAGGCCCCGAAGCCGGGCTTCACGTTGATCCGGGACTGGTGGACGTAGACGTCGGAGCCCAGGATCTGGCGGGCCCGGCCCACCACACGCTCGTCGCGGACCAGCCGGGCGAAGACCTCGCTGATCCGGTGGACCTCGAAGACGGACCGTACGCTCTGCGACTTCGGCTCGATGATCGAACGCTCGTCGGCCCGGACCGCCGGATCGGCGATCAGCCGGTCCAGTTCGGCGACGTACCCCGTCACCTCGTCCGGAGTGATGAGCTGGTCGATGGCGAGGAAGCCGTCGTGCTCGAAGGACTGGAGGTCCTTCGCGGCGATGGGCCCGGGCGCGCCCGGCGCGGACCAGATGACCGGGTCCTGGCGGGGAGTGGTCATCTCGGCGGCGCCGCGCGTGGGGTAGAGGTCGGTTCGCGCTTCGGCGGTGGTCATGGTTCAGCCCTCCTCGGTCAGCAGCGGGTAGACACCGTTCTCGTCGTGGTCCTCCCGCCCGGTGACCGGAGGGTTGAAGACGCAGACGCAACGGAAGTCGGTCTTCGGCCGCAGCGTGTGGTGCTCGTGCCCGTCCAGCAGGTACATCGTGCCCGGCGAGATCCAGTGCTTCTCACCGGTCTCGTCGTTGGTGAGTTCGGCCTCACCCTCGGTGCACAGCACGGCCTCGATGTGGTTGGCGTACCACATCGACGTCTCCGTGCCGGCGTACAGCACGGTCTCGTGCAGGGAGAAGCCCACCTTCTCCTTGGCGAGCACGATGCGCTTGCTCTCCCACGTACCGGAGGCCGACTTGATGTGCCGGTCGGTGTTCTCGATGTCACTGAACGAACGGACGATCACGGTGTGATGGTGCCTTTCTGCTCGGTACTGCTCATTCGGTGCCCGTGCCGGGAGCCTTCCCCGGCCGGGCGGTCTCGGTGCCCCGGCGCGCCGCACTCCGTGCCACCGGCCGGGGGCGGCGGGCCGGCGGCGAGGGGCGGCGGCCCCCGCCGTGCGGCGGTGTGCGCCGTCCGGCGGTGCGGTGCGCGCCGTGAGGGCGGGTGTCAGGCGGTCTCGCGGACGGACCGGGCCAGCGTGCGCAGACCCTCGTCCAGCTCCTCGGGGGAGATGGTCAGCGGCGGCAGCAGCTTCACGACCTCGCTCTGCGGGCCCGAGGTCTCCAGCAGCAGACCGAGCTCGAAGGCGCGGGCGCAGACGGCGGAGGCCCGCGCGGGGTCGGTGAACTCCAGGCCCCAGACCAGACCGCGGCCCCGGAACTGCGCCTCGGCCTCCTCGCCGCAGATCGCCAGCAGGGTCTGCTCCACCTGCTCGCCGCGGGCCAGGGTCTGCTTCTCCATCTGGCCGTCCGCCCAGTAGGCGTCGAGGGCGGCGGCGGCGGTCACGAAGGCCGGGTTGTTGCCGCGGAAGGTGCCGTTGTGCTCGCCCGGCTCCCAGATGTCCAGCTCGCCCTTGAAGAGGCAGAGAGACATCGGCAGGCCGTAGCCGCTGATGGACTTCGACAGCGTGACGATGTCCGGGACGATGCCGGCCTCCTCGAAGGAGAAGAACCCGCCCGTACGGCCGCAGCCCATCTGGATGTCGTCGACGATCAGCAGCATGTCCTGGCGGTGGCACAGGTCCTGGAGCGCGCGGAGCCACTCGGCGCGGGCCACGTTGATGCCGCCCTCGCCCTGCACGGTCTCCACGATCACCGCGGCCGGCTTGTTCAGCCCGGAACCCTGGTCCTCCAGGAGCCGCTCGAACCACAGGAAGTCCGGGACCGTGCCGTCGAAGTAGTTGTCGAAGGGCATCGGGGTGCCGTGCACCAGCGGGATGCCCGCACCGGCCCGCTTGAACGCGTTGCCGGTCACCGCGAGCGACCCCAGCGACATGCCGTGGAAGGCGTTGGTGAAGGAGACGACGGACTCACGGCCCTTGACCTTGCGGGCCAGCTTCAGCGCCGACTCCACGGCGTTGGTGCCGGTCGGGCCGGGGAACATCACCTTGTACGGCAGGTCGCGCGGACGCAGGATCACGTTCTCGAACGTCTCCAGGAACGCCCGCTTGGCCGTCGTGGCCATGTCCAGGCCGTGGGTGATGCCGTCACGCTCGATGTAGTCGAGCAACGCGCGTTTCAGCACCGGGTTGTTGTGCCCGTAGTTGAGTGATCCGGCACCGGCGAAGAAGTCGAGGTACGAGTGGCCGTCCTCGTCCGTGAGCCGGGCGCCCTGCGCACGGTCGAAGACCGCGGGCCAGCCGCGGCAGTAGCTCCGTACCTCCGACTCCAGGCTCTCGAAGACACTCAGGGCGGGCGGGGTGATGGTCACAGCGGATCTCCTGCTCGACGAGGGGTGTGACGGGTGGCGGGTGAGGCGGGCGCCGGGCGCTCCGGACGAGGCGTACGTCCGCCGGAAGGGGCGGTCACGGACACGTCGTACACGGCCCGGTAGGCCGGAGGGGGTGTACTTCCGGGCGGCCGGGACCTACGCGAACGGTCCGATGCGGTACAGGACTTCCGGCAGGTGCGTCCCCTCGGGGAACAGCCCGCCGTCGAAGAGGACCTCACGCTCCAGCGGCACGTCGTGGCGCTGCGCGTAGGAGGTGAACAGCCGGTCGGAGGCCGTGTTGTCCGGGGTCACGGTCGTCTCGACCGCGTCCAGGCCCCGCTCGGCGGCGACACGGGAGGTCAGCGCGTCCAGCAGCTCGGCGGCCAGCCCCCTCCCGCGGTGCGCGTGGTCCACGGCCACCTGCCAGACGACAAGGGTCCCGGGACGGTCGGGCCGGAAGTAGCCCGTCACGAAGGCGACGGGCTCGCCCTTCTCGTCGCGGGCGACCACGGAGGTCGCCGCGAAGTCACGGCACCACAGCAGGTAGCTGTACGAGGAGTTGAGGTCCAGGACCTCGGAATCGCGGGCGATACGCCAGATCGCGGCTCCGTCCTCCACTCGCGGGGTGTCGATCGTCAGGAATTCGGTTCGGGCACGGGCAATATCTGCTGGTGCGGCGGTCATGGGAATTGAATTTACCCAGCAAAAATCGAAATTGCATCGGCGCAAAGGGTTGGGCGGAAGCGGCTCCTGTGTTATCACGCGGGCGTGAGACGAGCCGATTCGCGTGAAGATTTCCCGCGATTTGGCATGGATTTTTCCGACATAACGCCCAGCTGTGTGGAGTTGGTCACAGGGTTGTAACTCTCCTGACACGCGCTCGGATCGAGTGATTCGAGCGCCCCCGAAAGAGCGGAGTTTAGGTTCGGGAATCGGGGGCAAAAGAATGCGGGGAGCTGCTTGGAAAAGCAGCTCCCCGCATTTGCCGATAATGTGTGCGCAGAGGTCCGGAGAGGGCGCCCGGAGACCTCCGTGCCCTTCGGGTCAGCCGCCCGGCCAGGTTTCGGAGACGGCCTTGCGGGCAGCATCCAGATCGGCCGGACGGCCGGTGTCCGCCAGTGCCGAGCCGAGGGCGGACAGCGAGGAGAGCACGGCCCCCCGCGTCGCGTCCACGCCGTAGTGGTTGACGCGGATCATCTCCGAGGAGAGCGCCCCGCCGCCCGCGATCAGCGGCAGCGAGGGGTCGGCCGCGAGCGCCCGCGCCACCAGGGCGGAGGCGTCGACCCCGGCCGGCGTACGCAGCGTCGTGGCCACCGGCGCGGCGTCCCGGGCGTCGTGGACGTACGGCCCGAGACCGCAGCCCAGCGCCAGGGCGCCCGCCCGCGTGGCGGCGGCGGCAGCGGCGTGACGGGCCGTCAGCGTGTCCAGGCCCTCCGCCTCGATCCGCTCCACACACGCCTCCAGTGCCAGCATCTCCAGCTGGGCCGGGGCGTGCGGGAGCGCGGTGCGGCCCGGGTCGATCCAGCGGGCCTTCCAGTCCAGCAGGGAGAGGTAGGAACGGCGGGGCGCCCGCGGGTTGGACTCCATCCGCTCCCACGCCCGCGCGCTCACCGACACCGCCGACACCCCGGCCGGCCCGCCCATCGCCTTCTGCGCGCCGATCACGCACAGGTCCACGCCCCACGCGTCCGGCAGCAGGGGCTCGGCCCCCACCGACGCGACGGCGTCCAGCATGAACAGCGCGCCGTGGGCGCGGACCACCTCGCCGATCTCCGCGACCGGGTTGGTGTTGCCGGTCGCCGCCTCGGCGTGCACCAGTGACACGAAATCGATCTCCGGGTGTGCGGCCAGCGCCTCCTCCACCTGCGCGGCGGTGACCGCGGTGTGGAAGGGCACCGCGAGATCGACGACCTCCGCGCCGCAGTCCCGCAGCCAGTTCCCGAAGGTCTGGCCGTAGGGGCCGGTCACGACGTTCAGGGCGGTCGAACCGGGGCGGGCGCCGCCCCGGATGCAGCCCTCCAGGGGCAGCAGCGCCTCGCCTTGGGTGATCACGACGTCCTGCTCGGTGGCGAGGAGGCCGGCCACCCGGCGCTCGATCGCAGCGAACCGTGCGGCGGTGAGCGGTGGGAGGTCGAGGAAGGGGTGCGTCACGGGAGTGCTCTCTTCGAATCTGTCGTTCCGCTGTGTCGTTCCGCGATCAGCGCTTGCGCGTTCGAGGGTACCGAGCACGCCCCGCGGGCCCGGACGGTGTGCCTCGTACAGTGCACACATGAGCGATCACGAGCCGGCGCGGACACTGAGGATCACGGGGCGGGTGCTGCTGGGCCCCGACGACGTCAGGGACGAGGTCTGGGCCGTCGGCGGCCGGATCACCCACGAACGGCCGCCCGGCGCCGACGACGCACTCACCCTCACCGGCTGGGCGCTGCCCGGCCTCGTCGACGCCCACTGCCACGTCGGCCTCGACAAGCACGGCCCGGTGGACGCCGCGACCGCCGAAGCGCAGGCGCTCACCGACCGCGATGCCGGAGCCCTGCTCGTCCGGGACGCCGGATCGCCCTCGGACACCCGGTGGATCGACGACCGGGAGGACCTCCCCAAGATCATCAGAGCGGGCCGGCACATCGCCAGGACCCGCCGGTACATCCGCAACTACGCCCATGAGATCGAACCGGGCGACCTGGTCGCCCACGTCGCGCGGGAGGCGCGGCGCGGCGACGGCTGGGTCAAACTGGTCGGTGACTGGATCGACCGCGACGCCGGCGACCTGACCGCCTGCTGGCCGCGCGGCGAGGTCGAGGCGGCCATCGCCGAGGCCCACCGGCTGGGCGCCCGGGTCACCGCGCACTGCTTCGCCGAGGACTCGCTGCGCGACCTGGCCGAGGCCGGGATCGACTGCGTCGAGCACGCGACCGGCCTCACCGAGGACACCGTCCCGCTCTTCGCCGAACGCGGTGTGGCGATCGTCCCGACCCTGGTCAACATCGCGACCTTCCCCGGTCTCGCGGCAGACGGCGAGGCCAAGTTCCCCCGCTGGTCCGCCCACATGCGGCGGCTCCACGCGCGCCGCTACGACACGGTGCGCGCGGCGTACGACGCGGGCATCGAGGTGTACGTCGGCACCGACGCGGGCGGTTCGCTGGCCCACGGCCTGGTGGCCGCCGAGGTCGCCGAACTGGTCAAGGCCGGCATCCCGCCCCTGGAAGCCCTCTCCGCGACCACCTGGGGCGCCCGGCGCTGGCTGGGACGGCCGGTCCTGGAGGAGGGGGCGCCGGCCGACCTGGTCCTGTACGACGAGGACCCCCGGGCCGACGTACGCGTCCTGGCCGGGCCCCGGCGGGTGGTGCTGAACGGACGGGTGATCGGCTGACCGGGGCGGGGCGCCGGTGGAAACGCCGGTGGTGTTGACCGACAGTGACTTCCGGCCGCCCCGCTCGTTGAATCTCTTCTGTGTGCGGGCGCGCCACTCGGCCGCAGGACGGCCGCCGTTCGGTGAAACGGGTGGCTTCAGCGAACTCCCGTGCCGAAAGATTCGAATGTACGCCCGGAAACCCCCCTTTGGGGTGAAGTGACGTCAGGTGTCTGCCAGTTCACCCTCTGTGCGTAAAGATTCACGGAGTCGAGGCCACCGGTGCCCGCGATGTCCCCCCTTGGACGGCACCGGTGGCTCCATGCTCACTTGTGGGGGTTCCACCACCTTGAACAGCAACACCTTCCGCCTGGCCGCCCTGGCGGTCGCCGCCGCACCCGTCGCCCTGCTGGCGGCCGTCCCCGCCCAGGCGGCCACCACGACGGTCCCCGCCACCCCGGGCGGCGGCGACGGAAAGGCGGGCGCCGTCGTCCTGCGTACCGGACTCGACGTGAAGCTCCTCGACAGGGCGGTCCATCTGCCGCTCACCGCCACCCTCAACGAGGTGCGGGCCCCCGAGACCGGGAAGAGGACCGCGCTCAGCGTGGAACTCGACGGGGTGGAGCGGGGCGAGCCGGTGAAGGTGCTGCGCGCCGACGTCGCCACGGCGCACGCCACCGCGGACGAACACAGGGCCGAGGGCTACACCAACCTGGTCAAGGCCCGGCTGCACGTGCCCGGACTGCCCCTCCTGTCCCTGATCGAGGTCGAGAAGGTCACCTCCAGGGCACTGTGCGAGACGGGGAGGAAGCCGGTCGCGGAGTCGAACGTGCTCGGGCACGTCTCGGTGCTCGGGAAGAGGACCACACTCTCCTCGGGCGGTACGACCCGCATCGAGGTGCCGGGCGTCGGCTCGGTCACCCTCGACCTGTCGAAGACCGGCACCACGACGGACACCGCCGCCGCGACCGCGCTCCAGCTGAAGATCGCCGTGGACCCGCTCGCCCTCAACGTCGCCGAGGTGGAGGGCGAGATCACCCTGGCCGAGGCCACCTGCCGGACCCCGAAGGGCGGCGGCCCGGACAACGGCGGTCACGAGAACGGCGGCTCGGGCAACGGAGGCTCCGGGAACGGCGGTTCGAGCTCCGGCACGTCCGGCACGTCCGGTGGTGCCACCGGCGGCGACGGGGGCGCCTCCGACGGCGGAGCCACGGCCGGCGGAAGCTCCTCCGGTACGGCCGCCGGCGGTGACGACGGCGGCGAGGTGAAGCCCCAGACCGGCACCGACGACACCGCGGCGCCCGGGACCGGGGACCTCGCCGAGACGGGCTCCAGCTCCTCGACCCCGTACATCGCGGGCGGCGCGGCGGTTCTGCTCGCCGCCGGCGCGGGTGCCACGGCCCTCGCCCGCAGGCGCGCCCGGAACTGACCGGGGCCCCCGCGAGAAGCCCGGACGGCGCCGAGGGGCAGGGCAGGCCCCTAGGCGGTGGCAGGGGCCGGGGAGGGCGGTGCCCACTGACGGGAGCACCGCCCTCCCCGGCAGCCCTCGCGTCCGGTCCGGCACCCGGACGCGGGGGCCGCCCGGCTCGCGGGGCCGGCGGCCCCGCGAGGGCACGCACCGGCCCGGCGCCTTCCGGCCCGGCGCCTTCCGGCCCGGCGCCTCCCGGCCCGGCGCCCTCCTGGCACAGAGCTCTCAGGTCCGCGGCTGCCGGGGCAGCCCCTGCAGGGCCAGGTCCAGTGCCTGCAGGAAACGGTTGGTCGTCGCCCGGTCCCTCACCGCCAGCCGCAGCCACTCCGCGCCGAGCCCCGGGAACGTGTCACCGCGCCGGGCCGCGAATCCGAGCGCCCGCAGCCGTTCCCGTACCTCACCCGCCCGCTCCAGCCGGATCAGGACGAACGGCCCGGCGGCCGGCTCCGCCACCCGTACCTCGCTGAACTCCGCGAGCCCGGCCAGCAGATGCGCCCGGTCCACCGCGATCCGGTCCGCCGCGTCCGCCGCCTCGGCCAGCGCCCGCGGCTCCACGCACGCCTCGGCCGCCGCCAGCGCCGGCGAGGACACCGGCCACAGCGGCTGGGCCTCCTGCAGGGCGGCCACCACCGCGGGATCGGCCAGCACATAGCCGATCCGCAGCCCGGCCAGCCCCCAGGTCTTGGTGAGGCTGCGCAGCACCACCAGCCCCGGGACGTCCGTACGCCCGCACAGCGCCTCGCGTTCACCGGGCACGGCGTCCATGAACGCCTCGTCGACCACCAGCGTCCGCCCGGGCCGCGCCAGCCGCTCCAGCGTGTCCGCGGGATGGAGCACGGACGTCGGGTTGGTCGGGTTGCCGACCACCACCAGGTCCGCCTCCTCGGGCACGGCCGCCGGATCCAGCCGGAAACCCTCCTCGGGACGCAGCAGCACCCGCCCCACCTCGTGCCCGGCCGCACGCAGGGCGGCCTCCGGTTCGGTGAACTGCGGATGCACGACGTACGGCCGCCGGGCCGGCAGGGCCCGTGCGACCAGGACGAACGCCTCGGCCGCGCCCGCCGTCAGCAGGACACGCTCCTCGGGCAGCCCGTGCCGCGCGGCGACGGCGGCCCGCGCCGGGCGGCCGTCGGGGTAAGCGGCCAGCGAGCCCAGCGAACCGGCTATCCGGTCCCGCAGCCAGCCGGGCGGGGTGCCGGTACGTACGTTCACGGCGAGATCGGTCAGGTCCAGGCCGCGCACTTCGGCGTCGCCGTGGTGCCGCAGGTCGGGCCCTGCGCTGTCGGGTTGCTTCGTGGGGGGGAGCATGGCAGCCATGGTGAACGGCGCGGCGCGATCCGTCGACGCCGGGGTGCCGCTGAACGGAACCCGGCGGGCCACCGCACACGTCACCGACGCCGACTTCCGCTTGGGGACCAGCAGTTCACCGCCGCCCGCCAGCGCGGCAGCCTCCGCGACCGACCCGGTCGCCACCAGGGCCCGCAGGGCGGCGGAAGGGTTCGGTACGCGCACCCGTGCCAGCGTCCCGGCGGAATACGGCCGCACCGGCACCCCCAGCCGCTCCGCGGCACCGGCGATCCCCGGTTCCTCCGCCCGCACATCGAGCGTCGCCAGCGCGGACACGTCCGCCACCCGCAGCCCGGCCGCCCCCAGCACGTCCAGAACCAGCCCCACCACCTCGCCGGCGGTTGCGCCACGCCGGGCACCGACACCGACGACGAGCACGTCACGGGCCACCGGGACACCTCCTTCCAGCACGGCGCAGCAGCGGGACAACGGGACAACGGAACAGCGGGACAGCGGGACAAACGGGACAAACGGGACAGCGGAACGAGCGGGGCGCCGGAAACGGAACGGGACGGAGGGCGAACACCCGCCCGAACGCGGGCCCGGCCGCGGCGCCCGGGTAAGGGCCGCCTGACATGCGGGAAGCGGGGTGCATCGGCTAGCAAGGGCCCATGGCGGTATTCGTCGCGCTCGGCGCGTTCCTGATGACCCTGGCGGGCGGCTGGGTCGCGCAACGCGTCACCGACCGCAGGCACCTCGTCCTCGGGTTCGCGGGCGGGCTGATGCTGGGCGTCGTCGGCCTCGACCTGCTGCCCGAGGCGCTGGAGGCGGCCGGGAACGAGATCTTCGGTGTCCCCGCCGCCCTCCTGCTCTTCGTGGGCGGCTTCCTGACGGCCCATCTCGTGGAGCGGTCCCTCGCCGTACGCCAGGCGGCACACGGTGCGAGCGAGGAACGGGTGCCGCAGGTCGGGATGACGGCGGCAGCCGCGATGGTGGGCCACAGCCTGATGGACGGCGTCGCGCTCGGAGCCGCCTTCCAGATCGGCGGAGGCATGGGGGCCGCCGTCGCACTCGCCGTCATCACCCACGACTTCGCCGACGGCTTCAACACCTACACGATCACCAGCCTCTACGGGAACGCGCGCCGCAAGGCGTTCCTGATGCTGTTCGCCGACGCCCTCGCACCGATCGTGGGAGCGGCGAGCACGGTGCTGTTCACCCTTCCGGAGCAACTGCTCGGCTGCTACATCGGTTTCTTCGGCGGAGCGCTCCTCTACCTCGCCGCCGCCGAGATCCTGCCCGAGGCCCACCACGACCACCCGGCCCGCTCCACCCTCCTGTGCACCGTGGGCGGAGTGGGCTTCATCTGGCTGGTCGTCGGCATCGCGGAATGAGCGTCCCGGCGCGAACCGGGGGAGAGGACGAGGAGTCACCGCGCCCATCGGCGGCAATGCTCCACGAAACGCCCGGCGACCCCGGGCGCCCCCGCCCAGTGCGTATGCACATAACTGGCGTGCACACCGCGCTGTACGAAGCCCTCCACCCGCCGCTCCGGCCGGTGCAGGCCCCACGCCGGTGTGTCCCCGGCCCCCGGCTCCAGCACCGTCCGGTGGAACTCGTGCCCCCGCAGCCGGGTACCGGCACCGGCCAGCACGCTGTCCGTCACCGCCACCGCCGACCGGTAGCCGAGCGTCAGCCGCTCCGACATCCGGGCCGAGGCGTCCAGCACCCCGCACATCGGCCGCCCGTCCAGCTCACGTGACAGGTACAGCAGCCCCGCGCACTCCGCCGCGACCGGAGCGCCGGCCGAGGCCAGCTCGGTGACCGCCCCGCGCAACGGCTCGTTCGACGACAGCTCCGGGGCGTACACCTCCGGGAACCCGCCGCCGACCACCAGGCCCGCCGTCCCGGCGGGCAGCTTCTCGTCCCGCAGCGGATCGAAGACGACGACCTCCGCACCGGCGGCCGTCAGCAGCTCCGCGTGCTCGGCGTACGCGAAGGTGAACGCCGCACCACCCGCCACGGCCACCACCGGCCGCACCGGCCCCCCACGGCCCGCCGGCCGCGCGGACTCCCCGCCCGCCACCGGGCGTCCGGGCGTCCACGCCTCCCCGGGCAGCGCGGGCGCCGAACGGGCCAGCGCCAGCAGCGCCTCCAGATCGCACCCCGCCCGTACCCGCTCCGCCATCGCCGCGACGGCGCCCACCGCGTCGGCCTGCCGCTCCGCCACCGGGACCAGGCCCAGGTGCCGGGACGGCGTCGCCACCTGCGGAGCCCGCCGCAGCGCACCCAGCACCGGCAGGCCCGTCTCGTCCAGGGCCTCCCGCAGCAGCGCCT
Organism: Streptomyces nitrosporeus; assembly: GCF_008704555.1. Taxonomy (NCBI): domain Bacteria; kingdom Bacillati; phylum Actinomycetota; class Actinomycetes; order Kitasatosporales; family Streptomycetaceae; genus Streptomyces; species Streptomyces nitrosporeus. The sequence goes on from NZ_CP023702.1 coordinate 6,110,587, forward strand.
CATGACGGTCGGAGCCCACCTTGTTGAGGATCACCCCGCCGATCCGCACCTCCGGGTCCCAGGACGCGAAACCATGCACCAGCGCGGCCACCGAACGGGACTGCGACGAGGCGTCGACCACGAGCACCACGGGCGCCCGCAGCAGCTTCGCCACATGCGCGGTGGACGCGAGTTCGCCCTCCCCGGAAGCCCCGTCGTACAGCCCCATCACCCCCTCGACGACCGCCAGGTCGCAGCCGGCCGCGCCGTGCCCGAACAGCGGCGCGATCAGCTCCGGCCCGCACATGTACGCGTCGAGGTTGCGCCCCGGACGGCCGGTGGCCAGCGCGTGGTACCCGGGGTCGATGTAGTCGGGGCCCACCTTGTGCGGGGACACGGCGAGCCCCCGCCCCGCGAACGCCGCCATCAGCCCCGTGGCGACCGTCGTCTTCCCGCTGTTCGAAGCCGGGGCCGCGACGACCAGGCGGGGGACACCGCAGCCACTCACCACTCGATGCCCCTCTGGCCCTTCTGGCCGGCGTCCATCGGGTGCTTGACCTTCGACATGTCGGTCACCAGGTCGGCGGCCCCGACCAGTTTCGCGGGCGCGTTGCGCCCGGTGATCACCACGTGCTGGGTGCCCGGACGGTTCCGCATCACCTCGACCACCTCGTCGGTGTCGATCCAGCCCCAGTGCATCGGATAGGCGAACTCGTCGAGCACGTACAGCCTGTACGTCTCCGCGGCCAGGTCGCGCTTGACCTGCTCCCAGCCCTCCCGGGCCTTCTCCTCGTTGTCGGTGTTGTCACCGTGCAGGCCCCGCTGGACCCACGACCAGCCCTCGCCCATCTTGTGCCAGGCGACCGTCCCGCCCTCACCGCTCGCCCCGAGGACCTTCAGCGCGTTCTCCTCGCCGACCTTCCACTTCGCCGACTTCACGAACTGGAACACCCCGATCGGCCAGCCCTGGTTCCACGCCCGCAACGCGAGCCCGAACGCCGCCGTCGACTTCCCCTTGCCTGTTCCCGTATGGACGAACAGCAGCGGCCGGTTGCGCCGCTGACGTGTCGTCAGTCCGTCGTCCGGTATCGAAACCGGCTGTCCCTGTGGCATTACGCGGCCCTCCCCGCTGCAGTGACGTCCTTGACCAGCCCGGCGATCGAGTCGGCCCGCAACTCGTCGAGCGTGACGGCGGTCCCTCCCAGATCCCGGGCGAGCTGTGCGGCGAGCCCCAGGCGTACGACACCCGTCTCGCAGTCCACCACCACCGAAGCGGTGCCCTCGGCCGCGTGCAGCCGGCCCGCCCGCGCCGCCAGCGCCACCGGCTCCGGACCACCGGTCGCCCGCCCGTCCGTCACCACCACCAGCAGCGGCCGCCGCGAGGGGTCCCGCAGCCGCTCCACCCGCAGCACGTCGTGCGCCCTCAGCAGTCCGGCCGCCAGCGGGGTACGCCCGCCCGTCGGCAGCGACTCCAGCCGCGCCGCCGCCGCGTCCACCGACGAGGTCGGCGGCAGCGCCACCTCGGCACCGGTGCCCCGGAAGGTCACCAGCCCCACCTTGTCCCGCCGCTGGTAGGCGTCCAGCAGCAGCGACAGCACGGCACCCTTCACCGCGCCCATCCGCCTACGGGCGGCCATCGACCCCGAGGCGTCCACCACGAACAGCACCAGGTTGCCCTCGCGCCCCTCCCGCGCCGCCTGCCGCAGATCGTCCCGGCGCACCACCAGCCCGCGCCCGGACCGCCCGCGCGCCCGCTGGTGCGGGGCCGCCGCCCGTACGGTCGCCGCCAGGTGCAGCTTCGTCAGCGCGCCCTCCGGCCGCCGCGCCCCCGTGGTCCGCCCGTGCTCGGTCCGGGCCCGCGAACGGCGCCCGGCCGTGCCCTCGCCCAGACCCGGCACGCTGAGCATCCTCGTCCGGAACGGCTCCGACGCCCCGACCGGCCGTTGCTCCGCACCCGCGCCGCCCGCGCCACCGCTCCCCGCGGCCGGCGCGGGCTCCGGCCCGTCGCCGCCCGCGTCCTCGCCCCGGTCCGGGGCGTCGGGGCCGCCGCCCTGCGAGGGCAGCCCCCCGCCGCCACCGGGCCCCGGACCGTCACCGCCCCCGTCACCGTCGCCGTCGCCGTCCGGACCGCCCTCCGCGTCCCGGAGCGCGTCGTCCAGCTTCTCCTCGTCCAGCCCCGGAGCGTCGAAGGGATTGCGCCGCCGCCGGTGGGGGAGCGCGAGCAGGGCGGCCTGCCGCACGTCCTCCCCGGTCACCTCGGCGCGCCCCGCCCATGCCGCCAGCGCGGTCGCCGTACGGGCCATCACGATGTCGGCCCGCATCCCGTCGACCTCGAAGGCCGCGCACGTGGCCGCGATCTGCCGCAGCACACCGTCGCCCAGCACCACCCCGGGCAGCAGGAGGCGCGCGGCGGCGATCCGCTCCCGCAGCGCCTCCTCCTCCTCGGCCCAGCGCGCCGCGAAACCGGCCGGGTCGTCGTCATAGGCCAGCCGCCGCCGCACGACCTCCACCCGCTCACCGGTGTCCCGCGACGCCGCCACCTCGACGGTCAGCCCGAACCGGTCCAGCAACTGCGGCCGCAGTTCGCCCTCCTCGGGATTCATCGTCCCGACCAGCAGGAACCGCGCCGCGTGCCGTACGGAGACACCCTCGCGCTCCACATACGAAGCACCCATGGCCGCGGCGTCCAGCAGCAGGTCCACCAGATGGTCGTGGAGGAGGTTGACCTCGTCGACGTACAGGATCCCGCGGTGCGCGTCGGCCAGCAGACCCGGCTCGAAGGCCTTCACGCCCTCCGAGAGGGCCCGCTCGATGTCGAGCGCCCCCACGAGCCGGTCCTCCGACGCGCCGACCGGCAGCTCCACGGTCCGCGCGGCCCGCGGCACACCGGGACCGTTCTCGTGGGGCCCGTCCGGACACGCCGGATCGGGCGCCGCGGGATCGCACGAGAAGCGGCACCCGGCCACCACGGACACCCGGGGCATCAGCGCGGCGAGCGCCCGTACGGCGGTGGACTTGGCGGTGCCCTTCTCCCCGCGTACGAGGACCCCGCCGACGGCGGGACTGACGGCGTTGAGCAGGAGCCCGAGCCGCAGATCGTCCTGCCCGACGATCGCGGTGAAGGGATAGGGCGTACTCACGGTGCCTCCTCGGTCGTGTGCGCTTGTGTCACGGCGTGCCCCGGCCCGGCCCCCGTGTCCCGGGCCGCCTGTCCGGGCCCGTCCGGTCCGGTTCCCGGCGCCCCCGGCGGGACGAACGGCAGTCCCGCCGGCGCCCCCGTGTCGATCAGCCGCCACAGCGCGTCCGTGTCGGCGTACCGCTCCACCAGGTCGCCCAGCCGGTCCAATTGCTCCTCCCGCAGCGCCGCGAAACACGTGTCCGGGGCCACCGCGAACCGGCGTCCCGCCACCCGCGCCACCTCCGTCAGGAACGCCCGCCGGAAACCGTCGCTCTCCAGCGACCCGTGCCAGTGCGTCCCCCACACGGATCCCACCCGGCACCCGTCCAGGAAGGGCTCACCGCCCCGCACGTCGGCGAGGCCGTGATGGATCTCGTATCCCTCCACCGTCTCGCCGAGCGCCGATCCCACCGGCCGGGCCAGCACCTTCTCCCGGCCGAAACGGATCCGTACCGGCAGCAGCCCGAGCCCCTCGACCAGCCCGGCCTTCGACTCCACGTCGTCCTCGATGCTCTCGCCCAGCACCTGGAAGCCCCCGCAGACACCCAGCACCGGGCGCCCCTCCGCGGCCCGCCGCGCCAGGGCGCCGGCCAGCCCCCGCTCCCGCAGCCAGGCCAGCGCCTTCACCGTGCCCCGGGTGCCCGGCACCACCACCAGGTCCGCGTCGGCGAGCTCCTCCGCCCGGTCCACGAACCGCACCACCACACCCGGCTCGGCGGCCAGCGCGTCCACATCGGTGAAGTTCGACATCAGCGGGACCGCGCACACCGCGACCCGCAGCACCTCCTCGCCGACCGGCGGCGCCACCACCGACTCGCGCACCGCGCCGCGCAGCGACACCCGCAGCCCGTCCTCCTCGTCGATGCCCAGCCCGTGGGCGAACGGCAGCACCCCGTACGTCCGCCGCCCGGTCAGCTCACGCAGCATGTCCAGGCCGGGCTCCAGCAGCGAGACGTCCCCCCGGAACTTGTTGACGAGGTACCCGGCGACCAGGGCCTGGTCCTCGGGATCCAGCAGCGCCGTCGTCCCGAAGAACGAGGCGAACACCCCGCCCCGGTCGATGTCCCCGACCACCAGCACCGGGAAGCGGGCGGCCCGCGCGATCCCCATGTTCACGATGTCCGTACGCCGCAGGTTGATCTCCGCCGGTGACCCCGCGCCCTCGCAGATCACCGCGTCGTACGTGCTCCGCAGCTGCTCCAGGCACTCCACGACCGTCCCGAACAGCGACTCCTGGTGGCCCCCGTGATAGCCGCGCGCGCTCATCTCCCCGACGGGCTTCCCCATCAGCACCACCTGGCTGGACCGGTCCCCGCCGGGCTTCAGCAGCACCGGGTTCATCAGCACCGTCGGCTCCACCCGGGCGGCCTGCGCCTGCATCGCCTGGGCGCGGCCGATCTCCGCGCCCTCATGGGTGACGAAGGAGTTCAGCGACATGTTCTGCGCCTTGAACGGGGCGACCTTCACCCCCCGGCGCACCAGCCACCGGCAGATGCCCGCCGTCACCACACTCTTGCCCGCGTCCGACGTGGTCCCCGCGACCAGCAGTCCGCCACTCATGTCCGCTCCTTCCCCGCCGCCGTGCGCGCCCGTACCCTCCCCGGGCGCGCGGTCATGTATCCCACCGCGAGCCGCCCGGCCACACACACCCCCAGGGCCAGCGCACCCACCCGGCGCGACAGCCGCACCGCGCGTTCGACATCCGCCACCCGGACCTCACGCCCGGCCTCCCCGTTCAGCACCGGCCGGTGCTCGACCCGCCCGCCGTACGCCAGCGTCCCGCCCAGCCGTACGCCGAGCGCACCCGCGAAAGCCGCCTCGACCGGGCCCGCGTTGGGGCTCGGATGGAGACCGGCGTCCGCCCGCCAGGCGCGTACCGCCGCACGGGGGCGCCCGCCCGCGGCCACGGCGAGCGCGGCGGTGAGCCGGGCGCCGGGCCAGCCGGCCAGGTCGTCGAGACGGGCCGAGGCCCAGCCGTACCGCCGGTACCGCGGCGACCGGTGGCCGACCATCGCGTCCAGGGTGTTCACCGCCCGGAAACCGGCCAGCCCCGGCACCCCGCCCAGGGCGCCCCAGACCAGGGCGCCCACCACGGCGTCGGAGGTGTTCTCGGCGACGGACTCCACCACCGCACGCGCGATCTGCGGCCCGTCCAGCGCCTGCGGGTCCCGGCCGCACAGGCGCGGCAGCCGCTCCCGGGCCAGGTCCAGGTCACCGGCGGTGAGCGCGTCCCCGACGGCCCGGGCCTCACGGCCCAGCGAGGTGCCCCCGACGACGGACCAGGCGGTCACGGCGGTCAGCGCCACAGCCGCGGCGGGACGGCCGCGCACGGCGCGGGCGGCGAGCGCCGCGGCGCCCACGGTGCCCCCGGCGCACAGCAGCGTGTGCAGGGCACCGGCGCCGCGGTGATCGCGCCACAGCCGCTTCTCGACGCCCGCGGCGGCCCGCCCGAAGGCGGCGACCGGGTGGCCCCGCCGGGGGTCACCGAGCAGCAGGTCACCGATCAGGCCGGCGGTGGCGCCGTACGCGAAGATGCGGTCGGCTCGCACGGATCAGCCCGCCGTCGCGCCTCGGAGGGACGGCGTCACGGGGGGCGGGGGGAACGGCGCACGGCGGCCGGGCATGGCAGATGTCCTCACTCAGGGTCCGCGCCCTGGTTCGACGTGACGGCGACGAGAGTCTCCTGGCTTCCGGATCCGCGCTTCCCCCGGCCTTCCAGCCCGCGGTGGCGGGCCGTGACTTCCGTGTGGGGGAGTGCTCCCCGGTGACAGTGGCGGGACCGCGCCGGATTCGCACCGGCTTCCTCTCCTGTCGCCGTAAATGGCTCCGGCAGTCCACCACGCCCCGTGAGCGCCCGTCAACCCGGCGCTGACCTGCGAGGCCGTGGCGTGGGCAGACGCACACGGGCCCGTACGCACCTCAGGTGCGTACGGGCCCGTGCGGAGACAAGGGGCGGGGGACCGTCAGGCGACGATCAGATAGATCCCGTAGGCGACGGCTGCCACGCACAGGGCGAAGCAGGCGTACGCCCCGGTGCGGACCAGTGCCGCCGGCCCGCCGTCGCGCGTGGCCGACGCCTGCTTGGCGAGGCCGACGATGCCGAGGGTGAACAGGCCCACCAGGGCGACGGTGACCACGAGACTGACTCCGAAGACGGAGCCGAGAGCTGCCCAGTCGATGTTCATACGGATCTTTCCTTACACCGTGGCCGGACGGGCCGGGTCGGCCGGGATCTCGGCGGTGGGGGGCGGGGCCGGGATGGTGGCCTTGAGGTCGGCGACCGCGGCGTCGGTGGGCGGCGGGCTGACCGCCGCGATGGCGGTGGTGACGACGCCCGCGGGCTCGGCGGCGAAGCCGTCGTCCTCGCTCGCGGTGACGTTGGTGTGGTCGACCGGCTTGCGCCGCGACAGCAGCCAGATGGCACCGGAGCCCGCGACGAGCAGCACGGCCACGACGGCGACGCCCCAGCTGCCCTGCTTGGTCAGGAGCTCCGCGCCCGCGCCGACCAGACCGGCGGCCGGCAGCGTCAGACCCCAGGCGACGAACATCCGGGTCGCGGTGGACCAGCGGACCGTGCCGCCCTGGCGTCCGAGACCGGCACCCATCACCGCACCGGAGCAGGACTGCGTGGTGGAGAGGGAGAAACCGAGGTGGGAGGAGGCCAGGATGACCGTGGCCGCACTGGTCTGGGCGGCGAAGCCCTGCGGCGGCTTCAGGTCGGTCAGACCGCTGCCCATGGTGCGGATGATGCGCCAGCCGCCGAGGTAGGTGCCCAGCGCGATGGCGATACCGGCCGACGCGATGACCCAGACCGGCGGGTTGGAGCCCGGGGCGAGCACCCCGCCGGTGACCAGTGCCAGGGTGATGATGCCCATCGTCTTCTGGGCGTCGTTGGTGCCGTGGGCCAGCGAGACCAGGCCCGCCGAGGCGATCTGCCCCACGCGGTAGCCCTTGGCCGTCGACTTCAGCTGCTCCTCGTCGGTGATCTTCCGGTTGATCCGGTACGTCAGCCGCGTGGCCAGCAACGCGGCCACACCGGCGACGAGGGGAGCGGCGAGCGCCGGCAGCAGCACCTTGGTGACGACGGTGCCGCCGTTGATCGAGGACCAGCCGGCCGACATCACCGCGGCGCCGATCAGACCGCCGAAGAGCGCGTGGGAGGAACTGGAGGGCAGGCCGACCAGCCAGGTCAGCAGATTCCACAGGATGGCGCCGACGAGCGCCGCGAAGATGACCTCGGTTCTGAGGCCGTCCTCGTCGACGATCCCGCCGGAGATCGTCCTGGCGACCTCCACCGACAGGAACGCGCCTACCAGGTTGAGAACGGCGGACATGGCCACCGCGGTCTTGGGCTTGAGAGCGCCGGTCGAGATGGTGGTCGCCATCGCGTTGGCGGTGTCATGGAAACCGTTCGTGAAATCGAACACGAGAGCTGTTACGACCACGATCGCAAGCAGCAGCGTGATGTGTTCCATTTACCCAGGCAATCGTTCGACGTCATTGGCAGTTTGAACGTAAGCATGCTGGGTGAACGGAAGATGAACTGGGCAGGGCGCTGCGGTGACCCCAAGCGTGTGCGGACATTCCGTTTGAGCCCTCCCGAGGTCACGGCACCCTCCCGGGGCGGCGGTGGCGCAAGCCTTTACCGGGCTTTGGCGAACTCTTGGCCCCGGCGGGGCGGAGCGTCCGAAGCCGTGAGGCAGCTCACCCGGCCCGCTTCGCGAGAGGTCGTTAGGATTCCCCCTCATGAGTGACGGCGTGGCGGGCGACGCGGTTGACGGAGGGCTGGGGGCGGCCGGCGGGGACGCCGTCGGACGGGCCTGGAGCGAGGTCGTGGCGACGGCCCGCAGGACGGCCGCCGAAGGGCTGGTCGTCGGCACCTCGGGCAACGTCTCCGCACGCGTCGGCCCGGTCGTGCTGGTCACACCCAGCGGTGTCCCCTACGACCGGCTCGGCCCCGGCGACGCGGTCGGCGTCGACCTCGAAGGCCGCCAGGTCCTCGGCACGCTGGCCCCGACCAGCGAGGTCCCCCTCCACCTCGCCGTCTACCGGCACACCTCCGCGACCGCCGTCGTCCACACCCACGCGGTGCACGCCACCGCCGTCTCCACCCTCCTCGACGAGGTCCCGCCGGTCCACTACGTCACCGCCCTGCTCGGCGGCACCGTCCGCACCGCCCCCTACGCCCGCTACGGCACCGCGGAACTCGCCGCCCACATGCTCGAAGCCCTCCGCGACCGCACCGGATGCCTCCTGCGCAACCACGGGACGGTCACCTACGGAGACACCCTCGACCAGGCGTACGAGCGCACCGCCCAGCTGGAGTGGATGTGCCGGCTCTGGCTCACCGCCGCCTCCGTGCCGGGCCGCAGCCCCTCCCTGCTCACCCCCGCCCAGCTGCACGACGTGCAGGAGGCCCTCAAGGACTACGGCCAGCGCGGCTGACCCCCCGGGGCCGCGGCCGCGAAGCGGCCCGTCCGGCGGGTCCCCAACGGCCGTGTCCGCTGGCAACGCCGTCCGGCGCCCGCGAGACTGAGGCGATGCGCCCGGCAAAAGCGACGGCAGCGGCCGTCACCACGATCCTCGGCATCGGCACGGCTGCGGTCGCGGCCGGCCGGTACGCCAGCGACGCCGCCCTCGGGGCCGGTACGCCGCACCCCCTCCCCGGAGACCGCAGGCTCACCGTGCACGCCACGGCCGCCGGGCAGGTCACCCTGACCCGCTCCTTCGCCGCCCTGCGCCCCGGTACCTACGGGCTGGCCGGGCGGGACGTCCACGCCGTCGTCGGCCCGGTCCTCGAACACGGCCCGGACGGCTCCGCCGACACCGTCGTACGCCGACTGGAACGCGTCACCCGCGGCAGCCTGGAACCCGGCGCCAAGGTCCGCATGACCCCGCAGCTCCACCACGGGGACCCGCTCGACGCCGTGGGCATCGCCTACGAGGACGTCGAGATCCCCGGGGAGCTGGGCATCCTGCCCGCCTGGTTCGTCCCCGGCGACCGCGACACCTGGGTGATCACCGTGCACGGCCTCGGCACCACCCGGGAGCACCCGCTGAACGTGCTGCCCTTCCTGCGCTCCCAGCAGCTCCCCGTCCTGGACCTGGCCTACCGGGGCGACGACGGCGCTCCCCGCTCGCCCGACGGCCTCGCCCACCTCGGCGCGTCCGAATGGCGCGACCTGGACGCGGCCATCCGTTACGCGGTGCGCCGCGGGGCCAGGTCCGTCGTCGTCCACGGCTGGTCCACCGGCGCGTCGATGGCCCTGCACACGGCGGTCAACTCGGCGCTCCGCGACCGTATCGGCGGACTCGTCCTGGACTCCCCGGTCATGGACTGGCAGGTCACCCTGCGCGCCCTGGCCGCTGCCCGCGGCGTCCCCGCCGCGCTGCTGCCCCTCGCCGTCCGCGCCGCGCAGGGCCAGACCGGCCTGCACGGGGTCCGGCTCCTCGACACCTCGGTGCCGGCCGCCCTGCACGCACCGACCCTGGTCTTCCACGGGCCCGACGACACCCTCGCCCCCTGGCAGCCCTCCCGGGACCTCGCCGCCCTCCGCCCCGACCTCGTCACCCTGCACGAGGTGCGGCAGGCTCCGCACGGCGCGATGTGGAACGCCGGACCGGACGCCTACGAGGAGACCCTCCGGCGCTTTCTCACGCCCCTGATGTGAGGTGATGGGAGGGAACAGCCCGTTTGGTGACGGCCCCCGGCCCCCCTCCGCACACCCGGGATCCGTCCTCCGTTTGGGCTTTCGGGCCGTCAGAGGCAAGACTGCTCCCCGTGACGTCCCGTACTCCGCGCGACTCCAGGCTGCGACTTGTCCGCCCGCGACCCCAGGTCACCGCCCGCAAGGCCGTGACGACCCGGCGCACCAGGCCGGCCCCCCGCCCGCCCGAGGGGACCCCGGCCCCCGCCGAACTGGCCCGCCAGGCCAGGACCGTGCTCGCCGACGCCGTACGGATCGCCCGCTGGGCGGCCGACGTCTCCGGCCCGGGGGGCGCCCCCCTCGCCGCCCGGGCCCTGGAACGGGCCGCGGCCGCGATGGAGCTCTCCCCGGCACAGCTGCGGGCCGGCTGGGACCGCGCCCGGCTCGCCGGACTGATCGAGCTCCACGGCGACACCGCCCGCCCCGGCTGGCGGCTGCGCGCGTGGAACCGGGACGACTCGGCGGTGCTCCGCGGCTGGGTGGCGCTCTTCGACGCCTGGTCGCTGGTCCACCCCGCCCCCGAGGACATCGAGGCCACCGCCGTGGCCGAGGCCGTCGAGGCCGTCCCGCAGGTCCTGTCCCTGCTCCAGCTCTCGGCCGGACCCGTCCCCGTCGCCACCCTCCTGGACCTGCTCGGCCAGCGCGTCGCCGAACTCCACGAGGAACGCTGCGAGGTCCCCTACGGCCCCCGGGAGGAGCGGGCCGCCGCCTCCGAGACCTCCGGCGACCTCAACGCACTGCTCCTGGACTGGGCCCTGGAAGGGCTCGCCGCCGTCGGCGCCCTGACCCTGGGCGACGGCCACGCCACCCTGACCCCCCTCGGCAACTGGGCGGTCTGGGTCAAGCTGGAGCAGATCTGCGTGGCCGCCCAGAGCCCCGCCGGGAACATCGAGCAGCCCGCCGCCGACATGCTGCTCGGCTGCGCCCGGCTCACCCCCGGACCGGCCCGTGCCGAGTACCGGGCCTGGCTCGCGGCCCGGCCCGTCGGCAGCGCCGTGGCCGAACTGCTGGCCGTCGCCCGCGGCGAGGACGCCCTGCTGCGCGGTCTCGCCTTCGAGGCGCTCCGCGTCGTCGGAGCCCCCGCCGAACCCGTCGTGCGCTCGGTCCTCACCGAGGCGCCCCTGCGCCCCTACGCCCTGATCTGGCTCGCCGAGTACGAGGGCGCCGACCCCGACGACGCCCAGGACGTCCTCAGCAGGGAGGAGGCGACCTGGCTCTGGGTCGACACCGCCGCGGCCGTCGCCGACCACGGTGAGACCGGACTGCTCGTCCGCCATCTGGACTCCGCGGTGCAGGGCACCGTCCCCGCCCTGCTGGACGAGGTCCGGGCGATAGGCCACCCGCGCACCGTCCAGGTGCTCGTCGCCCTGGCGGCGGCCCACCCGGACCCGGCCCTCGCCAAGGCCGTCCGGCGCGCGGCCTTCCAGGTGCACACCGGCGGCGTCTGAAGCACCCGCGCACCGCGCGCGGGTCCCAGGAGGCGGCCGCCGCCGGGGCCCGCGCGGTGCCGGGCCCCGGCGGCACGCGGAAAACCAGGTGGACACCGCCGGTAGGATGACCTCATGGCGTTTTTTCCAGCGCGTGAGTGAACGGCGTCGAGTCGTGAGTCCGTAACCGTCCTTCCGCCGTCCATACCGCCCTGGAGTTTTCCTTGATCACCGCTTCCGGCATCGAGCTGCGCGCCGGCGCCCGCATCCTCATCGAGTCCGCCTCCTTCCGCATCGCCAAGGGCGACCGCATCGGCCTCGTCGGCCGCAACGGCGCGGGCAAGACCACCCTCACCAAGTGCCTCGCCGGCGAGGGCACCCCGGCGGGCGGCACCATCACCAGCTCCGGCGAGGTGGGCTACCTCCCGCAGGACCCGCGCACCGGCGACCTCGACGTCCTGGCCCGCGACCGGATCCTCTCGGCCCGCGGCCTCGACGAGATCCTGCGCAAGATGCGGGAGAACGAGGACCGGATGGCGAACGGCAAGGGCGCCACCCGCGAGAAGGCGATGAAGAGGTACGAGCGCCTGGAGACGGAGTTCCTCACCAAGGGCGGTTACGCCGCCGAGGCCGAGGCCGCCACCATCGCCGCCGCCCTGAGCCTGCCGGACCGTGTGCTCGGCCAGCCGCTGCACACCCTCTCCGGCGGTCAGCGCCGCCGCGTGGAGCTCGCCCGCATCCTCTTCTCGGACGCCGACACCCTGCTCCTGGACGAGCCCACCAACCACCTCGACGCCGACTCCATCGTCTGGCTGCGCGACTACCTCAAGAACTACCGCGGCGGCTTCATCGTCATCTCCCACGACGTCGAACTCGTGGAGACCGTCGTCAACAAGGTGTTCTATCTGGACGCCAACCGCGCCCAGATCGACGTCTACAACATGGGCTGGAAGCTCTACCAGCAGCAGCGCGAGGCCGACGAGAAGCGGCGCAAGCGCGAGCGCCAGAACGCCGAGAAGAAGGCCGCGGCCCTCAACTCGCAGGCCGACAAGATGCGCGCCAAGGCCACCAAGACCGTCGCCGCCCAGAACATGGCCAAGCGGGCCGAGCGCCTCCTCTCCGGCCTGGAAGCCGTCCGGGTCTCCGACAAGGTCGCCAAGCTGCGCTTCCCCGAGCCCTCCCCGTGCGGCAAGACCCCGCTGATGGCCGAGGGGCTCTCCAAGTCCTACGGCTCCCTGGAGATCTTCACCGACGTCGACCTGGCCATCGACAAGGGCTCCCGCGTCGTCATCCTCGGCCTCAACGGTGCGGGCAAGACCACGCTGCTGCGCCTCCTCGGCGGAGCCGAGAAGCCCGACACCGGCCAGGTCATCGAGGGCCACGGCCTCAAGCTGGGCTACTACGCCCAGGAGCACGAGACCCTGGACCCGGACCGCACGGTCCTGGAGAACATGCGCTCGGCCGCACCCGACCTCGACCTCGTCGAGGTCCGCAAGACCCTCGGCTCCTTCCTCTTCTCCGGGGACGACGTCGACAAGCCCGCCGGGGTCCTCTCCGGCGGTGAGAAGACCCGGCTGGCGCTGGCGACACTGGTCGTCTCGTCCGCCAACGTGCTGCTCCTGGACGAGCCCACCAACAACCTCGACCCGGCCAGCCGCGAGGAGATCCTCGGGGCCCTGCGCACGTACAAGGGCGCGGTGGTCCTCGTCACCCACGACGAAGGCGCGGTCGAGGCGCTCCAGCCCGAGCGGATCATCCTCCTGCCGGACGGCGTCGAGGACCTGTGGGGTGCCGACTACCGGGACCTGGTCGCCCTCGCCTGACCCCCGGCCCCGCCCGGCGGCCCCCGCCTCTGGATCATTCGGCCCACACGCGGTCCGTCATCTGGGTGAGCGCGTCTCGTACCCCCGTAGTGCGCCCGGCAGATACCTGCCGGGCGCAGCCATGTGCGTGTACCACCCCCGTACAGCCCTGACCTGGCGGTTCTTCCGGGTGGAGGGGCCCGGGGTCCCGTAGCCTCTTCGGAATCAGGGATTCCGGTTGTGATGACCGGATTCGGGGGAGGGAATCGGGTCGTACAGACCTTGCCGAATGGGTGGCCAGGAAGCCCGGTAGGGGTGATCATGAGAAGTCCAGAGCGCACTTCCTTGAGGAGGCACGGGTGGCCGAGACTCTGAAGAAGGGCAGCCGGGTGACCGGCGCCGCGCGTGACAAGCTCGCGGCAGACCTGAAGAAGAAGTACGACTCCGGTGCGAGCATCCGGGCGCTGGCCGAGGAAACGGGCCGCTCCTACGGATTCGTCCACCGGATGCTCAGTGAATCGGGAGTGACGCTGCGGGGACGCGGCGGAGCGACACGAGGCAAGAAGGCCGCTTCGGCCTGACGGCGTGCGAGGGTCGGGGCGGGCGAGTCCACCGGCCCCGAAGGCCCGCCGGAACACCGGGTGGCCACCCGGTCGGCCCCCGGGCCGTCCGGGTGGTTACTGTTCAGTCACTTACCAGTGAGTGCTGACTGCACCCGACCCGGAGGCGCCTCATGACCTCGCTCGCCCCTGTGCTCGACCAGGACGGTGTCCGGCTCACCGTCGACGACGCGGTCGCCACGGTGACACTCACCAATCCGGCCAAGCGCAACGCTCAGTCTCCCGCTCTGTGGCGGGCGTTGACGGAGGCCGGACGGGTGCTGCCCGGTAGCGTCCGCGTCGTCGTGCTGCGCGGCGAAGGCGCGTCCTTCTCCGCGGGGCTCGACCGGAAGGCGTTCACACCGGAGGGGTTCGACGGCGAGCCGTCCTTCCTCGACATGGCGCGCGGCTCCGAGCGTGAACTCGACGCCACCATCGCCGCGTACCAGGAGGCCTTCACCTGGTGGCGCCGCAACGACATCGTGTCGATCGCGGCCGTCCAGGGCCACGCGATCGGCGCCGGATTCCAGCTGGCCCTCGCCTGCGACCTGCGGATCGCCGCCGACGACGTCCAGTTCGCCATGCGCGAGACCAGCCTGGGCCTGGTCCCGGACCTCACCGGCACCCACCCCCTGGTGCACCTGGTGGGCTACGCCCGTGCGCTGGAGATCTGCGCGACCGGCCGGTTCGTCCACGCCGAGGAGGCGGAACGCACCGGTCTCGCCAACCTCGTGGTGCCCGCCGGGCAGCTCGACGAGGCGGTCCGCGATCTGGCCGCCGCCCTGCTCGCGGCCCCCCGGGACGCCGTCGTGGAGACCAAGGCCCTGCTCGGCGGCGCGGTCTCCCGCACGTACGAGGAGCAGCGCGCCGCCGAGCGCGCGGCACAGGGACGCCGGCTGCGTGACCTGGCGGGCGTCACCGACTGACCGGGCCCCCACCCGCCCCGGGACCCGCACCCGCCTCGCGCGGGTAACGGGTCCCGGGGCGGGGTCATGCAGGGTCCACCACGGCCGTCACCAGTACGGTCACCGCCGTGCCGTCCTCCAGGGCCCCGGCCACCGCGGCGCGTACCGACCGGGCGACATCGAGCGCCCGGCGGTCCCGGGCCGTCGCCAGCTCCACCCGGACGTGGTCCGCGCCGGTGTGCACCGCGCTGCCCAGCACCCGCGTCAGCGCCACCACCCCCGGCACCCGGACGGCGGCAGCCCCGGCGGCCCCTTCCGGCTCGGCGGCGCGGACCGTGTCCGGCCCCTCCGCCCGCCGGGCGGGCTCCTCGTCCAGCAGATCCGTCACCCGCAGGTCCACCTCCCGGACGGTCAGGCCGAGCCGGCCGGCCGCCGCCGTCAGCAGCGCCGCCCGCAGGGCCCCGGCGGTCTGCGGGAGCGGACGCCGGGCGGTGGCCGCGAAGGCGCCCTCGATCCGCAGCGGCCCGGGCGGCAGGGCGCCGGGCGGGCCGGGGAGCCCGGAGACGGGGGAGTCCCCGGAGCCGGCCCACGCGAGTCTGAGCTCCTCCAGGAAGGCACCCGTGTCCGCGGTGGCGCTCCGGAGCACCGCCGCCGCCGCGCGTTCCGCGATCCACGCCCCGTCCTCGGGGCCGCCCAGGGGCAGCAGCCGCCCCAGGCCGAGTCTCCGGCGTACCGCCGCGGTCCATGGATCGGCCCGGTCCGGGCCGTCAGCCGTTGTCATCCCCCCAGCCTGCCGTATCCACGGCGCGGGACCGGGCAAGCGCACTTACTGTGGGCAGCAGAAGTCCGACCTGCTCGAAGGGAAGATTCGCGATGACCGAGACCCCACAGCGGAACCGGCCCGACAGCCCCGGCAGCGGCGGAGGTGACGGCGGCAAGACCTCCTTCGGCAAACGGGGCTCGGACCCCGCGAGCCGCGGACGCACCACCATCGCGGACGGGGTGGTCGAGAAGATCGCCGGAATGGCGGCCCGTGACGTCGTCGGCGTCCACGCCATGGGCAGCGGCCTCTCCCGGACGTTCGGAGCGGTCCGCGACCGCGTCCCGGGCGGAGGCAGCGGCAAGTCCGTCACCCGCGGCGTCAAGGCGGAGGTGGGCGAGTCGCAGACCGCCCTCGATCTGGAGATCGTCGTCGACTACGGCGTGTCGATCGCCGACGTGGCGGGCGATGTACGGGAGAACGTCATCGCGGCGGTCGAGCGCATGACCGGCCTCGAAGTCGTCGAGGTCAACATCGCCGTCAGTGACGTCAAGCTGCCCGACGATCCCGACGACGAGGACGAATCCGAGTCACGTCTGCAGTAGTCCTCGTCCCGGACCCGAGGCAGTTGAGGAGCACAGATGAGCATGGCTGTGGTCGGCCTGATCGCCGGCATGGCGCTCGGCTTCGCCGGGTACTTCGGAGGCTTCGGCGCGTTCCTGCTGGTCGCGGCGCTGGGAGCGGTCGGCTTCGTGGCCGGCCGCTTCCTGGACGGTGACCTGGAGCCCGGCGACTTCTTCCGGAGCCGCGAACGCGGCGACCGGCGACGGTGACGGCGGTGACGGACCGGGTCGCGGCGGCGGAGCGGGGCCGGACCCGGATCGCCGACCGGGTGGTCGCGAAGATCGCCGCGCAGGCGGCGAAGGAGGCCGTCGGCGCCCCGGGCAAGGACGCCGCTCCCCCGCACGCGACGGTCGCGGTCCACCGGGACACCGCCCGGGTCCGGATCGGCCTCGAACTCGGCTATCCCGGTGACATCGGCCGCCGGTGCGGCGAGGTGCGCCGTCGCGTGGCCGAGCGGGTGAAGGCTCTGGCGGGGATGGAGGTGCCCGAAGTGGCGGTGCGGGTCGAACGGCTGCACCTCGCCGAAGAAGGCACCGCGGCGGAGGGAGGAAGCACCCGATGAGCGAGCCCCACGACCCGCAGGACACCACGCGGCACCTGCCCGCCGCCGAGGCCGGCGCGGCACCCGGACAGGGCGCCGGAAGCCTCACGGCGGACCGGCCCGGGTCCGGCTCGACCCGTGAACCCGTCCTGTCGCCGGAAAGCTCCGGCGGCAGGACGGGCCGTTTCCGGTCCGGGCGGCGGATCCCCGCCGCCGTCGTGGCCCTGCTGCTCCTCGCCGGCACGGGGCTGCTGCTCTACGACGTCGCCGCGGTACGCGCCGGCCACCCGGCCATGCGATGGCGGCGCTCCCTCGCCGACGAGCTGGCGACCCGCCACCTCGACGACGTGTGGGTGCTCGCCGGGGCGGCGGCCGCCGCCGCCATCGGCCTCTGGCTGCTCGTGCTGGCCCTCACCCCCGGGCTGCGCGCCCTGCTGCCGATGCGCCGCGCGCACACCGGTGTGCGCGCCGCTCTCCACCGGGACGCCGCCGCGCTCGTGCTGCGCGACCGGGCGATGGAGGTGGCCGGAGTGCATTCCGTACGGGTGAGGACGCGACGCCGCAAGGCGAAGGTGCGGGCCCTCTCGCACTTCCGTGAACTCGACGACGTACGGGCGGATCTGGACACCGCCCTCGGGGCGGGCATCGCGGAGCTGGGGCTGGCCAGGCCGCCACGGCTGTCCGTGCGCGTCCGCCGGCCGGAGAAGAAGGGGTGAGCCGCGTGATCAGAAAGACCAACCGGACCCTGCTCGCGCTGGCCGGGCTGATCCTCCTGGTCCTCGGCGGCGGCGTGCTCGTCACCGGGCTCGGCGTCTCCGTGCCGTCCTGGTGGCCGTACAGCGGGAAGAGCGACGTCCTGCTCAGCGAGGCCGACCGCCTCCGGTGGCGGGACGAGGGCTGGTGGTGGCCGGCCGTCATCGCCGCCCTGGCCGTCCTGGTGGTGCTCGCCCTGTGGTGGCTGCTGGCCCAGCTGCGCCGGGGGCGGCTGTCCGAGGTGCTCGTCGACAGCGGGGACGGCGAGGGCGCGCTGCTGCGCGGCAAGGCGCTGGAGAACGCGCTGGGCGACGAGGCGGACACGCTGGACGGGGTGTCCGAGGCCAAGGTCCGGCTGACCGGGCGGCGCGGCTCGCCCCGGGCACGCGTCCGGCTCCTGATGGAACCGCACGCCGTGCCGGAGCGGGTGCTGCACGGACTGTCCGCCGGCGCGCTGGCACACGCGCGCACCTCGGCCGGCCTGGACGAACTGCCGGCCGAGGTACGGCTGCGTGCGGTCAAGCACCGGGCGGAACGCGTGAGCTGACGGCCCGGCACGTCCCGGTGCGGGCCGCCGGGTCAGAACCCGTGCCGGGCGCCGCCGTCGACGGGGACCATGATGCCCGTCAGATAGGAGGCGGCCGGGGAGAGCAGGAAGGCCGCGGTCCTCCCGAACTCCTCGGGGGTGCCGTAACGGCGCAGCGGGATCGCCGCCTCGTTGGCCGCGCGGGCCGCCTCCGCGTCGCCCGACAGCGCGTCCAGTTCACGGACCCGGTCGGTGTCGATCCGGGAGGGCAGCACACCGACGACCCGGATGCCGGCCGGGCCCAGCTCGTCGGCGAGCGACTTGGCGAAGCCGGCGAGACCGGGGCGCAGGCCGTTGGAGACGGTCAGCCCGGCGATCGGCTCGTACACGGAGGCGGACAGGACGAACCCGATGACGCCGCCCTCGCCCAGTGCGGCGGCGGCCGTACGGGCCAGCCGTACCGCGCCGAGGAAGACCGACTCGAAGGCGGACCGCCACTGGTCGTCCGTGTTGTCGGCGAGGAAGCCCGGAGCGGGCCCGCCGACGCTGATGAGGATGCCGTCCAGCCGGCCGAACCGGGCCTTCGCCGTGTCCACCAGGTGCTGCGCCGAGGCCGGGTCGGCGTTGTCGGCGGCGACGCCCGCGGCACCGGGGCCCAGACCCTCGGCGGCCCGGGAGACGCTCTCTTCGTCCCGGCCGGAGACGATCACCTTCGCGCCGTCCGCCACGAGGGCGTGCGCGGTGGCGTGGCCCAGGCCGCGGCTCGCGCCGGTGACGATGTACACGCGGTCCTTCAGTCCAAGATCCATGGCCCTATCCTGCCGCCTCCCACAGCGCGAGGTCGACCGCGCTGTTGACCAGCCCGATGTGGCTGAAGGCCTGCGGGTAGTTGCCCAGCTGGCGCCCCGCCACCGGGTCGTACTCCTCGGCCAGCAGGCCCACGTCGTTGCGCAGCTCCAGCAGCCGTTCGAAGAGCTCCTCGGCCTCGGTCCTGCGGCCCGTCCGCAGGAGGGCGTCGACCAGCCAGAAGGAGCAGGCGACGAAGGCGCCCTCCTCGCCCGGCAGGCCGTCCACACTGGCGCCCGCGGTGCTGTAGCGGCGGACCAGGCCGTCGGCGGCGAGTTCGGAGCGTACGGCGTCGACCGTGCCCGCGACCCGCGGGTCGTCGGGCGGCAGGAAACCGGTCCGGACGATGAGCAGGGTGGAGGCGTCCAGCTCCCGGGAGCCGTAGTACTGGGTGAAGGTGTTGCGCCCGGGGTCGTAGCCCCGCTCACAGACCTCGGCGTGCACGGCGTCGCGCATCGTCCGCCACCGCTCGGCGTCGCCCGGCAGGGAGGGGTTCTCCTCCAGGGTGCGCACGGCGCGGTCGGCGGCGACCCAGGCCATCACCTTGGAGTGCACGAAGTGGCGGCGCTCACCGCGGACCTCCCACAGCCCCTCGTCCGGTTCGCGCCAGGCCGACTCCAGGAAGCCGAGCAGGCTGAGCTGGAGGTTCCAGGCGTGCGGCTTGTCGTCGAGACCGGCCTCGCGGGCCACCCGGAGCGAGTCGATGACCTCGCCGTACACATCGATCTGGCGCTGCCGCACGGCGGCGTTGCCGGTGCGGACCGGCCGGGAGGACTCGTAACCGGCGAGCCACTCCAGCTCCGTCTCGGGGAGCCGGCGCTCGCCCGCCAGCCCGTACATGATCTGGAGGTCGGAGGGGTCCCCGGCGACGGCTCTCAGCAGCCAGTTGCGCCAGGCGCGGGCCTCCTTCAGATAGCCGGCCGCGATCATGGCGCCGAGGGTGAGGGTGGAGTCCCGCAGCCAGCAGTAGCGGTAGTCCCAGTTGCGTACGCCGCCGAGCTCCTCCGGCAGGGAGGTGGTCAGCGCCGCCACGATGCCGCCGGTCGGGGCGTAGGTGAGGGCCTTGAGGGTGATCAGGGAGCGCATCACGGCCTGCCGGTGCCTGCCGCGGTACGTGCACCGGGCCGCCCACTTCGCCCAGTCGGCCAGGGTGTGCTCCAGCGCCTTGTGCGGGTCGATCAGCTTCGGGCGGGGGGAGTGCGAGGCGTGCCAGGTGAGGACGAACGCCACGCTCTCGCCCTCCGCCACCGTGAAGGAGGAGCACGTGCTGAACTGCTGCCCCCACGTCCTGACCGGCGGCTCGCTGCGCAGCCAGACGGAATCGGGGCCCGCGACGGCCACCCGGTGGCCGTGGGAGCGGCGCATCCACGGCACGATGTTGCCGAAGTCGAAGCGCAGCCTCAGCACGGAGCTCATCTCGACACTGCCGCTGACCCCCTCGACGATGCGCATCAGGTCGGGGGCCTTGTCCCGCTGCGGCATGAAGTCGATGACCTTGACCGTGCCGGTCGCGGTCTCCCAGTACGTCTCCAGCACCAGGGACTCCCCGGCGTAGGCGCGCCGGGTGCACACACCGGTGGATCCGGTGCTCCGCGGGGCGATGCGCCAGTGGCCGTTGTCCTCGTCGCCCAGCAGCGCCGCGAAACACGCGCCGGAGTCGAAGCGGGGCAGGCACAGCCAGTCGACCGAGCCGTTCCTGCCGACGAGCGCACCGGTCTGCAGGTCACCGATGAGTGCGTAGTCCTCGATACGTGGGGTCACGTATCGGCGTCTTCCCGGACCGCGCCCCCGCTAAGCAACGGGCGCCGGACGGCGGGCGGGGCGCCCGGCCCTCAGGCGGAGGCCGGCTGCGGCTCCCCGGCGTCCTCGGACTCCTCCGCCGCCGTCGCGCGGTCGTGCTTCTCACGGCGTACGAGGATCACCCAGCCGACCGGGACGGCGGCGGCGAACAGCCACCACTGGACGGCGTAGGCCATGTGCGGGCCGATGGAACCGTCGTCGGGGGCGGCGATCGTCTCGGGGCTGCCGCCCTCCGGCACCGGCCCGGTCAGTTCGAGGTACCCGCCGAGGACCGGACGGCCGAGGAGATGCGCCTGCTGGGCGCTGTTGATGAGCATCACCTGGCGGTCCGGGAGGCCCTGGAGGTCCTTGATGCCGCTGGCACCCGTCGTCTCGTCGGCCTTCAGCCGCCCCGAGACCGTGACCTCGCCGGCCGGCGGGGCCGGGACCTCGGGGTAGGCCTCCTGGGTGGCCGCGGCCGGGATCCAGCCGCGGTTGACCAGGACGGTGCCGCCGCCCTTGAGGTCCAGCGGGGTCAGGACCAGGACACCGATGCGGTCGTCACGGGAGGTACGGCGGCGTACGACGACCTCGTGGTCCGTGTCGAAGGTGCCGGTGGCCGTGACCGTCCGCCAGTAGTCCGAGCGCGGGACGGTGTGCCCGGGGGAGGTGAGCCGGGAGACCGGGACCGGGTCCGCCTCCAGGTTCTTCTCGATCAGCGCGTTCTGCTCGACCCGGTGTTCGTGCCGGTGGAACTGCCAGAAACCCAGCTCGACCATCGTGGGGATCAGGACGAGGACGAGAAGGGTGAGGAACACCCACTGCCGGGTCAACAGGAAGCGGTACACCCCATGACCGTACAACCGGGGCCATGGGGTGCGGCACGGAGGGTCCGTCCTGGGGAGGAACGGACCGTCACACCTTGTCCACGATGCCCGCCCTTCCCTCGGCCCGGGCGCAGTGGCCGCCGCAGTACCAGTGGCCGTCGACCTCGACGCCCTGGCCGATGACCTGGACCCGGCAGTGCTCACAGATGGGCGCCATGCGGTGGATGGCGCAGGAGAAGCAGTCGAAGACGTGTACCGCGCCCTGCGCGTGCACCTCGAAGGACATCCCGTAGTCGTTTCCGCAAACCTCGCAACGTGCCATGCGCCACAGGGTGGGGCGCCGGGCGGCGAGGGGCGAGCGGCTACCGGGCGAGTCGCCCCCGGTTCACTCCGATGACGGCGACGGCGCGGGGAGGCGGACGCCCTCGGCCGGAGCCACGTCCCGCAGCAGATGGGTGAAGGCGCTCTCGTCCAGGACGGGCGTGCCGAACGACTTCGCCTTCACCGTCTTCGACGTCGCCGCGTCCGGGTCGTTGGTGACCAGCAGGCTCGTCAGCCGGGAGACGCTGGTCGCCACATGGAGCCCGGCCTCCACGGCGCGGTCCTCCAGGAGCTCGCGGTCGACGGAGGTGTCACCGGAGAACGCCACCCGCATGCCCTGCATCAGCGGCCTGTCCGGGTGGTACCGGCCGGGGTTCGGGTACGGGCACGCGGGGCGCTTCCGGGAGGCACGCCAGGTGCCCCCGCCGTACGAGGGCCGGTACCCGGCGCGCGGGACCACCGGGGAGTCGGTCCACTCGGTCAGCGGCAGGCACTCCAGCAACGGCAGCCGCAGGCCGCTCTCCGCCGCGGCGTGCAGGCTCGGCCGGAACGCCTCGGCCAGCACCCGGGCGTCGTCCAGGGCGTGGTGGGCGCGCTGCTGCACCACACCGAAGTGGGCGGCGAGCGACTCCAGCTTGTGGTTGGGCAGCGGCAGCCGGAGCTCCTTGGACAGCGCGATGGTGCACAGCCGCTGCCGCACCGGCGCGGTGACCGCCGCGCGGGCGTACTCCCGGGCGAGCATCGACCAGTCGAACGCGGCGTTGTGGGCGACGAGCACCCGGCCGTCGAGCCGCTCGGACAGCTCCGCGGCGACCTCCGGGAAGAGCGGCGCGCCCTCCAGGGCCTCGCTGGTCAGGCCGTGGATCCAGACCGGGCCCGGATCCCGCTCGGGATTGACCAGGGTGTACCAGTGGTCCTCGACGTCACCCAGGGCGTCCAGACGGTACACGGCGGCGGACACTATCCGGTCGTCGCGGCGGAGCCCGGTGGTCTCCACGTCGACGACCGCGTACCCCTGGGGATAGGCGGTCGGCCACGGCGCTGCGGTCTGACGGTCGTCGAGCATGGTCACAAAGAATACGGGCCCCGGCCGACAGTCCCTTGTCCGGGAGTACGGCGCCCCTGGAGCCGTCCGGGTCCACGGACGCCGGACACGGCCGGGGAGAGCGGGTCGTGCGGCGCCGGCGGGGCGCCCGGTGAGACCCTCCCGGTGTGAAGGAGACACAGGCGCGGACACATGAGGAACCTCACGAGGGGGGCCTGGGGACCCGGCTCAACTGGCTGCGGGCCGCGGTCCTCGGCGCCAACGACGGCGTCGTCTCCACCGCGGGGCTGGTCGTCGGCGTCGCCGGGGCCACCGGCGACCGGGGGACCCTGCTCACGGCCGGCCTGGCCGGGCTGCTCGCCGGATCCATGTCGATGGCCGCCGGCGAATACGTGTCGGTCTCCACCCAGCGGGACTCGGAGAAGGCGGCACTGGCCACGGAGGAACGCGAGCTGAAGGAGACCCCGGACGCCGAACTGGACGAACTGACCGGCCTGCTGGCGGGCAAGGGGCTGAGCCCCCGGGTCGCCCGGGAGGCCGCCCTCCAGCTCACCGAACGCGACGCGCTGCGCGCCCACGCCGAGGTGGAGCTGGGCATCGACCCGGACGAGCTGACCAACCCGTGGCACGCGGCGGGGGCCAGCTTCCTGGCGTTCACCGTCGGTGCGCTGCTGCCGCTGCTGGCCGTCGTGCTGCCCCCGGCCCCGCTCCGGCTGCCGGTCACCGTCCTCTCGGTGCTGGCGGCGCTCGCCCTCACCGGCTGGTGGAGCGCGCGGCTGGGCGCGGCGCCGGTGGCACGGGCGATGGGGCGGAACATGGGCGGGGGAGCGGTGGCGATGGCGGTGACCTATGCGGCGGGGGCGCTGCTGGGGGCGGCCGGGGTGTGAGGGCTCCGCGCAGAAAGGGCGCCCGGCGGGCGCGCTCAGCCCCGGTAGGTCAGCCGCTCGGGCGGGAAGAGGCCGGTACCGGTGGCGGGGGTGTCGGAGCCCAGGACGACGGTGATGTCCTCCCGGGCGGCCAGCGGGGAGAGGTCGAAGGGGGGCGCCCCGGGCAGCGTGTACAGATGCACGGACGTCAGTTCCGGCAGGTCCCGCAGCGGCGCCAGGTCGACGACGTTGCGGCAGCGGTTGAGGACGAGCGTGCGCAGGGCGGTGAGGCCGGCCAGGACGCCCAGGTCCGGGAGGTCCTGCCAGCCGAGGGTGAGCAGGTTCAGCCGGTCCGGGACCCGCCCGCGCGTCACGTACTCCAGGTGCCGCCGGTCGTACAGCCCCAGCTCCTTCAGGCCGGGCCACCGCTCCAGGCCCTCCAGGCCGATGTCCCCCGCCTCCCCCGACAGGGTCAGCGACCGCAGATGACGGCTCAGGGCCAGCTCGCCGATGTCGTCCACGGGGAAGCGGTGCCCGAGGTTGAGATCGCGGACCTCCGTGAGCGGCTCCAGGTGCTCCTTCGGCACCCCCGGGTGCAGCCGGACCAGTGAGAGCCAGTTCAGGGCCAGGCCGGACAGGGCGCTCAGGTCCCGGACCCCGGGGCAGAGGCTGAGGCCCACCTCCGTGAGCGACTCCATCGAGGCGATCGGGGTGATGTCGGTCAGGGTCCTGTTCTCGTAGACGAAGAGCCTCTCCAGCTCCTCGCGGGGCACCAGCGGCGCCAGGTCCCTGCGGTCGCCCTGCAGCCAGACCCCACGGACGACCGGGATGTGCCGCAGGGCGGCCAGCCGGGCGTCGCTCGTCACGGAGACACTCGCGTTCTCCCAGGTGCCCGCCGCGAGCACCTCCCGGGCGTAGACGTCGGCGTCGAACGACTCCCAGGCATGGCTCAGCCGGTCGGCGACCCAGGGGCGCCGGTCGCCCCGGTAGCGCTTGATCACCTCCAGGGCCGCCTCGCCGCCGACCAGGGCCGCGGTGAGCACCACGAAGCCGGCCGCGTTCTCGTCCGGCACCCTGTCGGGCCCCGGCAGCAGTTCCAGGACCAGTTCGCCGACCGCCGCCAGCTGCTCCGCCTCCGCCCGGGTGCGCGGGGGCAGCAGGCCCGCCGTGCGCTCCTGGACCTCGGCCCGTACGGCGGGGTCCAGCTCCGGGGCGTGCGCCAGGCTGGCCGCGGCCAGCAGGACGAGCCGGTGGCTGTGCTCGGGCGCCGTCCCGCTGCGGTCGAGCAACTGGCGCAGGAGCCGGGCGCGTTCGTCGGCGCGGGCGTGCCCCACCGCCATCTGGACCACGTCGTGCCACTGGTCGTCGTGGGCGTGCTCGACCAGCACCCCGAAGTCATGGGCCTCCACGGCGGCCTTCGCGCCCAGGTAGTCCTGGAAGGTGCGGTGCACGAAGCCCACGGCGCCCGGGGCGGGTTCACGGAGCAGACCGCTGCGGATCAGCAGGTGCGCGAACACATGCTCCGGGCTCCCCTGGACCTGGGACATGGCCGTCAGCCATTTCGTCACCATCGCCTCGGCCTCCTCGCGGTCGGCCTCGACCTGACCGTTGCGGATCAGCCAGTACGCCAGCCGCTGGAGCAGCGCCGTCTGCTCCTCCCGGGTCAGGTACACCCCCTCGACGCCCGATATCTCCCGCTCGTTGTCGCGGCGTACGAGCAGCATGTCCAGCGCCGCGTCGTACAGCTCCTTGCGGGCGCGCGGAAGCTGCATCCGCCGGTCCCGGTTCAGCGCGCACAGCAGCGCGCACATGAGGGGGTTGGTGGCCAGGCGCCCCAGGTCGCGGCGCCGGGTCACCGCCTGCCGCAGAGCGGTCTCGTAGCCGTCGAGTTCCTCGCGCCGGCGGGCCGAGGAGCACTCGGACCGGGCGGCCTCGTGCCAGTGGCCGATGAACGCGTGGATGTCCCGCTGGTCCATCGCCACCAGGGAGTGGGTCTCGAACCCGCAGTCGGACAGCCAGCCCTCGGGGACGGCGGACGGCCGGGTGGTCACCACGTAACGGGCCTTCGGGTACGCCGTGATCAGGTCCTTCAGCCACTTCTCCGTACGGTGGCGCAGCCGCATCGGCACCTCGTCGACCCCGTCGACCAGGATCAGCCCGCGCCCCGCGCCCAGCAGGGTGTCCACCCAGCCCGACGGCGCCGAACCGTGCAGGGGGATGCCCGCCGCGCGCAGGAACTCCTCCGGCGTCGGCAGCGTCCCCTGCGCGGTGAAGGCGCGCAGCCTCAGCACGAAGGGCACACAGCGGTTCCAGTCGCCGAGACCGTCGGTGAAGGTGCGGCGGGCGGCGTTCAGGGCGAGCCACTGGACCAGCGTGCTCTTCCCCGAGCCGGCGGGGCCGCGCAGCAGCATCCGCTCCGTTCCGGCGAGTGCCTGCTCCACCGACATCGTCACCTGCGCCGTGTGGTCGCGGCCCTGCTGCCGGGCGGGCTCGCCGTTCACCGCGAGCGTCAGATACGCCGTCTCCAGCGGCCACTCGCTCGCCGACCGGCCCAGGGTCAGCCCGAAGAGCCCCATCCGGCTGTTCGCCGTGGCCATGAAATCGGCGTACCGCTGTTCGAAGGCGAGTGCCGCCGCGTCCGGCCGCTGGCCGAGCCGGGCGCGTACGTCGTCGACCAGCTCCCGGATCCTGGCGCCGGCCCTGGCCTGCTCGACCGCCGCGCGAGGGGCGAACGACGGGTGGGCGGTGAACTGCTCCAGCACGTGTGCGCAGCAGCGGTGCAGCAGCTCGTCGTAGAGCTCCGCCGCGCGGCCGGACAGCCCGGCGGGCGGGGCAAAGAGTTCGGCGTGCAGCCGGTCCTCGTCCAGGTCCAGCGCGAACAGCCGCTCCGCGGTCAGCTCACCCGCGCGCGCGAAGGTGTCCTGCACGGCGGCGAGCGCGGCCAGCCGCTCCGGCTCCGGCAGATCGGCGTAGGAATCCGCGAGCCGCCCGCCCAGCACCTTCGCCAGCCGGTCCGGCTTCGCGGGCCGGGGGAGCGGACGCACCGGGTCCGGCACCAGCCGTGCGCCGGGCTTCGGGGTCAGCAGTGCCCTGGCGGCCGCGCCGACGACCGTGGTGGCCAGGCGGAGCAGAGCAACTTCCGTACTGGGCACGTCTGTTCCTCCCGGAGTCCGGTCCGTGTGCCGGAAATCCTACGACGCGCGCCCCTTGGCGGAACCCGACAGACACCGAGGACGTCCGCTCTCGGATACTTGTCGGTAACAACGTCTGTTCCCAGCCCGCCTGCGGCCCTACGGTGCTCGCATGGAGCCGAACCTGCCCGATGTCGTGCTGTGGTCGATCCCGGCCTTCGCCCTGCTCACCGTCCTCGAAATGGTGGCGCACCGGCTCCACCCCGACGAGGAGGCCGCCGGGTACGAGGCCAGGGACGCCGTCACCAGCGTCACCATGGGGCTCGGCAGCCTGGGCTTCGACCTGCTGTGGAAGATCCCCGTCGTGGCGGTCCACACCGCCGTGTACGGGCTGACCCCGCTGCGCGTGCCCGTGCTGTGGTGGACGCTCCCGCTGATGCTGCTGGCCCAGGACTTCCTCTACTACTGGTCGCACCGGGGGCACCACGTCGTCCGGATCCTGTGGGCCTGCCACGTGGTCCACCACTCCAGCCGGAAGTTCAACCTCACCACCGCGCTCCGCCAGCCCTGGACCTCGCTGACCGTCTGGCCGTTCTACCTTCCGCTCGTCGCCCTCGGGGTCCACCCGGCGGCGCTCGCCTTCTGCTCCTCGGCCAACCTCGTCTACCAGTTCTGGGTCCACACCGAGCGGATCGGCCGGCTGCCCCGCCCCGTGGAGTACGTCTTCAACACGCCCTCGCACCACCGGGTGCACCACGCCTCCCAGGGCGGCTACCTCGACCGGAACTTCGGCGGGATCCTCATCGTCTGGGACCGGCTCTTCGGCTCGTTCACCGCCGAGACCGAGCGGCCCGTCTACGGCCTCACCAAGAACATCACCACCTGCAACCCGCTCCGCGTCGCCACCCACGAGTACGCCGCCATCGCCCGCGACGTGCGCGCCGCGGGCAGCTGGGGCGAACGGGCCGGGCGGATCTTCCGCGGCCCGGGATGGCAGCCCGCTGCCCCCGTCCCCGCGGCCCCTGACCCCGGGACTCCCGGGGCCCCCGCGGACGTCCGTCCCGCCGCCGGGCGTGCCCGGTGAACGCCCGCCCGGGTGCGCCCCGGCTCGTCCGCCCGCTGCTCGCCGCCTTCCTCGCCGCCGCCGCCCTCGACCTGGCCGGGCTCCTCGCCGGGTGGGACACGGCCCACCTGATCGCCAAGCCGCTGCTGATGCCGCTGCTCGCCGCCCTCGCCGCGGCCCGCGGCGGGCCCCGGACGCTGATCGCCGCACTGCTGTGCGGCTGGGGCGGCGACGTGCTGCTGATGCCGGACTCCGACACCGCCTTCCTGGCCGGCATGGGCTGCTTCGCGGCGGGGCACCTCTGCTACCTGCGGCTCTTCGGGCGGACCGGGGTCCCGCTGTGGGACAGGACCTCGCTGCGGGCCGGGGCCGGATACGCGGTCGTCCTCACGGTCTTCGTCGCCGCCCTGTGGTCCGGCCTGCCGGCCGGCATGAGGATCCCGATGACCTGCTACGGCCTGCTGCTGGCCACCATGGCCTGGCGGGCCGGGACCCCCGGCCGGCGGACGGCGGCGGGCGGGGCGCTCTTCCTGCTCTCCGACGCGCTCATCGCGGCCGGTGTCGCCGGTCTGCCCGGGCCGCCCGCCCACGACTTCTGGATCATGCTGACCTACCTGGCCGCGCAGTACCTGCTCACCACCGGGATCCTCGCGTGCAGAAACGATTCCACCAGGGGTGTTTCCCGGGCGTACGGTGAAGGGAGCACCCGTACCCGACCTCGATGAGGATCTTCACGCATGCGCGCCACCGTCATCCACGCTCCCCGCGACATCCGCGTCGAGGAGGTGGCCGACCCCCGGATCCAGGAACCCACCGACGTGGTCGTACGGGTCCTGCGGGCCTGTGTCTGCGGCAGCGACCTGTGGGCCTACCGCGGGGAGTCCGCCCGGGAGCCCGGCCAGAGGATCGGCCACGAGTTCCTCGGCGTCGTGGAGGAGGCGGGGGCCGGGGTGCAGGGCTTCGTCCCGGGGGACCTGGTCGTCGCCCCGTTCGTCTGGTCCGACGGCACCTGCGCCTACTGCGCGGACGGGCTGACCACCTCCTGCGACCGGGGCGGTTTCTGGGGCTCGGCGGGCTCCGACGGAGGCCAGGGAGAGGCCGTACGGGTCCCCTACGCCGACGGGACCCTCGTGGGCCTCCCGGCGGCGGCGGCCTCCGACGACCGGCTGCTCACCGCGCTCCTGTCGCTCTCCGACGTGCTGGGCACCGGGCACCACGCGGCGCTCGGCGCGGGTGTCACGCCCGGCAGCACCGTCGCCGTCGTCGGTGACGGCGCGGTGGGCCTGTGCGGGGTCATGGCGGCCAAGCGGCTCGGCGCCGGGCGGATCATCGCGCTCGGGCGCCACCGCACCCGTACGGACATCGCCCGCGGCTTCGGCGCCACGGACGTGGTCGCCGAGCGCGGGGAGGCCGCCGTCGCCGCCGTACGCGAACTGACGCGGGGCGAGGGCGCCCACGGGGTGATCGAGGCGGTCGGCACCGAGCAGTCGATGCGGACGGCCTTCGGGATCGTCCGCGACGGCGGCTCCATCGGCTACGTGGGCGTCCCCCACGGCAGCGGCACCGGTGTCGACCTCGGTGCCATGTTCGACCGGAACATCGCCCTGCGCGGCGGTGTCGCCCCCGTGCGCACGTACATCCCGGAACTGCTCCCCGACGTACTGGACGGCACCATCGACCCGTCGCCGGTCTTCGACCTGACCGTCGGCCTGGACGGGGTGCCCGGCGGCTACAAGGCGATGGACGAGCGTACGGCGCTGAAGGTACTGGTCAAGCCGTAGGCGGTGTCCGGCGGACGACGGCCGGGACCGCCGCGGGAGGGCCGGGGCGGGTGCCCCGGCCCTCCCGCCCGTCCTACTTGCGGACCGCGTCCAGCGCGTCCACGACACCGGCTCCGTAGAAGCCGTTGTAGTTCTTGCCGCCCTCGCAGACCGCGTCGACGGTGCCGTCACCGTCGATGTCGTACGGGGCACCGCACGCGGTGGCGTCCGCCTGCTGCGTCAGCAGCGCCTTCACCACGCGCGGCGAGGCGTGCGGGTGCGTCGACTTGATCAGGGCCGCGACGCCCGCCACGTGCGGGGACGCCATGGACGTACCGGCCATGTAGCCGAACTTGCCGTCGGGCAGCGTGGAGAGGATCAGACCGCTGGTGGCCGGGGCCTCGGGCTTCTGGTAGACCGTCGAGTCGCCGCCCGGGGCCGCCACGTCGACGACGCCCAGACCGTAGTTCGAGTACGAGGACTTGAGGCCCTTCGCACCGGTCGCGGAGACCGTCACCACACCCGGCAGCATCGTCGGGATGTCGGGGCAGGCGCTCGGGTCGACCGTGCGCGTGACCGTCGTGGTGTCGTTGGGGCTCGACGCGTCCTCGATCGCGTCGAGCGCGAGGTCGTAGTCGGAGTTGCCGGCCGCCGCGACGTTGACGACACCCTTGTTCTCCGCGTACCGCGAGGCGCGGGTGACCGCCTCGACCAGGGCGCCCTGGTCGGGGTCGTTCTTGCAGTTGAACATCCACGGGTCGGTGTAATAGCTGTTGTTGGTCACGTCCACGCCGTGTTCGGCCGCCCAGACGAAACCGCAGACGACCGCCTCGGTGTAGAAGAAGCCGTCCGGGTTGGACACCTTGATGCCGGAGACCTTCACCCCGGGCGCGACACCGGTGACACCGGTGCCGTTCTTCGCCGCGGCCACGGTGCCGGCCACGTGCGTGCCGTGCGGGCTCTCACCGGCGGCCGGCCGCCAGGCGCCGTCGGTGGTGTCCGGGGCGCCGGACACGCAGTTCACCGACGCGTTCCGGTCGAAGTTCGGCGCCAGGTCCGGGTGCCTGTCGTCCACACCCGTGTCGATGACGGCGACCGTCACCCGCTCGCTGCCGAGCGACTTCTGGTGGGCCTTGTCCGCCTTGATGGCGGGCAGGTCCCACTGCAACGGCTCCAGCTCGTCCTGGCCCGCCGCCGCCTTCGCCGCCGCGGCACCGGCCTGCGCGGCCGTGAGCGGCTGCTCCACCCCGATGTCCTTGGTGGCCTGCGGCACGATCGGGTTGGTACGGGTGGCACCGGCCGACTGCACGCCCTTGACCTTGCGGATCGCCGGGCCGAAGTCCGGGTTCTGCGAGTGGACGACGATCACGCCGATCCGGTCGTACGAGGTGACGACGGTGCCGCCCGCCTTGGCTATCGCCTTCTTCACCTGCTTGACCGTGCCGTGGCCGCCACGGGTGTTCACGACGTACGACAGCTTCGGGCCGTCCGTCCGGACCACCGTCGCCGGCCCGTCCGCGGGAGCGGCCGCCGCTGTCCCCGGGAGGAAGCCGAGCGAAGCCGTGAGCGCCAGTCCGACGGGGAGCGTGAGTGCGCGCGTCCGCCGGGATGCCAGATGAGCCATGGGTTCTCCACATCATCCGCCTGCGGCCCGGCACGGA
Source organism: Streptomyces nitrosporeus (assembly GCF_008704555.1). NCBI lineage: Bacteria > Bacillati > Actinomycetota > Actinomycetes > Kitasatosporales > Streptomycetaceae > Streptomyces > Streptomyces nitrosporeus. Next base: position 6,141,687 of record NZ_CP023702.1, read on the forward strand.
ATGTGCCGGGCCTGTACATGACCAGTGAAGCTATCGCTGATCATGCCCAGACAGCAATGAATGTGGGCAAGTGAGTTCGAGGTGTGATCTTCGCGCGGCGGATACGCCGGACGGGGGTTCGAGAAGAGCGAAACCGGCGTGAACCGCTTCGCCGCGCCCTCCGTGCCGTTGTCAGGGAGTCGACGCCCCCACGCAGAGGACTCCCCATGCACACCACCCCCGAGACCACCGCACCCGCGTCGCGAGGAGAATCCGTGGCCACCGAAGCACCACCGCCCCAGGGCAGCGCGGACAACAGTCCGGTACAACCGACCACCGAGGCGTTCGTCCAGGCGCAGCGGAGCCCGGAGTTCGCCGAACTGCGCCGGTCCCACCGGTCGTTCGCCTTCCCGCTGACCATCGGCTTCGTCGTCTGGTACCTGCTCTACGTGCTGCTGTCGAGCTATGCCGGCGACTTCATGGGCACCAAGGTCGTCGCCAACTTCAACGTGGCCTTCGTCTTCGGCCTGGCCCAGTTCGCCACCACGTTCCTCATCGCCTGGTTCTACTCGCGCCACGCCGCGAAGCAGCTCGACCCCAAGGCGGAGGCCATCAAGTCCCGTCTGGAGGCCGACGCATGAGCGCCGTACACCATTCCCACTCCGTCGTCCAGCTCGCCGCCTCGTCCACGACCGAGCACCGGCCGCTGATCATCAGCCTTTTCGCCGTGTTCGTCGCCGCGACCCTGGCCATCACCGTCTGGGCCGGACGCCAGACCAAGAGCGCCTCCGACTTCTACGCGGGCGGGCGCCAGTTCACCGCCTTCCAGAACGGCCTCGCCGTCTCCGGCGACTACATGTCGGCGGCGTCCTTCCTCGGCATCGCCGGCGCCATCGCGCTCTTCGGATACGACGGCTTCCTCTACTCCATCGGCTTCCTCGTCGCCTGGCTGGTCGCCCTGCTGCTCGTCGCCGAGCCGCTGCGCAACTCCGGCCGCTACACCATGGGCGACGTCCTCGCCTACCGCATGCGCCAGCGGCCCGTCCGCACCGCCGCCGGTGTCTCCACCATCGTCGTCTCGATCTTCTACCTGCTGGCCCAGATGGCCGGCGCCGGCGTCCTCGTCGCGCTGCTGCTCGGTATCACCAGTGACGCCGGCAAGGTCCTCATCGTGGCGCTGGTCGGCGTACTCATGATCGTCTACGTCACCATCGGCGGGATGAAGGGCACCACCTGGGTGCAGATGGTCAAGGCCGTCCTGCTCATCGCGGGCGCCCTGCTGATGACCTTCATGGTGCTGTGGAAGTTCGACTTCAACGTCTCGGACCTGCTGGGCACCGCCGCCGAGAAGAGCGGACACGGCGCCTCGTTCCTGGAGCCGGGCCTCAAGTACGGCGTCACCGACGTCTCCAAACTGGACTTCATCTCCCTGGGCATCGCCCTGGTCCTCGGCACCGCGGGCCTGCCGCACATCCTGATCCGCTTCTACACCGTGCCGACCGCCAAGGCCGCCCGGAAGTCCGTGAACTGGGCCATCGGCATCATCGGCGCCTTCTACCTCATGACGATCGCCCTCGGCTTCGGCGCCGCGGCCCTGATCGGCCCGGACGAGATCAAGGCGAAGAACCCGGCGGGCAACGCCGCCGCGCCGCAGCTCGCCGAATACCTCGGCGGTGTCGGCACCACCGGCGGCGCCGTCCTGCTCGCCGTCATCTCCGCGGTCGCCTTCGCGACCATCCTCGCCGTCGTCGCGGGCCTCACCCTCGCCTCCTCGTCCTCCTTCGCCCACGACATCTACGCCAACGTCATCCGCAAGGGGAAGGCCACCGAGAAGGAGGAGATGCGCGCGGCCCGCTGGGCCACCGTCGCGATCGGCGTCGTCTCCATCGCGCTGGGCGCCATGGCCCGCGACCTCAACGTCGCCGGACTCGTCGCCCTGGCCTTCGCCGTCGCCGCGTCGGCCAACCTCCCCACCATCCTCTACAGCCTCTTCTGGAAGCGCTTCACCACCCAGGGCGCCCTCTGGTCCATCTACGGCGGTCTCGCCTCGTCCGTCCTCCTCGTGCTGTTCTCGCCGGTCGTCTCCGGCAAGGCCAGCTCGATGTTCCCGGACGTCGACTTCGCCTGGTTCCCCCTGGAGAACCCCGGCCTGATCTCCATCCCGCTGGGCTTCCTGCTCGGCTGGCTCGGCTCGGTGCTCTCCAAGGAGGAGCCCGACGCCGCCAAGTACGCCGAACTCGAGGTCAAGTCCCTCACCGGCACCGGCGCCCACTGACGCCCACCGCCGCCCCGGCGGGGCCCCTCGTAGCTCCCTACGAGGGGCCCCGCCCCGCCTCGTACCGAAACGGTTACCCCCGCCACCGCACCTCTCGCGTACTCTCGAAGACCTCAGACCGCGATCGCGGACACCACCGGGGAGGGGCCACGTTGCTCATCGACACCTACGGCCGGGTCGCCACCGACCTGCGTGTCTCGCTGACCGACAGGTGCAATCTGCGCTGCACCTACTGCATGCCCGAAGAAGGCCTGCAGTGGCTGGCCAAACCGGACCTGCTCAGCGACGACGAGATCGTCCGGCTCATCCGCATCGCCGTCACCGTGCTCGGCGTCACCGAGGTCCGCTTCACCGGCGGGGAACCGCTGCTGCGCCCCGGGCTCGTCTCCCTCGTGGAGCGGTGCGCCGCTCTCGAACCCCGTCCGAGGATGTCCCTCACCACCAACGGCATCGGCCTCGAACGCACCGCCGCCGCGCTGAAGGCGGCGGGTCTCGACCGGGTCAACGTCTCCCTGGACACCCTGCGCCCGGACGTCTTCAAGACCCTCACCCGCCGCGACCGCCACAAGGACGTCCTGAACGGCCTGCGCGCCGCCCGGGAAGCCGGACTCACCCCGGTCAAGGTCAACTCCGTCCTGATGCCCGGCCTCAACGACGACGAGGCCCCCGACCTCCTCGCCTGGGCCGTCGAGAACGACTACGAACTCCGCTTCATCGAGCAGATGCCGCTCGACGCCCAGCACGGCTGGAAACGCGACGGAATGATCACCGCGGGAGACATCCTCACCTCGCTGCGCACCCGCTTCACCCTCACCGGGGAAGACGACGGCGAGCGCGGATCCGCGCCCGCCGAGCGCTGGAGGGTGGACGGCGGGCCGCACCGCGTCGGCGTCATCGCCTCGGTGACCCGCCCCTTCTGCCGCGCCTGCGACCGCACCCGGCTCACCGCCGACGGCCAGGTCCGCACCTGCCTGTTCGCCCGCGAGGAGACCGACCTGCGCGGAGCCCTGCGGGCGGGCGCCCCCGACGAGGAGATCGCCGCGGTCTGGAAGCGCGCGATGTGGGGCAAGAAGGCGGGCTCCGGACTGGACGACCCGTCCTTCCTCCAGCCCGACCGCCCGATGTCCGCGATCGGCGGCTGACGTCAGCCGCCCGAGGCGGAGGACTCCCACTCGGCCAACGGCACGACGTCCTTGAGGAAACCGCGCACCCCGAGGAACGCCGCCAGGTGCTCGCGGTGCTCCCCGCAGGCCAGCCAGGTCTTGCGGCGCTCCGGGGTGTGCAGCTTCGGGTTGTTCCAGGCGAGTACCCACAACGCGTCGGCGCGGCAGCCCTTGGCCGAGCAGACGGGCGCGCCGGTGGCGCTTTCGGCGGAAGTGTCAGGGAAGTTCACGGCGCCCACCCTACGGGGCGTCCCGTGGCGCGTACGGCGGGCATCCGCCCGCCCGCGCACCGCCGGCCCCGCCGGAGAAATGGCGACGCCGGGCAGCCACGGGGGGAGCTGCCCGGCGTCGGTCCGTCGCTCCGACGGGGGATGCGGAGCGCGTACGAAGTATGTCACGCACACAGGGGTGCGGGGCACGGGAAACCGATGATTGATCTGAGCTTTTCCTGAGCTTTCCGGGGGCGGACGGGCTCACTCCGCCGCGGACGCACCACCGGCGGTACCCGGTGTCCCGGAATGCGGGACGGGAGCCGCCCCGCCCACCGGGTCGGCCGTACCGAGAGCGGGCCGCACGGACGCGGGCACGAATGTCGAAGGGAGCGAAGCGGCGTTCTCACGGCCCGCGTTGGCGATGACGACCGCCACATAGGGGAGCAGGACACCCAGGGCGAGCCCCACCACCGCCACATGCCGCTCCACGTTCCACAGCGCCGCGGCCAGCACCACCGAGAGGGTCCGCACGGACATCGAGATGATGTAGCGCCGCTGTCTGCCGCGCACGTCCTCGGCGAGGCCCTGCCGGGCGCCCGTGATCCGGAACACCTCCGCGCCTTTTCGCTTCCCCACCATGTCCCACCACCAGATCGCCGTGCCGGCCTACCCCGGGCCGGACCGGTTCCTACCGTACGCCCGGGACCCGCCCGCGCCGGTACCGGGGCCGCCGGCGCGGGCGGGGCGCGGACCCGTCCCCCGTGCAGCCGCTCCCCACGTACGGCCGCCCCCCGGGTGCGCCGTACACCGGGCGGGCCGAGACTGGGGCACACGTGCGCACACCGCGCCGCACGAGGAGGCGATCATGGGCTGGTTGTGGGCAATCATCGTGGGTCTGGTGCTGGGTGTGATCGCCCGGGCCATCCTGCCGGGCAAGCAGAGCATCCCTCTCTGGCTGACGGTGGTGTTCGGCATCCTGGGCGGCATCCTCGGCAACGCCGTCGCCGGCTGGATCGGCGTCCGCCACACCAACGGCATCGACTGGATACGCCATGTGCTCCAGCTGCTCGGCGCGATCGCCGTCGTCGGGGTCGGCGACATGGTCTGGCAGTCCATCCGGGGCAACAGACAGCGGACCTGAGCCGCCGGTACACGGCACCGCGGCCGCCACACACCCGTGTGGCGGCCGCGGTGCCGTGTACCGGGCGGAACGGCGGTCAGCCGGCCGCGACCTCCACGGCCGCCAGGTTCTTCTTGCCCCGGCGCAGCACCAGCCAGCGGCCGTGCAGCAGCTCCTCGCGGGCAGGCGCCGCCTCACCGTCGGCGACCTTCGCGTTGTTCACGTAGGCACCGCCCTCCTTGACCGTGCGGCGGGCCGCCGACTTGCTGGCCGACAGGCCGACCTCCACCAGGAGGTCCACCACCGGGCCCAGCTCGGTGACCCGCGCGTGCGGCACCTCGGACAGCGCCGCGCCGAGCGTCGCCTCGTCCAGTTCGCCCAGGTCGCCCTGGCCGAAGAGCGCCTTGGAGGCCGCGATGACCGCCGCGCACTGCGCGCCGCCGTGCACCAGCGTCGTCAGCTCCTCGGCCAGCGCACGCTGGGCCGACCGGGCCTGCGGGCGCTCCAGGGTGAGCTGCTCCAGCTCCTGGAGCTCCTCGCGGCTCCGGAAACTGAGGATCCGCATGTAGGTCGAGATGTCCCGGTCGTCCACGTTCAGCCAGAACTGGTAGAACGCGTACGGCGTGGTCATCTCCGGGTCCAGCCAGACGGCACCGCTCTCGGACTTGCCGAACTTGGTGCCGTCCGCCTTCACCATCAGCGGCGTCGCCAGCGCGTGCACCTCGGCGCCCGGCTCCAGGCGGTGGATCAGGTCGATACCCGCCGTGAGGTTGCCCCACTGGTCGCTGCCGCCCTGCTGGAGGGTGCAGCCGTGGCGGCGGTACAGCTCCAGGAAGTCCATGCCCTGGAGCAGCTGGTAGCTGAACTCCGTGTAGCTGATGCCCTCCTGGGACTCCAGCCGGCGGGCGACCGAGTCCTTGGTGAGCATCTTGTTGACCCGGAAGTGCTTGCCGATGTCCCGGAGGAACTCGATCGCGGACAGGCCCGCCGTCCAGTCCAGGTTGTTCACCATGGTCGCGGCGTTCGGGCCCTCGAAGGTGAGGAAGGGCTCGATCTGCCCGCGCAGCCGCTCCACCCAGGCCGCGATGGTCTCCGGGTCGTTCAGCGTGCGCTCCGCCGTCGGACGCGGATCACCGATCTGGCCGGTGGCCCCGCCGACCAGGGCGAGCGGCTTCAGACCGGCCAGCTGGAGCCGGCGCATCGTGAGCACCTGCACCAGGTGGCCGACGTGCAGGCTCGCCGCCGTCGGGTCGAAACCGCAATAGAAGGTGACCGGGCCGTCCGCGAGAGCCTTGCGCAGTGCGTCCTCGTCGGTGGACTGGGCGAACAGCCCACGCCACTTCAGCTCGTCGACGATGTCCGTCACGGTCGTTTCTCTCCTCGAAGCGTTCGTCGGGTGGTCCGGCCAGTCTATGGGGGTCACACACCCCGGCTGACCGAGCTCATGTGGAAATCGGGGACCCGCAGCGCGGGCATCGCGGCCCGGGTGAAGTAGTCGCCCCACTCACGCGGCAGGGTCCGTTCGGTGCGGCCCGCCTCCGTGGCGCGCGACAGCAGTCCGACGGGGGACTCGTTGAACCGGAAGTTGTTCACCTCGCCGACGACCTCGCCGTCCTCCACCAGATAGACGCCGTCCCGGGTCAGCCCGGTCAGCAGCAGCGTCGCCGGATCGACCTCCCGGATGTACCAGAGGCAGGTCAGCAGCAGCGCGCGGCCGGTCGTCGCCGCGACCATCTCCTCCAGCGACCGCTCCCCGCCGCCCTCCAGGACCAGGTTGTCCAGGGCGGGGGAGACCGGCAGGCCCGTCAGCCCGGCGGAGTGCCGGGTCGTGGTCAGCCGCTCCAGCCTGCCGTCGCCGATCCACCGGGTCGGCTCCAGGGGCAGCCCGTTGTCGAAGACGGAGGCGTCGTCGCCGGAGGCGTGGGCGATCACGAACGGGGCCGCCTCCAGCCCCGGCTCGTACGGGTCGCTGCGCAGGGTCAGCGGCAGCCGCGAGAGGTTCTCGCCGAGCCGCGTCCCCCCGCCGGGCCGGGAGAAGACCGTACGGCCCTCGGCGGCGTCCCGGGCCGAGGCCGACCAGTACTGGTAGATCAGCAGGTCCGCCACCGCGGTCGGCGGCAGCAGCGTTTCGTACCGGCCGGCGGGCAGCTCCGTGCGGCGCTCGGCCCAGCCCAGGCGCACGGCCAGCTCCGCGTCCAGGGCCGCCGGGTCCACATCGGTGAAGTCCCGGGTGGCGCGCCCGGCCCATGCGGACCTGGTGCGGTCGGGGGACTTGGCGTTCATCTCCAGCGTGCCGTCGGGCTGGTCGTGGCGGAGCCGCAGGCCCGTCGAGGTACCCAGGTAGGTCGAGGTCAGCTCGTGGCTGGCGAAGCCGTACAGCTCGCGGCCGCCGGACCGGGCACGGGCGAAGGAGTCGCCCAGGGCCAGGGCGAAGGCGGCGAAGACGTCGGATCCGGTCTCGGCCGGGGCGTCGGTGAAACCGGCGGACACCGGGACGCCGGTGACCAGCGGCCGGGCGTCCTCGGCCGGCCCGGCGGCGCGGGCCGCCGCCTCCGCGGCCCGGACGAGGTCCTCCAGGTCCTCGGACGTGACCGCCGAGCGGGAGACCACACCGGAGGCGGTGCCCCGGGCGCCGTCCACGGTGGCGATGACGGTCAGGGTGCGGCCCCGGGTCACCCCGTTGGTGGTGAGCGCGTTGCCGGCCCAGCGCAGATTGGCGGAGGAGTTCTCCTCGGCGATGACCACACAGCCGTCTGCGGTGGACAGTCCGAGCGCCCGCTCGACGATCTCGTGCGGCTTGCTGACGCGGCTCATCGCCCGCCCTCCTGCGACGTGTTGAGGATGTTGACGTCCCGGAAGAGGGCGGACGGGCAGCCGTGGGAGACGGCCGCGACCTGGCCCGGCTGGGCCTTGCCGCAGTTGAACGCCCCGCCGAGCACATAGGTCTGCGGACCGCCGACCTTCTCCATCGAACCCCAGAAGTCCGTGGTCGTGGCCTGGTACGCCACGTCCCGCAGCTGGCCCGCCAGCCGGCCGTTCTCGATGCGGAAGAACCGCTGCCCGGTGAACTGGAAGTTGTACCTCTGCATGTCGATGGACCACGAGCGGTCCCCCACCACGTAGATCCCGCGCTCCACCCCGCCGATCAGGTCCTCCGTGGACAGCCCGCCCGGGTCGGGCCGCAGGGACACGTTCGCCATGCGCTGGACGGGCACATGGCCGGGGGAGTCCGCGTACGCGCACCCGTTGGACCGGCCCAGGCCCGTCAGCTTCGCGATCCGCCGGTCCGTCTGGTAGCCCACCAGCGTGCCGTTCCTGACCAGGTCCCAGGACTGGGCCTCGACGCCCTCGTCGTCGTAACCGACCGTCGCGAGCCCGTGCTCGGCGGTGCGGTCGCCCGTCACGTTCATCACGGAGGAGCCGTACGCCAGCTTGCCCAGCTGGTCGAACGTGGCGAACGACGTGCCCGCGTACGCCGCCTCGTACCCCAGGGCCCGGTCCAGCTCGGTGGCGTGGCCGATCGACTCGTGGATGGTCAGCCACAGGTTGGACGGGTCCACGACCAGGTCGTACGTGCCCGCTTCGACGCTCGGCGCGCGCATCTTCTCGGCCAGCAGCCCGGGGATCCGCTCCAGCTCGGCGTCCCAGTCCCAGCCGGTGCCGGTGAGGTACTCCCAGCCCCGGCCGGCCGGCGGCGCGATGGTGCGCATCGAGTCGAACTCACCGGTCGAGGAGTCCACGGCCACCGCGGTCAGCTGCGGGTGCACCCGCACCCGCTGCTGCGTGGTGACGGTGCCGGCCGTGTCCGCGTAGAACTTGTTCTCGTGGACGGCCGTCAGCGAGGCGTCCACATGGGCCACCCCGTCGGCCGCCAGCAGCCGCGAACTCCACTCGGCGAGCCGCTCCGCCTTCTCCCCGTCCGGTACGGAGAAGGGGTCCACGTCGTACGCCGAGACCCAGGTCCGCTCGCCGTGCACCGGCTCGTCCGCCAGCTCCACCGCCTCGTCGGAGCCCGCCGCCGCGATCACCTTCGCCGACAGCCTGGCCATGGCGACGGCCTGCGAGGCCACCTTCGCCGCCGCGTCCATCGTCAGGTCCACCCCGGAGGCGAACCCCCAGGCGCCACCGTGCACCACCCGGACCGCGTACCCGAGGTCGGTGCTGTCCGAGGACCCGGAGAGCCGGGCGTCCCGCAGCCGCCAGGAGGCGCTGCGCACCCGCTCGAACCGGAAGTCGGCGTGCGCGGCGCCGAGCGCGCGGGCCCGGGCGAGCGCCGCGTCGGCGAGGGCGCGCAAGGGCAGGGCCAGAAAGGACTGATCTACCTCGTGGGCCACGCGGGCCTCCCCTTCTCAGATGGTCCTGGCAGTGAATCATGGAGGGGGCGGCGGCCGGGCGGCTACCGGTTTGCGGGCGGTTCCCCCGCCGGCGCACATGCCGAAGCGGCGTGCCGGAGGGCGGTCCCGGACGCCTCGTACTGTAGGAACCCGACAGTGCCGTGCCGAAGGCGCTGTCAGGGGGCGATTCTCTTTCCACGGCGCGGTACCGATAGGTTTTCGACGTACCAGACCGCCAAGGAAAGGGTGATCCGATGAGCCGCTCGGTTCTCGTCACCGGAGGAAACCGGGGCATCGGCCTCGCCATCGCCCGCGCCTTCGCCGACAACGGCGACAAGGTCGCGATCACCTACCGCTCCGGCGAGCCTCCGCGGGAGCTCACCGAGGCGGGCTGCCTGGCGGTCCGGTGCGACATCACCGACACCGAGCAGGTGGAGCAGGCCTACAAGGAGATCGAGGAGAAGCACGGTCCCGTCGAGGTGCTGGTGGCCAACGCCGGTATCACCAAGGACCAGTTGCTGATGCGGATGTCCGAGGACGACTTCACGTCCGTCGTCGAGACCAACCTCACCGGCACCTTCCGCGTCGTCAAGCGCGCCAACCGCGCGATGCTGCGCGCGAAGAAGGGCCGGGTCGTCCTGATCTCCTCCGTCGTCGGCCTGCTGGGGTCGGCCGGACAGGCCAACTACGCGGCCTCCAAGGCGGGTCTGGTCGGCTTCGCCCGGTCGCTGGCCCGTGAGCTGGGCTCGCGGAACATCACGTTCAACGTCGTCGCGCCCGGGTTCGTCGACACCGACATGACCCAGGTGCTCACCGACGAGCAGCGCAAGGGCATCGTGGCGCAGGTGCCGCTCGGCCGCTACGCGCAGCCCGCCGAGATCGCCGCCGCGGTGCGCTTCCTGGCGTCCGACGACGCGTCGTACATCACTGGAGCCGTCATTCCCGTTGACGGCGGATTGGGCATGGGTCACTGATCACCATGAGCGGAATTCTCGACGGCAAGCGCATCCTCGTCACGGGGGTGCTGACGGAGGCGTCCATCGCCTTCCACACCGCGAAGGTGGCCCAGGAACAGGGCGCCGAGGTCATCCTCACCGCCTTCCCCCGGCCGACGCTCACCGAGCGCATCGCCAAGAAGCTGCCCAAGCCGGCCAAGGTCATCGAGCTGGACGTCACCGACACCGGGCACCTGGACCGGCTGGCCGGTCTCGTCAAGGACGAACTCGGTTCGCTGGACGGCGTCGTGCACTCCATCGGCTTCGCTCCGCAGGACGCGCTGGGCGGCAACTTCCTGAACGCGCCGTTCGAGTCGGTCGCCACGGCGATGCACGTCTCGGCGTTCTCGCTGAAGTCCCTCGCCATGGCCTGCAAGCCGCTGATGACCAACGGCGGCTCGATCGTCGGACTCACCTTCGACGCGCAGTTCGCCTGGCCGCAGTACGACTGGATGGGCCCGGCCAAGGCCGCGCTGGAGGCCACCTCCCGCTACCTCGCCCGCGACCTGGGCGGGGACGACATCCGCTGCAACCTGATCTCGGCGGGCCCCCTCGGTTCCATGGCCGCCAAGTCCATCCCCGGCTTCACCGACCTCGCGGACGTGTGGAACCACCGCTCGCCGCTGGAGTGGGACATGGGCGACCCCGAGCCGGCCGGCCGCGGCATCGTCGCGCTGCTCTCGGACTTCTTCCCGAAGACGACGGGCGAGATCATCCACGTCGACGGCGGCGTGCACATGATGGGCGCCTGACCCCCGCCCGGACCCCACGACGGCCGCGTACCGCTCCCCACCGGGCGGTACGCGGCCGTCGCGCGTCCCGGGCGGGGCGCCGGCCGTGTCCGGTGTACGGCGCCCCGGCCGTGTCCGGTGTACGGGGCCCCGCCGTGTCCCGGGTCGAAAAGATGGCCCCGCCCCCGCAGAATGTGGAGGAACCGGACTTCCGGTCAGGCTGTGGGGAGGAGGACGCCGTGCGCTCCACACGTCGCCGAACCCGGGCCCTGACGGCCACCGCGGCCGTCGTCGCCGCCCTGCTCGCCCCGGTGGCCGTCAGCGCGGCGAACCGGGCGGGGGAGGGCGCCGCGGCTCCCGCGGCCCCGTCCCCCGAACCCGCGGGCGCCGAGTGCCGTACGGCCGTCGAAGGGTCCGAGGTCGTCGCCTACTGCCACAACCCCTACCCCACGACGGACCTGGTCCAGCTCCACACCGAGTGCGTCCGCTGGTGGGACGTCGACGCCGACGGCGAGGCGGCCGTCGTGCAGCCGGGCCGGACCGTGCGGCTGGAGGGCCGGTGCTGGAAGGAGGTCGGCGCGGCCTGGGTGAGCCACCGGGTGTCCTGAGGTCCTTCCCGCCGCGTCCGGCGAGCGGCTCAGGCGCGTTCGCGCAGGCAGTTCATCGCGTGGCTCGCCGCCTCCGCGGCCGCCGTCTCCGCGTCGCCCGCCCGGATCGCCTCCACGAGCCGGCCGTGGTCCATGTACACCTCGGGGCGCAGGTCCGTGCCCACGTCACCGCGCAGGTAGTCGCGGAGCAGGTCGTTCAGGTCGGCGTACAGCTCGGTCAGCACGTCGTTGTGGGCGGCGGCGACCACGGCCAGGTGCAGGGTCGCGTCGGCGGCGACGAAGGCCTCGGCGTCCCCGGCGCTCCAGGTCTCCTCGCGCCGGGCCATCAGCGTGTCCAGCTGCCGCATGTCCCGGTCGGTGCGGCGCAGGGCCGCCAGCCGGGCCGCGGAGGACTCCAGGGTGGAGCGCAGTTCGGCGATGTGCCGCGGATCGGCGTCCGCGAACCTGCGGTGCATCACCCCGGCCAGCTCGCTGGTGGCGACGACATAGGTGCCGGAGCCCTGGCGGATGTCCAGCAGTCCGTTGTGCGCCAGGGCGCGCACGGCCTCGCGCACCGTGTTCCGGGCGACCCCCAGCTGCTCGACCAGCTCGGGTTCGGTCGGGATCCGCGAGCCCACGGGCCACTCGCCCGCGGTGATCTGGTTCCTCAGCTGGGCAATCACCTGGTCGGCGAGAGCCGAACGCCGTGGAGACGTCAGCGCCATGGTGCTCCTTGCTCGTGCTCCGGGGAGAGCGGTCCGGAGTCGGTGGTCCGGAAGGGCTTCGGAAAGGACCGGTCCGGGAGGTGCGGGCCCGTCGGATCCGTGCCCCGATTCTCGCAGGAGGAGAAGCGGAGTGGACACCCAATCATCCCATGATTCTATGATGGGCCCATGCGCCCTGACGAACCCCCGGTCCTGAGCCCCGCCGCCCCCGCCCGGGACGGGACCCCCGCCGGTCCCTCGCCCTGGATCCCGCGGCTGGTCACCGTCGGTCTCGTCCTGGCCGCGCTCAACCTCCGGCCCGCCATCACCAGCCTCGGCCCCCTCCTGGAGGAGGTGCGGGACGGACTGCACATGAGCGGCAGCATCGCGGGGGTCCTCACCTCCGTGCCGCCGCTCTGCTTCGCGCTCTTCGGCTTCATGGCGCCGCGGCTCGCCCGGCGGTTCGGCCCCGGCGCCGTCGTCTGCGCGGGCATGGCCGCCATCGCGGCGGGCCTGCTGCTGAGGCCGTACGCCGGGAGCACCGCCGGGTTCCTGGCCGCCAGCGCGCTCGCCCTGATGGGCATCGCCGTCAGCAACGTCCTGATGCCCGTCATCGTCAAGCGCTGGTTCCCCGACCGGGTCGGCAGCATGACCGGGCTCTACTCCATGGCGCTGGCCCTGGGCACTGCCGTCGCCGCCGCCCTCACCGTGCCCATGACCCGGGCACTGGGCGGCGGCTGGCAGACCGGCCTGGCCGTCTGGGCGGTACCGGCCGTCGCGGCCGTGCTGCCCTGGCTCGTCCTCGTACGGGACCGGAACGGCTCGCCCGCGCCCGCCGGGCAGGAGCGCGGGCCCGTGGCCCAGGAGCCCCCGCTGCGCCTGGCCCGCAGCCGCACGTCCTGGGCGCTCGCCTGCTTCTTCGGGCTCCAGGCCACCGCCGCCTACATCACCATGGGCTGGATGCCGCAGATCTTCCGGGACGCCGGCCTCTCCGCCGGCACCGCCGGCATCCTGCTCGCCGTGATCATGGCCATGGGCGTGCCCCTGGCCTTCGTCATCCCGCGGGTCGCCACCCGGCTGCGCACCCAGGGCCCGATCGTCCTGGTCCTCGGCGGCTGCGGTCTGCTCGGCTACGCGGGCCTCTACCTGGCACCGGTGGGCGGCGCCTGGGTCTGGGCGCTGCTGCTCGGGGTCTCCAACTGCGCCTTCCCGCTGGCCCTCACCATGATCGGGATGCGCTCCCGCACCGGCGCCGGAGTGGTCAGGCTCTCGGCCTTCGCCCAGTCCACCGGCTACCTGATCTCCATCCCCGGCCCGATGCTCGTCGGCGCGCTGTACGAGTACAGCGGCGGCTGGGGGCTGCCGCTCGCGCTGATGGCCGCCCTGCTGGTGCCGCAGACGATCGCCGGGGTGCTCGCGGGGCGGGACCGGACGATCGAGGACGAGGCCGGGATGCGAGACTGAGCCCATGCCAGTCCTCGACCCACATCCCCAGAACGGCCAGAAGAAGCTCCTCCTCGTGCTCGGGACGATGCTTCTCATCTCGGTGGTCATCGGTGTGATCGCCACGATCGCCTCCCCCTGACCCCCGGGGCCCGCCCCGCGGGGGATGGTGGGGCCAGCCCCACCATCCCCTAGGGGGCCAGGTTCAGGGTCGAGTGGGTGGGCTGCCGGATGGGCCCGCCACCGGCCGTTCCGTAGGTTCTCCGGTATCGGAACCGAGGACCTGGAGGCGGACATGCCGGCCCCTACGCACACCCGGACGCCCCGCACCGCCCCAAAGGACGCTGCCGAGGTCCGGCTGCCGTGGTGGGCCGTCGCACTCCCGGCGCTCGCCTTCGCCGCCCTCCTGATGCTGATCGCGGGGCCCGGCCAGGCCCACGCCGCGGCCGGTGACCCGGCCCTCGGACGGCTGCTCGGCATGATCATGGAGCTGTTCTGGGCCTGAGGCCGCGCCGGTGCGGTGCGCACCGCCGTCATCCGTACCGGGCGAGCACCTCAACACCCTGCGCCCGGACAGGGTTTTCATGCGAAGCTGAGGTGCATGAGCGCCGAAACACCTCGCAGGATCGTTCTTCTCAGGCATGCGAAGGCGGAGTGGTCGCAGCAGTCCGACCACGAGCGGCCGCTGGCCGAACGAGGGCGCAAGGACGCCCCCGTCGCAGGCCGCCGGCTCGCCGACTCCGGAATCGCCTTCGGCCTGGCTCTGTGCTCGACCGCCGCCAGGACCCGCGAGACCTGGAAACTGGCGGTCCACGAATTCCCCCGGCGTCCCAGGACCGTCTACGAGGAGCGGCTGTACGAAGCCTCCGTGGGCGAGCTGATCGCCCTGTTCAACGAGGTCTCCGACGACATCCGCGACCTGCTCGTCATCGGCCACAACCCCGGCGTGCACGGTGTGGCGGACACACTCGCGGGCCGTGCCGAGGGCGACGCGCTGACCCGGATGACCAGGGACGGCTTCTCCACCGCCGCCTACGCGGTGGTCGAGTTCCCCGGCACCTGGAAGAGCCTGGAGCCGGGCGTGGGCAAGCTGGCGGAGTACTGGACGCCGAACGGCTGAGCGGCCGGGCGGAACACGGCGGAGGCCCCGGACGACGCAGGACGTCCGGGGCCTTCGCCGTACCGCCTGGCCGCCGTACCGCCTGGCCGTCGGCGCGGGTGGTACGGGCGGGGGTCAGCCGACGAGGCCGTCGGCCGCCTCGACCTCCTCGCGGGTGATGCCCAGCAGATACAGCACGGTGTCCAGGAAGGGGACGTTGACCGCCGTGTGCGCGGCCCGGCGGACGACCGGCTTGGCGTTGAACGCGACACCCAGCCCCGCGGTGTTCAGCATGTCCAGGTCGTTCGCACCGTCACCGATCGCCACCGTCTGCGCCAGCGGCACCCCCGCCTGCTCGGCGAAGCTCCGCAGCAGCCGCGCCTTGCCCGCACGGTCCACCACGTCCCCCACGACCCGGCCGGTCAGTCTGCCGTCGACGATCTCCAGCGTGTTGGCGGAGGCGAAGTCCAGCCCGAGGCGCTCCTTGAGGTCGTCGGTGACCTGGGTGAAACCGCCCGAGACCACACCCACCTGGTAACCCAGGCGCTTGAGGGTGCGGATCAGGGTGCGCGCGCCCGGGGTCAGCCGGACCTCGGCCCTGACCTTGTCCACCACCGACGCGTCGAGACCCGCCAGCAGCGCCACCCGCGCGTGCAGCGACTGCTCGAAGTCCAGCTCGCCGCGCATCGCCTGCTCGGTCACCTCGGCGACCTTGTCCTCGCACCCGGCGTGGGCCGCGAACAGCTCGATGACCTCGTCCTGGATGAGCGTGGAGTCCACGTCCATCACGACCAGCCGCTGCGCCCGGCGGCTCAGCCCGGCCGAGACGACGGCGATGTCGACGCCGATCCCGGCGGCCTCCGTCGCCAGGGCCGTCCGCAGCTCCTCGGTCCCCGTACCCGAGACGGCGAACTCCACAGCCGTCACCGGGTACTTCGCCAGCCGGAAGACACGGTCGATGTTGCCGCCGGTCGCGGTGATCCTGGCCGCTATGGCCGCCGTGGACCGGGCGGTCAGCGGGTTCCCCAGAACCGTCACATGGGAGCGGCCGTCGCCGCGCGGACGGTTGTCGCCCGTGCCCGAGATGATCTCCGCCTGGAGCTTCAGCGAATCCGCCCAGCTGTGGACGGTCGCCCGGAGGTCGCCCTCGGTGGCGCCCCCGGCCGCCGGGGCGGTGACCAAGGCGCAGAGCACTATCCGGCCGCGGGTGACGACCTGCTCGATGTCGACCACGTCGACCGAGTAGGCGGCGAGGGTGTCGAAGAGACCGGCGGTGATGCCCGGCCGGTCCTTCCCGAAGATCTTGACGAGAAGCGTGGGCGTACCCGTGTCCTCACCGGACTCGGGGGGCTGGGGAGACCGGGGGGACAGAGGGGGCTGGGATGCGCTCATGGTGGCTCCCACCGTATAGGGCCCGCCCCGGCGGCCTTCAAGCCGTCCCGAGTGGCGGACAGCGGCGGCGCCCCGCCGGGGAGCCCTCGGGAGCCGCTCCCGGAGCCGGCCGTGGCCGCCCTCCGGCGGGGGCGTGGCGGGGCGGGGACGCGGATGGCCCGTTGCCGACCCATTCCTCCCGAGTCGGCCGGCGGGGTGCCGGGCCCGCCCGCCGTCTTCGCACCGCCCGGCTTCCCGTCGGGCCACCGGCCCTGGAATAGTTCGCCCCGATGTGAAGCATCCCTAGGCCCCCTGCGACGGGGGCGACACGGGGGACGACTAGTGGGGCGCGGAGTGCCGGAACTCGTACTGGAATTGAACGGAAGGACCTGGACGCTCGATCCGTCCAGGTC
Source organism: Streptomyces nitrosporeus (assembly GCF_008704555.1). NCBI lineage: Bacteria > Bacillati > Actinomycetota > Actinomycetes > Kitasatosporales > Streptomycetaceae > Streptomyces > Streptomyces nitrosporeus. The sequence goes on from NZ_CP023702.1 coordinate 6,158,113, forward strand.
GTACACCCTCGGGCGCGATCCGCAGGGCGATCTGACGCTCGACGACGCCCGGGTGTCGTGGCGGCATGCCACGATCAGCTGGAACGGGCGGAGCTGGTCCGTCGAGGACCACGGGAGCACCAACGGCACCTATGTGCAGGGGCAGCGGGTCCAGCAGGCGGAGATCGGCCCCGGCTCCGCGGTCAACCTGGGCAACGCCACCGACGGACCGCGGCTGGACTTCACCGCCGGCGCGGGCGCCGGGGGGTACGGCGGGCAGCCGGCGGCCGCGCAGCCGCAGCAGGGCGCGCCCGTCCGGTCCGCCCCGTCGCCGCAGCAGGCCGCCCCGCAGCACCAGCCGCAGGCCGCCCCGCAGCAACCGCAGCAGTATCAGCCGCCGCAGCAGGCCGCCCCGCAGCAGTACCAGCCGCAGCAGGCCGCTCCTCAGCCGCAGCAGTACCAGCAGGCCGCCGCCCAGCAGCAGGCCCCCTACGCCCCCGTCCCCCCGCAGCAGCAGATCCCGCACCAGCAGGGTCCCGCCGGGCATCCGCCCGGGGCGGGCGGCCCCGGCGGCGCGGCGGGGGCGCCCGTCTACGGCGACCGCAGCCCGACCACCTTCTACCAGCTGGATCTCGGCCGGGTCATGCGGATCGGCCGCGCCCTGGAGAACGAGCTGGTCGTCTCCGATCTCCAGGTCTCCCGGCTGCACGCCGAGTTCCGGGCGACGCCCGACGGCCGCTTCGAGATCCGCGACCTGGGATCGCACAACGGCACGTACGTCAACGGCCTGCCGCTCAGCAAGTCCGGCTCCGCGCTCATCGGGCCCCACGACATCGTCGGTGTCGGTCACTCGACCTTCCGTCTGGTCGGGGACCGGCTGGAAGAGTTCGTCGACACCGGTGAGGTCTCCTTCTCCGCCCGCCACCTCACGGTGACGGTCGACGGCGGCAAGGACATCCTCAAGGACGTCTCCTTCGGTGTCCCGGAGAAGTCCCTGATCGCGGTCATCGGTCCCTCGGGATCCGGCAAGTCCACCCTGCTCAAGGCGCTCACCGGTTACCGGCCCGCCAACCAGGGCGACGTCCTCTACGACAACCGGAACCTGTACAAGCAGTTCGCCGAGCTGCGGCAGCGCATCGGGCTGGTCCCGCAGGACGACATCCTGCACAAGGAACTCACGGTCAGCAAAGCCCTCCGCTACGCGGCCAAGCTCCGCTTCCCCGCGGACACCACCGACACCGAGCGCACCGCCCGTATCCACGAGGTCCTCGCCGAGCTCAAGCTGGACATCCACAAGGACAAGAAGGTCACCTCGCTCTCCGGTGGCCAGCGCAAGCGCGTCTCAGTGGCGCTGGAGCTGCTCACCAAGCCCTCGCTGATCTTCCTGGACGAGCCGACCTCCGGCCTCGACCCGGGCATGGACCGCGACGTCATGCAGCTGCTGCGGGGACTGGCCGACGACGGACGTACGGTCCTGGTCGTCACGCACTCCGTGGCCGAGCTGGCCATCTGCGACAAACTGCTGGTGATGGCGCCCGGCGGGTCCGTCGCCTACTTCGGGCCGCCCGAGGAAGCCCTGAACTTCTTCGGGTACACCAGCTGGGCCGACGTCTTCTCGGCCTTCGAGAACTACCGCGACTACGACTGGGCGGGCCGCTGGCGCGGCTCGCAGCACTACCAGATGTACGCGGCGGACATCGACGCCGTCGCCGCGCAGCCCGTGCACATGCCCCCGCCGCAGCGGATCCGCCCGCCGAAGCCGCAGGGCTGGACGGCGCAGCTGTTCACGCTGATGCGCCGCTACCTCTCGGTGATCGCCTCCGACAAGGGCTTCCTCGCCCTGATGGTGATCCTGCCCGCGGTGCTCGGCGTGGTCAGCGTGGTCATCCCCGCCGAGTTCGGCCTCGCCGCGCCCGATGTGCCCGGCAAGCGCTTCAACGCCAAGGCCGGGACGATCATGCTGATCATCGCGGTCGGTATGTGCTTCGCCGCCGCGGCCAACTCCGTACGAGAACTGATCAAGGAACGGGTGATCTACGAGCGGGAACGGGCCACCGGCCTGTCACGTTCCGCGTATCTGACGTCCAAGGTGATCGTCCTCGGGATCATCACGGCCTTCCAGGGCGTGATCCTCTGCGGCATCGGCTTCTCCACCCGGCAGCTTCCGGAAGAGGGGCTGTTCATGCCCCCGGCCGCGGAGATCTGCCTGTCGATCATCGTGCTCGGGTTCACCTCGATGATGTTCGGCCTGATGATCTCGGCCCTGGTGAAGACCGCCGAGAAGACCATGCCGCTGCTCGTCATGTTCGCGATCGTCCAGGTCGTCTTCACCGGGGTGCTCTTCCAGGTCTACGGTTCACCCGGCCTGGAGCAGTTCGCCTGGCTGATGCCGTCGCGCTGGGCGATGGCCGCGGCCGGCACCACCCTGGACCTGGCCCACCTGATGCCGCCGTGGGACCCGGAGAACCCGGCCGACCTGGACCCGCTCTGGGAGCACTCGGCGACCCAGTGGGGCATCGACATCGGGGTGCTCCTCCTTATGGGCGTCGTCCTCTTCGCCGTCGTCTCGCGGCTGCTGCGCCGCCACGAGCCCGAGGTGATGCGCAAGTAGCGCACCCGTGCGGCCGGGCCGGAACACGGCCGCGGAAACGCCCGAGGGCGGCACCCCGTGGGGTGCCGCCCTTCGGCATGTGTCCGCGCGGCCGGACGGTCCGCCCGGCGCGCCGGTCATACCCGGCCCTGCTCGGTGCGTGGCTCAGTAGGCGCTGTCGACGTTGTCGATCGAGCCGTACTTGTCCGCGGCGTAGTTGGCGGCGGCGGTGATGTTGGCGACCGGGTCGTACTGGTCGTGCTTGGTGCCGTCGACGTGGTAGTAGTCGAAGGTCGGCTTGATGACCTGCAGCAGGCCCTTGGACGGGATGCCGTTGATGGCGTTGATGTCCCAGTCGTTGATGGCGCGCGGGTTACCGCTGGACTCGCGCATGATGTTGCGGTGCAGGCCCTCGTAGGTGCCCGGGATGTTCTTCTCGTCCATGATGTGGAGGGCCTCGCGGATCCAGCCGTCCAGGTTGTTCGCGTAGAGCGGCTTGCGGTCGGCCGCACGGCTCGGCTTCTCGGCCGAGCGCTTCTGGGTGTCGGCCTTGGCCTTCGCGGCGGCCTCGCTCCTGGCCTCGGCGACGGCCTTGGCCTTCGCCTCGGCCTTCTCGGCCGCTTCCTTCTTCTCGGCGGCGGCCTTCGCCTTGGCGGCGTCGGCTGCCTTCACCAGCTGCTCCGCGGTGGAGTGCTGCTCGATGACACTGGCCTGGACGGCGTCGGTCTGCGCCTTGCCGGCGATCGCGACCGGAGTACCGGACACGGCCTGCGACCCGGTGGTCGCCGACGCGTCGTCGGGGGCCAGGGAGAAAGCGAGAGCGGCGGCGGCCAGGGTGGAAACACCCGCGACGGAGAGCTTCTGCGCCTTGTTCAGGCGACGGTTACGGCTGGTGATGCGGGAGACAGACATACAGTCGTACCTCTTCGAATAGCAGGGGTCCTCGGCGAGGACGCGGACGGAAGCGCCGAGGCGCATCTCCGTCGGGGACGCTTGCAATTCTTAGCGAGCGCAAAACTGCCTGGCAAAGGTGTGACGTACGAAGCTCCTTAGTGGAAGGTCTGGCCGTTAAGGCCCTTCTGTCCGTTTTAGTTCCTGCCGTATTGACCGTTTTGGTGCAACTATCCGACTTCGTAAGTGACGTGGATCCTATGCCTGGGCTCACATGGGGCACCCCTCGGCCTCACCTTTAGTTGCTTGTGCGATGCGCACGGTGAGCGATATCGGCGTGTCGGAGACCCCGGGCCCTCCGGTGCGGACCGGGCGCGGCCGGACCGGGGGCCTAGGGCCCGCGCCCCATGCCGCACCCGCCCCGGGGCCGATCCCGGGGGCCGGGGGCGCCGGTACGGTGAGCGCATGAGTCATCGCCCGCCGTCGGGTCTCGCCGCGGTCAGCGCCGCACTGCTCGCCATGAACCGGCAGCTGGAGATGAGGGACGTCCTCAAGACGATCGTCGCCTCCGCGCGCGAGCTGCTGGACGCCGAGTACGCGGCCCTGGGCGTCCCGGACGACCACGGGGGCTTCGCCCAGTTCGTGGTGGACGGTGTCAGCGACGAACAGTGGAAGGCCATCGGGCCGCTGCCGCGCCAGCACGGCATCCTCGCCGCGATGCTCCACGAGGCCCGGCCGCAGCGGCTGGCCGACGTCCGCGAGGACCCCCGGTTCGAGGGGTGGCCCTCCGCCCACCCCGACATGTCCGACTTCCTCGGCCTGCCCGTCCAGGACGGCGACGAGACCATCGCCGCCCTCTTCCTCGCCAACAAACGCTGCCCCAGACCGGCCGGCGGCTGCGGCTTCACCCAGGCCGACGAGGAACTGCTGGGGATCCTCGCCCAGCACGCGGCGATCGCCCTCACCAACGCCCGGCTGTACGAACGCAGCCGCGAGCTCACCATCGCCGAGGAACGCTCACGGCTCGCCCACGAGCTGCACGACGCCGTCAGCCAGAAACTCTTCTCCCTCCGGCTCACCGCGCAGGCCGCCGCCGCCCTCGTCGACCGCGACCCCGCCCGCGCCAAGGGCGAACTCCAGCAGGTCGCCGTACTGGCGGCCGAGGCAGCGGACGAACTGCGCGCCGCGGTGACCGAACTGCGCCCCACCGCCCTGGACGAGGACGGGCTGACCGCCACCCTGCGCACCCAGGTCCAGGTCCTGGACCGGGCCCACAGCGCCCGGGTCACCTTCGGGACCCACGGGGTCAGAGCACTGCCCGCCGCCCAGGAGGAAGCGCTGCTCCGGGTCGCCCAGGAAGCCCTGCACAACGCCCTGCGCCACTCGGGAGCCGCACACGTCCAGGTCCGCCTCGGCCGGCACGGCCCGGCCACGGTGCTGCGGATCACCGACGACGGCAGCGGCTTCGACACCGACGCGGTCCGCAGCGAGGGCCGTCACCTGGGCCTCGTCTCGATGCGGCACCGGGCCGACAGCGTCGGCGGCGAACTCACCGTCGTATCGGAGCCCGGCAAGGGCACCACGGTCCGGATGGAGGTCCCCGGTGGCTGACAAGACCATCAAGGTTCTGCTGGTCGACGACCACCAGGTGGTACGGCGCGGCCTCCGTACCTTCCTGGAGGTACAGGACGACATAGAGGTGGTGGGGGAGGCGTCCGACGGCGCCGGAGGCGTCGCCGAGGCGGAGGCGCTGCGGCCCGACGTGATCCTGATGGACGTCAAGATGCCGGGCACCGACGGCATCGAGGCCCTGCGGCGGCTGCGTGAGCTGGACCACCCCGCCCGGGTCCTGGTCGTCACCAGCTTCACCGAGCAGCGCACCGTCGTCCCCGCCCTCCGCGCGGGCGCGTCCGGTTACGTGTACAAGGACATCGACCCGGACGCGCTCGCCGGCGCGATCCGCTCCGTCCACGCCGGCCACGTCCTGCTGCAGCCCGAGGTCGCCGGGGCGCTCCTGGCCCAGGAGGACACCGGCGGCGGGACCGGACGCGGAAGCACCCTGACCGAGCGGGAACGGGAGGTGCTGGGGCTGATCGCCGACGGCCGGTCCAACCGTGAGATCGCCAGGGCACTGGTCCTGTCGGAGAAGACGGTCAAGACCCACGTCTCGAACATCCTGATGAAACTGGACCTCTCGGACCGGACCCAGGCGGCACTCTGGGCGGTACGCCACGGGGCGGCGGGCTGAGCGCACCGCGGAGGGGGCCTCCGGCTCGTGGCACCTGGGCCCGTGTCGTCCGGCCCGTGGTGCCCGGTTCAGGGCGTCCGGGCACGTGGTGCCCGGCCTCTTCCTGTCCGGCCTCCGCAGGGCCCTGGCCCCGCGTCCCTCCCCGAGGGCGGCGGCTCCCTCCCCGAGGGCGGCGGTTCCCGCCCCGCCGCCCTCGCGCTCCGCAGTTCTAGCAACCGGGCTGCCCTCACGCCCCCGCCGCTCTCACACCCCGGCCGCCCTCACCGGCTCCGCTCCTCCACATACGCGTTGTACGCCGCGACCTGCGCCCGCCGCGCCACCCGCTCCACCGGCCGCAGAGCCTCGCTCCGGGCCGCGATCTCCGACGAGCTCACCGCGCCCCCGTGCCCGGCCCCCTCGGCCACCGAAACCAGCAGCCCCACCCGCTGGGCCAGCTCCAGCACCCGTACCGCCCGGGGCGGATAACCCGGCGCCAGCACCTCGCGCCCCCGCTCCGCCCGAGCCCGGTACGCCTCCACGGCGGCCTGGGCCACCGGCCCGGAACCGGCCACGTCCAGCCGCGACAGCACCGCCGTCGCGTCCCGCAGTGCCTCCGCGAGCTCCCGCTCCGCCTCGCCCAGCGACGGCACGTCCGCGGGCGGCGCCTCCCGCACCGGCAGGCAGTGCCACACCACCTCGACGTGCACATCCCCGGCCGGGCCCGCCTCAGTCACCTCCGGCACCAGCCCGTACGCGGCCCCGGAGACCACCACCGCCTCCCCGGCCTCCAGGGCCCGCGCGTTGAAATCCGGCGGGCCGCTGAGCCCCAGCGGGTGGCCGGACACCGGCAGCGCGACCCGGAAGCCCGTCGCGCCGAGCCGTCTCAGCCGCCCCAGGGCCAGCGTCAGCCCGACCGGACCGGTCTCGCCGGCCAGTCCCCCGACACGGTGAACCGCGTCCGGTCCGACGATCGCGTGCGCCGCGTCGTCCGGCGGGACGAGTCCGGCGAGAAGCGCGTTTCCCCATGCGGCGAGCCGCCCTGAGCGTGGTTCCGAAAGCATGGGGACAGCCTAAGGACTGATCCGCGATCCCCGGCGGTCGCAGGGGACGGACCCCGGACGGCGGCCCCCGAGCCGGACCTCCGCACCGGAGCACTCCGCGAGTGGCGTAGGTTTTCCCTGGGAGCCGTGCCCGCCGGCACGCGACGATCTCGACACTGCATGGGGAGACAACGCGCCATGAGCGATGTACTGGAGCTGGTGGACGTATCCGTGGTCCGCGACGGACGGGCTCTGGTGGACGACGTCTCCTGGTCGGTCAAGGAGGGGGAGCGCTGGGCCATCCTCGGCCCGAACGGCGCCGGCAAGACGACCCTGCTGAACATCGCTTCCAGCTACCTCTTCCCGAGCAAGGGCACCGCCGAGGTCCTCGGCGAGCGGCTCGGCGGCGTCGGCACCGACGTGTTCGAGCTCCGCCCCCGCATCGGCATCGCGAGCATCGCGCTGGCCGAGAAGCTCCCCCGGCGCCAGACCGTCCTGCAGACGGTGCTCACCGCCGCCTACGGCATGACCGCCACCTGGCACGAGAACTACGAGGCCGTCGACGAGGAGCGCGCCCGCGCCTTCCTCGACCGGCTCGGCATGACCGAATACCTCGACCGCAAGTTCGGCACCCTCTCCGAGGGCGAGCGCAAGCGCACCCTGATCGCCCGCGCCATGATGACCGACCCCGAACTCCTCCTCCTCGACGAGCCCGCCGCCGGGCTCGACCTCGGCGGCCGCGAGGACCTGGTCCGCCGGCTCGGCCGGCTCGCCCGCGACCCGTACGCCCCCTCCATGATCATGGTGACCCACCACGTCGAGGAGATCCCGCCCGGCTTCACCCACGTCCTGATGATCCGCCAGGGCAAGGTGCTGGCCGCCGGACCCATGGAGACCGAGCTGACCTCCCGCAACCTCTCCCTCTGCTTCGGCCTCCCGCTCATCGTCGAGCACCTCGGCGACCGCTACACCGCGCGCGGACTGCCCCTCGGCAAGTAGGAGTTCACCACCCGGCTCCCCGGCGCCCTGTCGGGGAGGGCCCCGCGGTCCTACGATGACGGGGTGGACATCGACGCGTGGGTGTGGTGGCTGATCGGCGCGGTGGGACTGGGCATCCCCCTCGTGCTGACCGCGATGCCCGAATTCGGAATGTTCGCCGTCGGAGCGGTGGCCGCGGCCGTCGTCGCCGCACTCGGCGGAGGCATCGTCGCCCAAGTCCTGGTGTTCGTCGTGGTGTCGGTGGCGCTGATCGCCGTCGTACGCCCCCTCGCCGCCAGGCAGCGCAAGGGACAACCGGTGCACACCAGCGGCATCGACGCACTGAAAGGCCGTCAGGCCGTCGTCCTGGAACGGGTCGACGGCAGCGGCGGCCGCATCAAGCTGGCCGGGGAGGTCTGGTCCGCACGCTCCTACGACGGCGACCAGAGCTACGAACCCGGGCAGCAGGTCGACGTCGTGGAGATCGACGGCGCGACAGCCGTCGTCATGTGAGCGAACCGGTCACACGGCAGGCCGCAGTCTGCCAGACTCGAAGTCGATCATCATGACAATGCGACCGCGACCACCGGCCCCCCGGCGGCCGTCACCGCGACCGCCATGACAACGACCCCGACCACCGCGATCCGCCGGCTACCGAAGGGCACGAGCACACGATGCAACCGATCATCATCGTCCTGATCATTCTGGTGGTGCTCGTCTTCATCGCCCTGATCAAGACGATCCAGGTCATCCCGCAGGCCAGTGCCGCCATCGTGGAGCGGTTCGGCCGCTACACGCGCACCCTCAACGCCGGGCTGAACATCGTCGTCCCGTTCATCGACTCGATCCGCAACCGGATCGACCTCCGCGAACAGGTCGTCCCCTTCCCGCCGCAGCCGGTGATCACCCAGGACAACCTCGTCGTCAACATCGACACCGTCATCTACTACCAGGTGACCGACGCCCGCGCGGCGACGTACGAAGTCGCCAGCTACATCCAGGCGATCGAGCAGCTCACCGTCACCACCCTGCGCAACATCATCGGCGGCATGGACCTCGAACGGACCCTGACCTCGCGCGAGGAGATCAACGCGGCACTGCGCGGTGTCCTCGACGAAGCCACCGGCAAGTGGGGCATCCGCGTCAACCGCGTCGAACTCAAGGCCATCGAACCGCCCACCTCCATCCAGGACTCGATGGAGAAGCAGATGCGCGCCGACCGTGACAAGCGCGCCGCGATCCTCACCGCCGAGGGCATCAGGCAGTCCGCGATCCTCACCGCCGAGGGCGAGAAGCAGTCCGCGATCCTGCGCGCCGAAGGTGAGGCCAAGGCATCGGCCCTGCGCGCCGAAGGCGAGGCCCAGGCCATCCGTACGGTCTTCGAGTCCATCCACGCCGGTGACCCGGACCAGAAGCTCCTCTCCTACCAGTACCTCCAGATGCTCCCGAAGATCGCCGAGGGCGACGCCAACAAGCTCTGGATCGTCCCCAGCGAGATCGGCGACGCGCTCAAGGGCCTCAGCGGGGCGTTCGGCAACCTCGGCAGCGGCGCCCCCGGCTTCAACACCGGGGCCGAACGCCGCGAGCAGCCCCCCGTCGACTGACCCGTCCCCCCTTCGTGCATGATCGGTGAGGCCCCCCGACCTTGATGGCGGGGAGGCGTCACTGACCACCGAAGGGGATGGCCTTGTCCATCTGGGAAATTCTCGCCGTCTTCGCGGCCGGGGTCGGAGCCGGCACGATCAACACCATCGTCGGCTCCGGCACGCTGATCACCTTCCCCGTACTCCTCGCGACCGGCCTGCCACCGGTCACCGCGACCGTCTCCAACGCCCTCGGTCTGATCCCCGGATCGATCAGCGGGGCCATCGGCTACCGCGCGGAACTCGCCGGGCAGCGCCGCCGGATCATCAGACTCGGCGTCGGCGCGCTGATCGGCGGCTTCACGGGAGCCACCCTCCTGCTGGCCCTGCCCTCGACCGCCTTCGAGACGATCGTCCCCGTACTGGTGGCGCTCGCCCTGGTCCTCGTCATCCTCCAGCCCCGGATCAGCAAGGCCGTCCAGCGGCGCCGCGAGCACACCGGCACCCCGGCCCGTACCGACGGCGGGCCCCTGCTGTTCGTGGGGCTGATGCTCGCCAGCGTGTACGGCGGCTACTTCACCGCCGCCCAGGGGATCATCTACCTCTCCCTGATGGGCATGCTGCTCGACGACACGATGCAGCGCCTCAACGCCGTGAAGAACGTCCTCGCGGCCGTCGTCAACAGCATCGCCGCCCTCTTCTTCCTCTTCGTCGCCGACTTCGACTGGACCGCCGTCCTGCTCATCGCCGTGGGCTCCGCGATCGGCGGCCAGATAGGCGCCAAGGTCGGCCGGCGCCTCAGCCCGCGCGTGCTGCGCGCGATCATCGTCGTGGTCGGCACCGCGGCCATCGTCCAACTCCTGCTGCGCTGACCGGACAAGCACACGGGGCCCGTTCCTCCCGCGGGCGGGAGGAACGGGCCCCGTGGCGCCACGCGGGCTACGCGGCCGCGTCACCCGCCGGCGCCGGCCACCGGAACGGCGAGGACCGGACACCAGCACCCATCGCGAGCAGCATGGCGTCCGCCGGCGACGGTACGAACGGCTGCCGCAGCAACGGCATCCCCGCCTCCTCCGGAGTCCGGGCCGCCTTGCGGTGGTTGTCCTCGGCGCAGGAGGCCACGGTGTTCAGCCAGGTGTCCTGCCCGCCCTGGGCGCGCGGCACCACATGGTCGACGGTGCTCGCCCGCCGCCCGCAGTACGCGCACCGGTGCTGGTCGCGTACGAGCACCCCCCTCCTGGACCAGGGGGCGTGTCTTCGGAACGGCACGCGGACGTACCTGCAGAGCCTGATGACCCGCGGTACCGGGATGTCGATCGCGGCACCACGCATGCGGAGCCCGGGGTGCGCCTGCTCGACCACGGCCTTGTCCTGCAGGACCAGGACCACCGCACGGTTCAGTGTCACCGTCGACAGCGGTTCGAAGCTCGCGTTGAGTACCAGTGTGTCGCGCATCCCGTCCACCTCCCGTGTGCCGCCCGCCACGCGGCAGGCCCGGAACAACTCTGGCCGGGAGCGCCGTGAGGGACAACGCAATAAAAAGTGCCCTGCCCTGATCTCTCCAGGACCAGGGCAGGGCAAACAACGGGTGAACCATCAGCTCACGGGAGCGGCGTACTCACCGATCAACTGGGCGCGGCCCAGAGTGTGGAAGCGGAGGTTGAAACCGACCGCGGCGGGCGACGCGTCGCTGTCCGGACCGAGCTTCCCGGTGTCCACCGCGTACACGGTGAAGACGTAGCGGTGCCTCTCGCCGGGCGGGGGAGCGGCACCCCCGAAGTCCTTGGAGCCGTAGTCGTTACGCGCGTGCACGGCGCCCGGGGGCAGCCCCTCGAAGCCGCCGCCGCCCGCTCCGGCCGGCAACTCGGTGACGGAGGCGGGAATGTCGAAGAGCACCCAGTGCCAGAATCCGCTGCCCGTGGGGGCGTCGGGGTCGAAGCACGTCACGGCGAAACTCTTCGTCTCCGCGGGGAAGCCCTCCCACCGCAACTGCGGGGAGGTGTTCCCCGCGGCCTGCACCTGGGCCTCGCCCAGCACACCGCCCGGCGCGAGGTCCTCGCTCACCACGGTGAACGAAGGCACCTCGGGATGGAAGTCGTGCGGCAGCGGTGCCCTGTTCGGCTCGGTCACATCAGCACCTTTCCTGGTCGGTCGTAGAGCGCGGTCCCTTCGACCCTAAGGGCTGTCCCGCGGTCCCCGGCGGACGACGCCGTCGTCCGCCGGCAGCCGGGGAGACACGACCGGGGCCGGGGGCCCGGGGCTTTCGGACCGGTGCGGTCACAGCCAGTTGCGCTGGCCGCCGACCTGGGAGAGCCACTGGTTGAGGTACGCGGCCCAGTCGGTGCTCTGGTAGTCGTGAAGACCGACCTTGAAAGCCCGGTAGGAGTCGCTGCCCTCGCTGAAGAGGCCCGGCTTCTTGTCCATCTCCAGGACGACGTCCATCTCACGGTCGTCGGCGACGAACGTCAGCTCGACCTGGTTCAGCCCGCGGTACTGCTGCGGCGGGGCGAACTCGATCTCCTGGTAGAACGGCAGCCGCTGGCGGGTACCGCGGATGTGGCCGCGCTCCATGTCCGCGCTGCGGAAGGCGAAGCCCAGCTGCCCGAAGGCGTCCAGAATGGCCTGCTGCGCGGGGAGCGGGTGCACGTTGATGGCGTCGAGGTCACCGGAGTCCACGGCGCGCGCGATCTCCAGCTCGGTGGTCACGCCTATGTCCATCCCGCGCAGGTGCTGCCCGGCGAACATCGTGACCGGGGTCTCCCACGGGATCTCCAGCCCGAAGGGCACGACGTGCACGGCCCCGGCCTGGACCTGGAAGGCACCGCCGAGACGCAGCTTGGTGAACTCGATGTCCTGCTTGGTCTCCTGTTCCCCTCCCTCGACCTCGACCCGCGCCTGGAGGCCGACCGACAGCCCCTCGATCTGCTGGTCCACGGAGCCGCCCTGGATACGCACCTCGCCCTGGACGACGCCACCGGGAACGACGTTGAGTTCGGTGAGCTCGGTCTCCACCGAGGCACCGCCGGCACCCATGCTCGCGAGCAGCCGCTTGAAGCCCATGTTTTCCTCCTAGGTCCTGTCCCCTACATACGCGCCACGACCGTAGCCGGTTCCCCGGACCGCGGTCCGGCTGCCCCGGGGCCCCGGTACGGGTGACACCTGCGGCGGTCCGGCCTTCCGCGGCGGTGCTCCGGTCCCCTGCCGGCAGTGGTCCGGTTTCCCGTGGCGGCGGCCCCGGTACCCTGCCGGCAGTGGTCCGCTCTCCCACGGCGGCGGTCCCGGTACCCTCGGACGGCATGGAAACCGCCATGGCCCGCACGCCGCTCCCCCGGGACTTCTTCGACCGGTCCGTCCTGGACGTGGCTCCCGATCTGCTCGGCCGGACCCTCGTCCGCCTCACCGAGGACGGTCCCATCGAGCTCCGGCTGACGGAGGTCGAGGCGTACGCGGGGGAGATCGACCCCGGCTCGCACGCGTTCCGCGGGCGCACGGCCCGTAACAGCGTGATGTTCGGCCCGCCGGGCCATTCCTACGTGTACTTCACCTATGGCATGTGGCACTGCCTCAATCTGGTGTGCGGACCCGAGGGCATGGCGAGTGGTGTCCTGCTGCGGGCCGGTGAGATCACGGTGGGTGCCGAAGCCGCGCGCAAACGTCGACTCTCGGCCCGTCATGACAGAGAACTGGCCAAAGGGCCGGCACGTCTGGCCACAGCCCTGGATGTCGACCGGAGGCTGGACGGCACCGACACGATCGCCGGCGCCGGCGGGGCCCTGTCCGTACTCCACGGCACCCCGCCGCCCCGTGACCAGGTGTGCAGCGGCCCCCGCACGGGGGTGGGCGGTGACGGGGCGCATCAGCCGTGGCGCTTCTGGATCGACGGCGATCCCACGGTCAGCCCCTACCGCGCCCATGTACCGCGCCGTCGCCGCACGGGTAGCGCAACTTGACTCGCCCTCGGGGTTTCCCTAATGTAGTCCGAGCCGCTTGAACGGATGCAGTGTTGTCGGCGCGGTCCAACGGACCGGGTCGGGGCACCGTGAAAGGGTAAAAACACTACTGACGATTCGCCCTGGTGGGCGCTGTTTCGGCATGCCGAAATATGGTTGACGGACTCGATTATGAGTCGCAGCGGAAATCGGTTAACGTAGTGATCGCCGGAAAGGGAAAGCGCGAAAGCGTGGGACCGGGAAGGCGAGTGCAGGAATCCCGCTTCGGCCGGGAATCGGACACGGAAGAGTCTGATAGAGTCGGAAACGCAAGAACGAAGGGAAGCGCCCGGAGGGCCCGGTGAGACGGGACCGAAGGAAGCGTCCGTTCCTTGAGAACTCAACAGCGTGCCAAAAGTCAACGCCAGATATGTTGATACCCCGGCCTGCTTCGGCAGGTTGGTGGTTCCTTTGAAAAGACCTGCCCGGTCCGGAACTTTTTCGGATGCGGTCAGGCACACACAGCGAGGACGCTGTGAACGACCGGTCATATTCCGACCTGGTCGTTCCGCTCTCGTGGTGTTCATCCCGATCACGGGAAAACATTCACGGAGAGTTTGATCCTGGCTCAGGACGAACGCTGGCGGCGTGCTTAACACATGCAAGTCGAACGATGAAGCCCTTCGGGGTGGATTAGTGGCGAACGGGTGAGTAACACGTGGGCAATCTGCCCTTCACTCTGGGACAAGCCCTGGAAACGGGGTCTAATACCGGATAATACTCTGTCCCGCATGGGACGGGGTTGAAAGCTCCGGCGGTGAAGGATGAGCCCGCGGCCTATCAGCTTGTTGGTGGGGTGATGGCCTACCAAGGCGACGACGGGTAGCCGGCCTGAGAGGGCGACCGGCCACACTGGGACTGAGACACGGCCCAGACTCCTACGGGAGGCAGCAGTGGGGAATATTGCACAATGGGCGAAAGCCTGATGCAGCGACGCCGCGTGAGGGATGACGGCCTTCGGGTTGTAAACCTCTTTCAGCAGGGAAGAAGCGAAAGTGACGGTACCTGCAGAAGAAGCGCCGGCTAACTACGTGCCAGCAGCCGCGGTAATACGTAGGGCGCAAGCGTTGTCCGGAATTATTGGGCGTAAAGAGCTCGTAGGCGGCTTGTCACGTCGGATGTGAAAGCCCGGGGCTTAACCCCGGGTCTGCATTCGATACGGGCTAGCTAGAGTGTGGTAGGGGAGATCGGAATTCCTGGTGTAGCGGTGAAATGCGCAGATATCAGGAGGAACACCGGTGGCGAAGGCGGATCTCTGGGCCATTACTGACGCTGAGGAGCGAAAGCGTGGGGAGCGAACAGGATTAGATACCCTGGTAGTCCACGCCGTAAACGTTGGGAACTAGGTGTTGGCGACATTCCACGTCGTCGGTGCCGCAGCTAACGCATTAAGTTCCCCGCCTGGGGAGTACGGCCGCAAGGCTAAAACTCAAAGGAATTGACGGGGGCCCGCACAAGCAGCGGAGCATGTGGCTTAATTCGACGCAACGCGAAGAACCTTACCAAGGCTTGACATATACCGGAAAGCGCCAGAGATGGTGCCCCCCTTGTGGTCGGTATACAGGTGGTGCATGGCTGTCGTCAGCTCGTGTCGTGAGATGTTGGGTTAAGTCCCGCAACGAGCGCAACCCTTGTTCTGTGTTGCCAGCATGCCCTTCGGGGTGATGGGGACTCACAGGAGACTGCCGGGGTCAACTCGGAGGAAGGTGGGGACGACGTCAAGTCATCATGCCCCTTATGTCTTGGGCTGCACACGTGCTACAATGGCCGGTACAATGAGCTGCGAAGTCGTGAGGCGGAGCGAATCTCAAAAAGCCGGTCTCAGTTCGGATTGGGGTCTGCAACTCGACCCCATGAAGTCGGAGTTGCTAGTAATCGCAGATCAGCATTGCTGCGGTGAATACGTTCCCGGGCCTTGTACACACCGCCCGTCACGTCACGAAAGTCGGTAACACCCGAAGCCGGTGGCCCAACCCCTTGTGGGAGGGAGCTGTCGAAGGTGGGACTGGCGATTGGGACGAAGTCGTAACAAGGTAGCCGTACCGGAAGGTGCGGCTGGATCACCTCCTTTCTAAGGAGCACTTCTTACCGAGTTCGCTCGGTCAGGGGCCAGTACACCGGCGAGTGTCCGGTGCTGGTTGCTCATGGGTGGAACGTTGACTATTCGGCACGGCTGGTCTGGTTTCTGTTAGTACTGCTTCGGCGTGGAACACGGGGAATGGGCTGGTCGGGTCGGGCACGCTGTTGGGTGTCTGAAGGTACGGCCGTGATGGTCGCCTTCGGTTGCCGGCCCCAGTGCACTCACCTGTTATGGGTGGGGTGATGGGTGGCTGGTCGTTGTTTGAGAACTGCACAGTGGACGCGAGCATCTGTGGCCAAGTTTTTAAGGGCGCACGGTGGATGCCTTGGCACCAGGAACCGATGAAGGACGTGGGAGGCCACGATAGTCCCCGGGGAGCTGTCAACCGAGCTTTGATCCGGGGGTTTCCGAATGGGGAAACCCGGCAGTCGTCATGGGCTGTCACCCGCTGCTGAACACATAGGCAGTGTGGAGGGAACGAGGGGAAGTGAAACATCTCAGTACCCTCAGGAAGAGAAAACAACCGTGATTCCGGGAGTAGTGGCGAGCGAAACCGGATGAGGCCAAACCGTATGCGTGTGATACCCGGCAGGGGTTGCGCATGCGGGGTTGTGGGAGTTCTCTTTCACAGTCTGCCGGCTGTGAGACGAGTCAGAAACCGTTGATGTAGGCGAAGGACATGCGAAAGGTCCGGCGTAGAGGGTAAGACCCCCGTAGCTGAAACATTGACGGCTCGTTTGAGAACCACCCAAGTAGCACGGGGCCCGAGAAATCCCGTGTGAATCTGGCGGGACCACCCGCTAAGCCTAAATATTCCCTGGTGACCGATAGCGGATAGTACCGTGAGGGAATGGTGAAAAGTACCGCGGGAGCGGAGTGAAATAGTACCTGAAACCGTGTGCCTACAAGCCGTGGGAGCGTCGCGCATCGAGCTTGCTCGGTGCGTCGTGACTGCGTGCCTTTTGAAGAATGAGCCTGCGAGTTAGCGGTGTGTAGCGAGGTTAACCCGTGTGGGGAAGCCGTAGCGAAAGCGAGTCCGAACAGGGCGTTTGAGTTGCACGCTCTAGACCCGAAGCGGAGTGATCTAGCCATGGGCAGGTTGAAGCGGAGGTAAGACTTCGTGGAGGACCGAACCCACCAGGGTTGAAAACCTGGGGGATGACCTGTGGTTAGGGGTGAAAGGCCAATCAAACTCCGTGATAGCTGGTTCTCCCCGAAATGCATTTAGGTGCAGCGTCGTGTGTTTCTTGCCGGAGGTAGAGCACTGGATAGGCGATGGGCCCTACCGGGTTACTGACCTTAGCCAAACTCCGAATGCCGGTAAGTGAGAGCGCGGCAGTGAGACTGTGGGGGATAAGCTCCATGGTCGAGAGGGAAACAGCCCAGAGCATCGACTAAGGCCCCTAAGCGTACGCTAAGTGGGAAAGGATGTGGAGTCGCAGAGACAACCAGGAGGTTGGCTTAGAAGCAGCCACCCTTGAAAGAGTGCGTAATAGCTCACTGGTCAAGTGATTCCGCGCCGACAATGTAGCGGGGCTCAAGCGTACCGCCGAAGTCGTGTCATTCATACACATAGGGCCAACGCCTGTATGGATGGGTAGGGGAGCGTCGTGTGCCGGGTGAAGCAGCCGCGGAAGCGAGTTGTGGACGGTTCACGAGTGAGAATGCAGGCATGAGTAGCGATACACACGTGAGAAACGTGTGCGCCGATTGACTAAGGGTTCCTGGGTCAAGCTGATCTGCCCAGGGTAAGTCGGGACCTAAGGCGAGGCCGACAGGCGTAGTCGATGGACAACCGGTTGATATTCCGGTACCCGCTTTGAAACGCCCAGTACTGAATCAGGCGATGCTAAGTCCGTGAAGCCGGCCCGATCTCTTCGGAGTTGAGGGTAGTGGTGGAGCCGATGAACCAGACTTGTAGTAGGTAAGCGATGGGGTGACGCAGGAAGGTAGTCCAGCCCGGGCGGTGGTTGTCCCGGGGTAAGGGTGTAGGCCGTGTGGTAGGCAAATCCGTCACACGTTAAGGCTGAGACCTGATGCCGAGCCGATTGTGGTGAAGTGGATGATCCTATGCTGTCGAGAAAAGCCTCTAGCGAGTTTCATGGCGGCCCGTACCCTAAACCGACTCAGGTAGTCAGGTAGAGAATACCGAGGCGTTCGGGTGAACTATGGTTAAGGAACTCGGCAAAATGCCCCCGTAACTTCGGGAGAAGGGGGGCCATCACCGGTGATCCGATTTACTCGGTGAGCTGGGGGTGGCCGCAGAGACCAGCGAGAAGCGACTGTTTACTAAAAACACAGGTCCGTGCGAAGCCGTAAGGCGATGTATACGGACTGACGCCTGCCCGGTGCTGGAACGTTAAGGGGACCGGTTAGTGCACTTTCGGGTGTGCGAAGCTGAGAACTTAAGCGCCAGTAAACGGCGGTGGTAACTATAACCATCCTAAGGTAGCGAAATTCCTTGTCGGGTAAGTTCCGACCTGCACGAATGGCGTAACGACTTCTCGACTGTCTCAACCATAGGCCCGGTGAAATTGCACTACGAGTAAAGATGCTCGTTTCGCGCAGCAGGACGGAAAGACCCCGGGACCTTTACTATAGTTTGATATTGGTGTTCGGTTCGGCTTGTGTAGGATAGGTGGGAGACTTTGAAGCGGCCACGCCAGTGGTTGTGGAGTCGTCGTTGAAATACCACTCTGGTCGTGCTGGATGTCTAACCTGGGTCCGTGATCCGGATCAGGGACAGTGTCTGATGGGTAGTTTAACTGGGGCGGTTGCCTCCTAAAGAGTAACGGAGGCGCCCAAAGGTTCCCTCAGCCTGGTTGGCAATCAGGTGTTGAGTGTAAGTGCACAAGGGAGCTTGACTGTGAGACCGACGGGTCGAGCAGGGACGAAAGTCGGGACTAGTGATCCGGCAGTGGCTTGTGGAAGCGCTGTCGCTCAACGGATAAAAGGTACCCCGGGGATAACAGGCTGATCTTCCCCAAGAGTCCATATCGACGGGATGGTTTGGCACCTCGATGTCGGCTCGTCGCATCCTGGGGCTGGAGTCGGTCCCAAGGGTTGGGCTGTTCGCCCATTAAAGCGGTACGCGAGCTGGGTTTAGAACGTCGTGAGACAGTTCGGTCCCTATCCGCTGTGCGCGTAGGAATATTGAGAAGGGCTGTCCCTAGTACGAGAGGACCGGGACGGACGAACCTCTGGTGTGCCAGTTGTCCTGCCAAGGGCATGGCTGGTTGGCTACGTTCGGAAAGGATAACCGCTGAAAGCATCTAAGCGGGAAGCCTGCTTCGAGATGAGTGTTCCCACCACCTTGAGTGGTTAAGGCTCCCAGTAGACGACTGGGTTGATAGGCCAGATGTGGAAGCCCGGTAACGGGTGGAGCTGACTGGTACTAATAGGCCGAGGGCTTGTCCTCAGTTGCTCGCGTCCACTGTGTTGTTCCCAGGCCACGAACGGTCGTGCTGGTTGAACAACTACTTAAACTGAAAAGTGTGCTTGTTCGCTAAGTGCCGATACTCCGCTTTGCGGAGTGGCCGATAGTGTTTCGGTGGTCATTGCGTTAGGGAAACGCCCGGTTACATTCCGAACCCGGAAGCTAAGCCTTTCAGCGCCGATGGTACTGCAGGGGGGACCCTGTGGGAGAGTAGGACGCCGCCGAACAATCTTTCAGGACCCTTGGTCCCAGCGTTCAACGCTGGGACCAAGGGTCCTTTTGTTTTTCCGAAGCGCGTCGGATGGTCGACTGCGCGAGAATGTCTGTGGTACCCGATGACAGGAGTCACCCCCATGTCCACCAACTCTTCCGACGACCGTCCGGAGCGCGAGCCGCGTCGCCGGGAAGACGGTGACAGGGGCGGTTTCCGAGGCAGTCGGGACGACCGCTCGTCCGCACCCCGGCGTGACGGAGACCGTGGCGGTTTCCGCCGTGACGACCGCGACCGTGGTCCGCGCCGCGAAGGTGGCCGAGGCGCCGGCGGCGGGAACTTCCGGCGTGACGACCGTGCTCCGCGCCGCGATGACGACCGTTCCGGCGGCGGCTTCCGCCGTGACGACAACCGTGGTGGCGGTTTCCGCCGCGACGACCGCGACCGTGACCGTGGTCCGCGTCGAGACGATGACCGTTCCAGTGGTGGCTTCCGTCGTGACGACAACCGTGGCGGTGGCTTCCGCCGCGACGACCGTGCTCCGCGTCGGGACGATGACCGTTCCAGTGGTGGCGGTTTCCGTCGCGATGACAACCGTGGCGGTGGCTTCCGCCGCGACGACCGTGGCCCGCGCCGGGACGATGACCGTGGTGGGTTCCGTAGCGGTGGCGGGTTCGAGCGGCGTGACGACCGTCCGCGAGGCCCGCGCCGTGATGACGACCGTTCCGGCGGTGGCTTCCGTCGTGACGACAGCCGCGGTGGTGGCTTCCGCCGCGACGACCGCGACCGTGGTCCGCGTCGGGACGATGACCGTTCCAGTGGTGGCGGTTTCCGCCGTGACGACAACCGTGGTGGCGGTTTCCGCCGCGACGACCGTGCTCCCCGCCGTGACGACCGTGGTCCGCGTCGGGACGATGACCGTTCCAGTGGTGGCGGTTTCCGTCGCGATGACAACCGTGGCGGTGGCTTCCGCCGCGACGACCGCGACCGTGGTCCGCGCCGGGATGACGACCGTTCCGGCGGTGGCTTCCGTCGTGACGACAGCCGCGGTGGCGGTTTCCGCCGCGACGACCGCGACCGTGACCGTGGTCCGCGTCGGGACGATGACCGTTCCGGCGGCGGCTTCCGCCGTGACGACAACCGTGGCGGTGGCTTCCGCCGCGACGACCGTGACCGTGGTCCGCGTCGCGACGATGACCGTGGTGGGTTCCGTAGCGGTGGCGGGTTCGAGCGGCGTGACGACCGTCCGCGAGGCCCGCGCCGGGACGATGACCGTTCCGGCGGCGGCTTCCGCCGTGACGACAACCGTGGTGGCGGTTTCCGCCGCGACGACCGCGACCGTGGCCCGCGCCGCGACGGCGACCGGGGGTTCGACCGGGGCGGGTACCGGGGCCGTGACGACCGAGGCGGCTACCAGGGCCGTGACGACCGCGACCGCGAGCCGGTCAAGCGCCTCCCCATCCCCGACGACGTCACCGGCGACGAGATCGACAAGGACGTACGGCAGGAGCTGATGAGCCTGCCGAAGACCCTCGCCGAAGACGTCTCCCGCAACCTCGTCATGGTCGCCCGCCTCATCGACGAGGACCCCGAGCAGGCCTACGCCTACTCCCGTATCGCTCTGCGCCTCGCCTCCCGGGTCGCCGCCGTACGTGAGGCGGCCGGCTTCGCCGCGTACGCCACGCAGAAGTACGGGGAGGCGCTGGCGGAGTTCAGGGCCGCGCGCCGGATGACGGGTTCCGTCGAGCTGTGGCCCGTCATGGCCGACTGCGAGCGCGGTCTCGGCCGGCCCGAGCGGGCCATGGCCATGGCCGGCGAGCCCGAGGTGCAGAAGCTGGACAAGGCCGGCCAGGTGGAGATGCGCCTGGTGGCCGCCGGCGCACGCCGGGACATGGGGCAGCTCGACGCCGCCATCGTCACCCTGCAGAGCCCCGAACTCGCCTCCAACGCCGTCCACTCCTGGACCCCGCGCCTGCGGTACGCCTACGCGGACGCACTGCTGGCGGCCGGCCGCGAGGACGAGGCACGCGAGTGGTTCGGCAAGGCGCTGGAAGCCGACAAGGACGGCTCCACCGACGCGTCGGACCGGCTCGCCGAACTCGACGGTGTGGAGTTCGTCGACGCCCTGGACGGCGAGGACGAGGCCGAGAACCCCGTTGCCCGTGACCGTGGCCGCGACGCCGGCCAGGCAGATCCGGACGACGAGGACGTCGACGACGAGGACGACGATGTGGCCGAGGCCGAGGCCGAGGCCGACGGTACGGACGGTTCCACGAAGGCGTAAACGCTGAAGCAGGACAGGTGAAGGGCGGCACCGCGACACGGTCGTGGTGCCGCCCTTCACCGTTGTGAGCCGTCGGGCACCGCCTGGCCCCCCGCCCGGCCCCGGTCAGCCGGACGCCCGGCCCGGTTCCGTCCCGAGGCTCCGCAGCACCAGACCGGTGGCCGGTTTCGGCCCGAACGACGTCGACTTGCGGGGCATCGTGACGCCCTGCCGTGCCAGGTCGCGTACGACGTCCTCGCTCACCGGGTGCATCAGTACCGCCGTGCCGCCGTGCCGCTCCGCCTGGCCGACGGCCGCCGCCGTGTCATGGATGTAGGAGATGTGATCCGGGGCGTCCGGAATCCGCCACACCTCGTCCAGGAGCGCGGAATGCAGCACCGTCGCGTCCAGGGCGCGCCACGCGGCCGGCCGGCCGGCCGGTACCGAGTGGTCCAGCAGCCCCTCGTCCGGCCGGTCCACCAGATGGAGCGCCCCGTCGCCCGCCAGCAGGAAGGCGTTGCCCAGGAGGGCCGCCTCCGCCAGCGCGTCCAGCGCCCGGGGCAGCGGTCCGCCGAGGGTGCGGACCCGGAAACGGCCCTCCAGCGCGGCCAGCGCCTCGGCGACCGGGAAACGGTGCAGCAGGCGGTGGATGGCCCGTACCCGCAGCGGATAGCGGGCGGTGTCCACCAGCAGGACCAGCCCGGAGTCCCACGGGCCCGGGCGCCCGGACCGCTCCCGCTGGAGCCGCAGATAGGTGGCCCAGCGGTGATGGCCGTCGGCGATGAGAGCCTGGCGGCCGGCCAGGTCCTCCGCCATCCGCCCCTGCTCGGCCGGGTCGGCGACCGCCCAGAGCCGGTGGGTGACACCGTCCTCCGTCGTGGTGGTCAGCAGGGGCCCGCGCTCCACGACGTCCTCGATCACGGCCGCCGCCCCGCCGGACCCGCCGTCACCGGCGTAGCTCAGGAGCAGGGGTTCGAGGTGGGCGCCGGTCGCGCGCATCAGGTCGGCACGGTCCTCGACCACGTCCGCCATCACGTCCTCGTGCGGCAGCACGATCCCCTCGGCGGCCGGGGAGAGGGCCAGGGCCCCGATCACCCCGCGCTGCAGAAGATCCCCGGACCGCTGCTCGTACACGTAGAAAACCGGCTCGGGGTCGGTGGCCAGGACGCCTTCGGCCAGCCAGCGGCGCAGGGTCTCGGCGGCCTGCCGGTTGCGGTCCCGGGCGCTGCCGCCCTGGGGCAGGATCAGCCGCACGATGTTGTGCGGGTCCAGCGACTCCAGGTGGTGCAGGCCGTCCGGCCGTACGACGACGTCGTACGGCGGTGAGGTCACCGAGGCCAGACTGCCGACCCGTTCGGGGACGTAACGCAGGCCGCGGAAGGGGATCAGCCGCAGCCCGGGGTAGGTGGCGCGCTCTGATGTCTTCATCAGTGCATCGTATGTGTGCTCCGGGATACGCGATGATCGGGGGAGAAGCATGGAAAGAGGAGCGCGATGAGTCAGCAGTACAGGTCCCGTCCGAGCGGGAGCGGCGCGGCGCTGAGCACGGCGTACGACACGGCCCTGCTCGACCTGGACGGGGTGGTGTACGCGGGCGGGCACGCCATCGGGCACGCCGTCGAGTCGCTGGGCGCCGCACGGGACGCCGGGATGCGGCTGGCGTACGTCACCAACAACGCGCTGCGCACCCCGCGGGCGGTGGCCGAGCACCTGACGGAACTGGGTGTCCCGGCCGAGTCCGCCGATGTGATCACCTCGGCGCAGGCGGTGGCCCGGCTGATGGCCGATCAGCTGCCGGCCGGAGCCCGGGTACTGGTCGTCGGCGGGGAGGGGCTGCGCGTCGCACTCCGCGAACGGGGCCTGGTGCCGGTCGAGTCGGCCGATGACGAGCCCGCCGCCGTGGCCCAGGGCTTCGGCGGCCCCGACCTGCCGTGGGGCCGGTTCGCGGAGGCGGCGTACGCCATCGCACGCGGGGCCCTGTGGTTCGCGTCCAACACGGACCTGACGATCCCCGGCGCCCGGGGCATCGCACCGGGCAACGGTGCCGCGGTGGAGGTCGTCCGTATCGCCACCGGCGCCGAACCCCAGGTGGCCGGCAAGCCCCTGCCGCCCATGCACCGCGAGACGGTGCTGCGGACCGGGGCCGAACGGCCGCTGGTCGTCGGTGACCGGCTGGACACGGACATCGAAGGCGCGTTCAACGGCGGTGTGGACTCACTGCTGGTCCTCACCGGCGTGACCGACGCCGAGCTGCTGCTCACGGCCGAGCCGAAGTACCGGCCGACCTATGTGGACCGGGACCTGCGCGGCCTGCTCACCGGACAGCCCGAGGTGACCGGGGACGAGGACGGG
Organism: Streptomyces nitrosporeus; assembly: GCF_008704555.1. Taxonomy (NCBI): domain Bacteria; kingdom Bacillati; phylum Actinomycetota; class Actinomycetes; order Kitasatosporales; family Streptomycetaceae; genus Streptomyces; species Streptomyces nitrosporeus. The sequence continues at coordinate 6,181,732 of NZ_CP023702.1, forward strand.
TTCCGCTGCGGCGGCTGGAGGGCCACCGCCAGCGAGGACGCACTCGTGCTGGACGGGGAGGGCGACCCCCTGGACGGACTGCGCGCCCTGTGCGGGGCGGCGTGGACGCACGCCGGGGCCGGCGTATGCGGGCTGGACACGAAGAAGGCGGTGGCCGCGCTGGGCCTGTGAGCGGACCGGGCCCCGGGGCCCGGTGTGCGGAACCGGACAGCCGAAATCACACCAGGATAGGCTAACCTAACCCGGTGTTGGTCGAGAGTCCCCCCGAATCGAATTCCGGCTCCGCGAAGGCGCAGGGCCCGTCCCGGCGCGCCGGACGTCACGCGGTGCGTGCCGCGGGACTCCTGGCCGCGGTCGGTGTCCTGGTACTGGTGTGCCTGGCGAGCATCGCCGTCGGCGCCAAGGCGCTGCCGCTCTCCGAGGTCTGGAACGGCCTGTTCCACCACACCGGGAGCAACAGCGACGTCCTCGTACGCGATGTCCGGGTACCCCGCACGCTTCTCGGACTCCTCGTCGGGGCCGCGCTCGGCCTGGCCGGCGCGGTGATGCAGGCGCTGACCCGCAACCCGCTGGCCGAACCCGGACTGCTGGGCGTCAACGCGGGGGCGTCGGCGGCCGTCGTCTCGGCGATCAGCTTCTTCGGTGTCACCTCGCTGACCGGCTACGTCTGGTTCGCCTTCGCCGGTGCCGCGGTGGTGTCCGTCGCCGTGTACCTGCTCGGTGGCAGCCGGTCCGCGAACCCCGTCCGGCTCGCGCTCGCCGGGACCGCCGTCACCGCGGCCCTCTTCGGCTACGTCAACGCCGTACAGCTGCTCGACGCGGCGGCGCTGGACCGGCTGCGGTTCTGGACCGTCGGGTCGCTGGCGTCCGCCGACACCGAGACCGTCGGCAAGGTCTGGCCGTTCATCGCGCTCGGCGTCCTGCTGACCGTGTTCATCGCCCGGCCGCTGAACGCGCTGGAGATGGGTGACGACACCGCGAAGGCCCTCGGCGCCCATCTGACCCGCACCCGCGTCCTGGCCATGGCCGCCGTCACCCTGCTCTGCGGGGCCGCGACGGCCGCGTGCGGGCCGATCGTCTTCATCGGGCTGATGATCCCGCACCTGGTCCGCACCCTCACCGGGCCCGACCTGCGGTGGATCCTGCCCTACGCCGCGGTCCTCGCGCCCGTGCTGCTCCTGGGCGCCGACGTGGCCGGCCGGGTCGTCGCCCGCCCCTCCGAACTGCAGGTCGGCATCGTCACCGCGCTGCTGGGCGGGCCCGTCTTCATCCATCTCGTACGACGCAAGAGGATGGCCCAGCTGTGAAGGCCGCGCACGACACCCCCGCCCACGGCACTCCCGGGCAGGGCACCCCCGCCCACGGCACCGGGTCCCGGGGCCCGGACCGGGGGCCGCGGGACGCCGCGCGGGCAGTCCGGGCGGTGCGCACCGCCGGCGGGCTGTCCTTCCGGCTGGACACCCGGACCGCCCTCGTCGTCGTGCTGCTCCTCGCGGCCGCGGCCGCCGCGGCCGTGGTGCTCATCGGGAGCGGTGACTTCTCGATGGCGCCGGGCGAGGTCGTCACCACCCTGTTCGGCGGCGGAACCTTTCAGCAGGAGTTCGTCGTCACCGAGCTCCGGCTGCCCAGGGTCCTGGTCGGGCTCCTCGTCGGGGCCGCCCTCGGTATCGGCGGCGCCGTCTTCCAGAGCCTCTCCCGCAACCCCCTGGGCAGCCCCGACGTGCTCGGCTTCGGCCAGGGCTCCGCGGTCGGCGCCCTCGTCGTCATCGTGCTCTTCCAGGGCGGCGCCACCGAGGTCGCCCTCGGCGCCGTCTGCGGCGGCGTACTCACCGGCTTCGCCGTCTACCTGCTCGCCTGGAAACGCGGGGTGCACGGCTACCGCCTCGTACTCGTCGGCATCGGCGCCGCCGCCATGCTCACCGCCGCGACCCACTACCTGATCACCAAGGCGAACCTCGTCGACGCCACCCGCGCCGTCGTCTGGATGACCGGCTCGCTCGACGGCCGCGACTGGGCGCAGGTCTGGCCACTGCTCGTGGTCTGCGGGATCCTCGTCCCCCTGGTCCTGGGCCACGGGCGCCCCCTGCGCATGCTGGAGATGGGCGACGACGCCGCGCACGCGCTCGGCGTACGCGTCGAACGGACCCGGCTCGTCCTGCTCGCCTGCGCCGTCCTCCTCGTCGCCGTGGCCACCGCCGCGGCCGGCCCCATCGTCTTCGTCTCGCTCAGCGCCCCCCAGGTCGCCCGCCGCCTCACCCGCGCCCCCGGACCGAACCTCGCCGCGGCCGGCTGCACCGGCGCCGCCCTGCTGCTCGTCGCCGACTGGACCGCGATGAACGCCTTCGGCGACCGCCAGCTGCCGGTGGGAGTCGTCACCGGGGTGCTCGGCGGCTGCTACCTGCTCTGGCTGCTGGTCACCGAACGCCGGGCGGGACGCATATGAGACCCCGCACCGGCCCGCAGCCCCGCCCCGCACGGCCCGCCGCGCCGGGCACCGACCCCCAGCCCCGCCTCTCCACCTCCGGGAGTACGACCATGCAGCGCCTCACCGCGGACTCGGTGACCCTCGGCTACGACCAGCGGACCATCGCGGAGGGCCTCTCGGTCGAGATCCCGGACAACTCCTTCACCGTCATCGTCGGCCCGAACGCCTGCGGGAAGTCGACCCTGCTGCGGGCCCTCTCCCGGATGCTGAAGCCCAGCCGCGGAAAGGTCCTGCTGGACGGCCGGGACATCCACCGGCTGCCCGCGAAGCAGGTGGCCCGCACCCTCGGCCTGCTGCCCCAGTCCTCCATAGCACCCGACGGGATCACCGTCGCCGACCTCGTCTCCCGCGGCCGCTACCCGCACCAGGGACTGCTGCGCCAGTGGTCGCCCCAGGACGAGCGGATCGTCCAGGAGTCCATGGTGTCCACCGGCGTCGGGGAACTCGCCGACCGCTACGTCGACGAACTCTCCGGTGGCCAGCGCCAGCGCGTCTGGATCGCCATGGCCCTCGCCCAGCAGACCCCGCTGCTGCTGCTGGACGAACCGACGACCTACCTGGACATCCAGCACCAGATCGACGTACTCGACCTGTGCGCCGAGCTGCACGAGACCCAGGGGCGCACCCTGGTCGCCGTCCTGCACGACCTCAACCACGCCGCCCGGTACGCCACACACATCATCGCCATGCGCCAGGGCGAGATCGTCGCCGAGGGCGCCCCCGGCGACGTCGTCACCGCGGACCTCGTCGAACAGGTCTTCCAGATGCCCTGCCAGGTCATCGACGACCCCGAGACGGGCACGCCCCTCGTCGTCCCGGCGGCCCGCAGGAAGCGCGTACAGGCTTCCTGAACCGCCGGGGCGTCAGCGCAGCAGGGACTTCAGTCTCAGCAGGTCACGGAAGCCCGCCTCCAGCCGGACCCGGCCCGAGGCCCAGGCCTTCGGGAAGTCGAGCTCGCCGCCCACCAGGGCCACCAGGTCGTCGCCGGTCATCGCCAGCCGGATCTCGGCCCTGCTCCGGGGCGGCCCCTGGAGCGTGTCCAGCACCAGGATCCGGCCGTCCGACAGCCGCCCGGTGAACGTGACGTCCAGATCCCTGATGTGGCAGCTCAGCGAACGGTCGAGAGCGGCCGCGCCGCGTACGTCGCCGTCGGCCGCCGCGAGATTGCCGGAAAGTGTGTCGAGTGCGCCGCGGCACTCCTCCAAGGTCGCCATCGTCACCGACGGTACACCGGCTCCGGAAGGTAGCGTTCCCGCATGAGCGACTGGACGCCCGAGCCGGCGACGACGCCCGAGGCCGCACCCGGGACCGGGAGCCACGCGCCCCCGGCGGCCCCCCGCGCCACGGCCCCCGGGCCCCCGGGCGCCCCCGGGGCCGAGGAGGCGCCCGCCCCCGCTCCCTCCCACGAACCGGCGCCGCCCGCTCCGCTCGGCGTCCCGCGCACCCCCACCGGGCACGCCGGGGTGGACGCGCGGCTGGAACGGCTGGCCGACGCCGACCACCTCGCGGCCCACGGACACATCGAGGTGTACGAGGATGTACACCGTGGGCTGCGCGACGAGCTGACCGCGCTGGACGCCCGGCCCGCACCCTCACCGACGCCTCCGTACGACAACAGGAGCTGAACCGAACGTGGCAGGAGTGGCACGACGCCGCCTCGACGCCGAACTGGTGCGCCGCAAGCTGGCCCGCTCACGCGAGCACGCGAGCCAGCTGATCGCGGCGGGGCGGGTGACCGTCGGCGGCAGCACGGCGACCAAACCCGCCACCCAGGTCGAGACCAGTGCGGCACTCGTCGTCGTCAAGGACGACAGCGACCCCGAGTACGTCTCCCGCGGCGGGCACAAGCTGGCGGGCGCCCTCGCCGCCTTCGTCCCCCGTGGGCTGGAGGTCGAGGGCCGGCGGGCGCTGGACGCCGGGGCGTCGACCGGAGGCTTCACCGACGTACTGCTGAGAGCCGGAGCCGGCCATGTCGTCGCCGTCGACGTCGGCTACGGGCAACTCGCCTGGTCACTGCAGTCCGACGCACGCGTCACCGTCAAGGACCGCACCAACGTACGTGAGCTGACGCTCGAACAGATCGACGGGCAGCCGGTCGACCTGGTGGTCGGCGACCTGTCGTTCATCCCCCTCGGCCTCGTGCTGCCCGCCCTCGCGCGCTGTACCGCCCCGGGCGCGGACCTGGTACTCATGGTCAAGCCGCAGTTCGAGGTGGGCAAGGAACGCCTCGGCAGCGGCGGAGTGGTACGCAGCCCCGAACTGCGTGCCGAAGCCGTACGGGACGTGGCCCGCCGGGCCTGGCAGCTCGGGCTGGGGGTGCTCGGAGTCACCGCGAGCCCACTGCCCGGACCGTCGGGGAACGTCGAGTACTTCCTGTGGCTGCGGGCCGGAGCACCCGAACCGGATCCCGCGGATGTCGATCGCGCAGTGGCGGAGGGGCCTCGTTGACGACACGAACAGCACACGAGAACACGGCGGACGCGGTGGAGACGACGAGGGGCGGGGGGCGGGAGGACGACGGGAAGCGGACCGTCTTCCTGCTGGCGCACACCGGCCGCCCGGCCGCCGTCCGCAGCGCCGAACTCGTCGTCCAGGGCCTGCTCCGGAACGGCCTGGGGGTCCGGGTGCTGGCCGTGGAGGCCCAGGACCTGCCGCTCCCGCCGTCCGTGCAGACGGTCACCGACGTCACACCCGCCGTGGTCGACGGCTGCGAGCTGCTGATCGTGCTCGGCGGGGACGGCACCCTGCTGCGGGGCGCCGAGATCTCCCGCGCCTCCGGGGTGCCCATGCTCGGCGTCAACCTGGGACGCGTCGGATTCCTCGCCGAGGCCGAACGCGACGACCTGGACCAGGTCGTCGACCGGGTCGTCACCCGGGCCTACCAGGTCGAGGAACGCATGACCATCGACGTCCTCGTCCACAGCAACGGCGACATCGTGCACACCGACTGGGCGCTCAACGAGGCGGCCGTGCAGAAGGTGTCCCCCGAGCGGATGCTGGAGGTGGTGCTGGAGATCGACGGCCGCCCGGTGACCGGCTTCGGCTGCGACGGCATCGTCTGCGCCACCCCCACCGGCTCGACCGCCTACGCCTTCTCCGCGGGCGGCCCCGTCGTCTGGCCCGAGGTCGAGGCGCTGCTGATGGTGCCCATCAGCGCCCACGCCCTCTTCGCCAAGCCGCTGGTGACCTCGCCCACGTCCGTACTGGCCGTCGAGGTCCAGCCGCACACCCCGCACGGCGTCCTGTGGTGCGACGGCCGCAGGACCGTCGAACTGCCCGCCGGGGCACGGGTCGAGGTGCGCCGCGGAGCCGTACCGGTACGGCTCGCCCGGCTGCACCGGGCGTCCTTCACGGACCGGCTGGTCGCCAAGTTCGCCCTGCCCGTACAGGGCTGGCGGGGCGCGCCGAACTGACCACCGGCCGGTTGTGAGGATCCTGTGCGCGCGGCCCGCCGGGGCCATGTCCTCCGGCGGGCCGCCACGGCCCCGCTCCCCGCGCCCGGGGCGCGGAGCCGTCCGCCGGTCCGCCCCTGTCGCGGGCGAGGCCGTTAGCGCGCCGGGCCCCGGACCTCGTAAGGTCATGTCCGTGTTGGAGGAGATGCGGATACGGTCGCTCGGAGTCATCGACGACGCGGTGGTGGAGCTGTCACCCGGCTTCACCGCGGTGACGGGTGAGACCGGCGCGGGCAAGACCATGGTCGTGACCAGCCTCGGGCTGCTGCTCGGCGGGCGTGCCGACCCCGCGCTGGTGCGTCTCGGTGCCAAGGCCGCCCTCGTGGAGGGCCGGATCACGGTGCGGCCGGGTGACGCGGCCGCGCTGCGCGCCGAGGAGGCCGGGGGCGAGATCGAGGACGGGACGCTGATCGTCAGCCGCACCGTCTCGGCCGAAGGCCGCTCCCGGGCCCACCTCGGCGGCAGATCCGTGCCCATCGGGGTACTGACCGAACTCGCCGACGAACTCGTCGCCGTGCACGGCCAGACCGACCAGCAGGGGCTGCTCAAGGCCGCCCGGCAGCGGCAGGCACTCGACCGGTACGCCGGTGACGGCGTGGCCGTCCCGCTCGTCGCGTACACGGCCGCCTACCGGCGGCTGCGGGCGGTCGCGGCGGAGCTGGACGAGCTCACCACCCGGGCCAGGGAACGCGCCCAGGAAGCCGACCTGCTGCGCTTCGGCCTGGACGAGATCGCCGCCGTCGAACCGCTGCCCGGCGAGGACACCGAACTCGCCGCCGAGGCCGAACGGCTCGGCCACGCCGAAGCCCTGGCCTCCGCCGCGGCCCTCGCGCACGAGGCCCTGGCGGGCAACCCGGAGGACGCCGAAGGACTGGACGCCACCACGGTCGTCGCGGCCGCCGGGCGGGCCCTGGACGCCGTACGCGCCCACGACCCGGCGCTGGCCGCGCTCGCCGACCGCACCGGGGAGATCTCCATCCTGCTCGCCGACGTCGCCGGGGAACTCGCCGGTTACGCCGACCAGTTGGACGCCGACCCGCTGCGGCTCGCCGCCGTCGAGGAGCGCCGCGCCGCGCTCACGGCGCTCACCCGCAAGTACGGCCAGGACATCTCCGCCGTCCTCACCTGGTCCCGGGAGAGCGCGAGCCGGCTGACCGAGCTGGAGGGCGACGACGACCGGATCGGCGAACTCACCGCGGAACGCGACGCGCTGCGCGGCGAACTCTCCGGACTGGCCCAGGCGCTGACCGACGCCCGCACCGAGGCCGCCGCCCGCTTCGCCGGTGCGGTGACCGAGGAGCTGGCCTCGCTCGCGATGCCGCACGCCCGGGTCTCCTTCGCCGTCCGGCAGACGGAGGCCGCGGACGAGGCGTCCGGCATCGACGTCGGCGGGCGCAGCGTCGTCTACGGGCCGGCCGGGGCGGACGAGGTCGAACTCCTGCTGGCTCCGCACCCCGGCGCCCCGCCGCGGCCGATCGCCAAGGGGGCGTCGGGCGGTGAGCTCTCCCGGGTGATGCTCGCCGTCGAGGTGGTCTTCGCGGGCTCCGACCCCGTGCCGACCTACCTCTTCGACGAGGTCGACGCGGGCGTCGGCGGCAAGGCTGCCGTCGAGGTGGGCCGCCGGCTGGCCAAGCTGGCCCGTTCCGCGCAGGTCGTGGTGGTCACGCACCTGCCGCAGGTGGCCGCCTTCGCCGACCGGCAGCTGCTGGTCGAGAAGACGGTGGACGGATCGGTCACCAGGAGCGGCGTCAAGGTCCTGGAGGGCGAGGACCGGGTACGGGAACTGTCCCGGATGCTGGCCGGCCAGGAGGACTCGGAGACGGCCCGCGCCCATGCCGAGGAGCTGCTGGAGACCGCCCGCGCGGACGCCTGATCCCCTGGCGCCCGCCGTCCGGTGCCCGGCCCTTGACTCCGGCCGCCCGGTGTCCGCCGCCCGCCCGGAACAGGCGGCGGGCCCGGGGCGGCGGGTGTGCCCCCGGGCGTGGCATCGAGCGCGGGACCCGGTGCGGGCCCGGGGCGTGGGCGCCTCGGCGGGCCTCCCGTACGCCCGGCCCGTTCGCGCCGGCCGGAGGCTTCACCGGGAGCCGGGAGCCGGGAGCCGGGAGCCGGGACCTCACCGGAGAGCGGAGGCCGGAGGACCGGAGACTTCACCGGGGGCCGGGCCTCACCGCAACGGCCGGACCGCGCCCGGCGTGGAATGCCGCCAGGCCACCCCTGCATGTCAACTCTTGGTGACTGTCTCACTCGAAAGGGCGAGGTGGGCCGATCGGCTGCCGTCGCGTGTGGGGCAAGAACGTTTCGCCGGTCCCGGAACGCGCGTACGGACTGGCATCCTGGGCACAGCACTTCCCTTCGCCGTTCCCCGTCCGTCCCACCGACGGCCCCGCCCCTTCCCCGCCTACTCCGGAGCCCCTCGACGTGTCACAGCTGCGTACGGTCCAAGTCCTGGGCGGCGGTGCCGTGAGCAGCGCTCACGTCGCCCCGCTCGTCACGGGCCTGGCCGCGCGGGGGGTGCAGGTCACCGTCTGCGCCCCGGCCGGGGGCGAGCACACCCGCACGATCCCCGGTGCCGGCGTCCGTTTCAGCCCCGTGCCCCGGCGCGGTGACCCCCTCGCCGTGGCCGCCCTGCGGGCCGCCTGCGCGGACGCGGACGTGGTCCACGCGCACGGCCTGCACGCCGCCGTGCGCGCCGGGCTCGCGCTGAGCGGCCGCAGCACCCCGCTGGTGGTGACCTGGCACACGCGGGGCCACGCCGGGGGAGTGCGTGGACTGCGCCACCTGTTGGAGCGAAGGGCCGTACGTGCGGCGGCCGTTGTGCTCGGTACGTCCCCGGAACTCGTCGACCGGGCCCGCCGGTGCGGGGCCCGGGACGCCAGGCTCGCGCCCACCCCGGTCCCGGCGGGCCGGCCCCCTCTCGTCCACGACGGCAAGGTGCGCGCCGAACTGGGTGCGGTGGGGCGGCCGTTAGTGGTCTCGGCCGGGCCCGCCGGACCGGGCCGCGGCCTCGGCACACTGCTGGACGCCGTCCGCCTGTGGCGCGAACGGGAGCCCGTGCCCCTGCTGGCCGTCGTGGGGGAGGGGAGCGAGTCCCTCCGGCGCCGGGTGGCGGACGAGGAGCTGCCGGTGGTCCTCGCCGGGCACGGCCCCGAAGACGGGCCCGCTCCTGAGGACGGCCCCGCTCCTGGGCACGTGCACGGGCATGACCCTGGGCACGGGCATGACCCTGGGCACGGGCACGGCCCTGGACACGGCCTCGGTGAACTCCTCGCCGCCGCCGACGTCGTCGTCCTGCCCGGCAGCCGGGAGACCCGGCCCGGCCTCGCCCAGGACGCGCTGCGGCTCGGGGTCCCCCTGGTCGCCGCCGCGTCCCACCCCCTGCGCGACCTGGCCGGCCCGGCCGCCGTGCTGGTGCCGGACGAGGACGCCGGGGCGCTGGCCGCCGCCGTCGTACGGCTCCTGGACGACCCGGACCAGCGGGAGCGGCTCGCCGAGGCGGGGCGGCGGCAGGCAGCGGGCCGGCCCACCGAGGAGGACTCCGTCGCCCATGTGCTGTCCGTCTACGACGAGCTGACCCGCCCCTGAGGACGGCGGGCCCCGACCGTACGCCGCTCAGGCCGTGTGGCGGCGGGCGCGCAGGGCCAGACTCAGCGCCAGTACCGTCTGCGGGTCGTCCAGATCGGTGCCGAGCAGCTCCCCGATGCGGGCCAGCCGGTTGTAGAGCGTCTGCCGGTTGAGATGGAGACCGCGTGCCGTCTCCGCCTTGCGGCCCGTGTGGGCGACGTACGCCTCCAGCGTGGGCAGCAGCGCGGGGCGCGAGGTCCGGTCGTGTGCGAGCAGCGGGCCGATCGTCCGGTCCACGAACGCCGCCAGATCCGGATGGTCCCGCAGCCGCCACAGCAACAGGTCCACATCCAGCCGCCGCGCGTCGTGCCACGGCCGCTCCGGCAGCCCCTGCGCGGCCCGGGCCGCCTCCGCCGCGTGCCGCAGCCCGGCCCCCACCGACTCCCAGCCGCCCGTGGCACCGGCCACCACCACCGGCGCCCGGCCTCCGGCCCGCTCCAGCCCCGCCCGCTCCACGCCGGCCCGCAGCGCCGCGGCGGCCCGGCCGGCCTGCGCGGTACGGTCCGCACCCGGGCGGAGCGCCAGCAGCACCAGCACCTTGCCCTCGGCGGGGCGCACCCCCAGCAGCACCGGCGTGCCCACGGCCGCCAGCTCCCGCGTCACCGCACGGGCCAGCTGCGACCAGCCGCCCGAAGGCCCCGCCTCGGGGGCCAGCCGCATCACCACCGGCAGCAGCGGATCACACCCCGGCCTGAACCCCAGCACCCCGGCCTGCGCGGGCGCGTCCCGGGACGCGACGCGCCCCTCGGCCAGATCGGTCAGGAAGTCACCCCGCCCCCGTGCCGCCAGCTCCTCCTCCTGCCGGGCCTGCATCAGCACCACCGCCAGCAGTTCCGCCGCCCGCTCGGCCGCCATCCGGTGCACCGCCGCCGTCGGTACGGCCACGGCGAGCAGCACCAGCCTGGCCCGCACCGCCCCACCACCGGCGCCCCCGCCCGGCACCTCCACCAGGACCGCCCCGGCCGGCGGCGCCTCACGCGCCTCCCGGCCGCCCCGCAGCCCCTCCCCGACCTGGAGCGGACCGGCACCGTCCGGACCGGCCCGCCGTTCCCCCGCCGCACGCGCCCCGGCCCCCGGCGCCGCCGCGTACAGCAGCCTGCCGTCCGCGGTCTCCAGGAAGGCCGGATTGCCGGTGAAGTCCGCGAGGATCTCCAGCACCTGGGCCGCGCCACCCCCGCCGAGCACCGCCCGGGTGCAGCGCAGATGCACCTCCTCGGCCCGTCGCAGCAGCGCGTAGTGGCCGTTGACGATCTCCGTGTGGATCTCCTCGGTGACCGCGACGAAGGGCACCTCGCGATGCAGCTGCACCAGCGGCAGACCCGTTGTGCGCGCGGCGTCGACGAGCGCCCCCGGCAGCCGTCCGAAGCGCGGCCCCAGCTCCACCACCAGGGCCGCGATGCCCCGGTCCGCCAGCCGGCGTACGTACGCGCGCTGGTCGGCGGGCCGCGTACCGATGCCCAGCCCCGTCGTCAGCAGCAGTTCGCCGCCCTTCAGCAGGGCCGGAAGGTTCGGGGCCTCACCCGCGTGGACCCAGCGCACCATCCGGTCCAGCCCCTCGGCCGACGCCACCACCTCCGGCAGCCCCACGCGCAGCCCCGGCAGCTCCAGCGCCCGCCGTACCGTGATCCCGCCCTCTGTCCCCACCGGCCGCGGCCTCGTGCTTCCACTCGCTCCAGCTGTCGGCCGGACGCTACCGGGCCGGAGACGGCCGCGTCACACCACCACCGGGCCCCGCCGGTGACGGCCGCCTTCCGGATGCCGCCGGAGGGCGGGGCGCGGGCGCGGTGCCGGGCGCGGGGAACCGGCGGGCGGGAGGAACCGGCCCGCCCGCCGGCGTCATGGACGAGCCGTCGCGCCGACGGCCCAGGATCAGACGGATGTACAGAAGCCGAGCTCGGCGAGGCACTCATTGATGAGCTGGCGCAGGTACTCCCGGCTGGGCGGATCACCGGGGTCGCCCTGCGGGCCCCTGGGGCCACGGGAGCCGGCGGGACCGACCGGCCCCTGCTCACCCTGCGGCCCCTGGGGGCCGCGGGGGCCGGAGGGACCTTCACGGCCGTCGGCCCCCGGCAGCCCGTGGGCACCGGGCTTCCCGTCCCTGCCGTCCCGCCCCTGCGGGCCCTCGCCGCCTTCCGGCCCCTGGGGGCCTTCGGGTCCGGGCGGACCGGACGGACCGACGCGGCCGGGCGGGCCTTCCGACCCGCGAGGACCCCGCGGACCGGGCGGCCCTTCCGGGCCGGCGGGACCGGCCGGACCCGCCGGCCCGGTCCCGCCCGCAGGTCCCGTGGGGCCGGCGGGACCGGTGTTCCCCGTGCGGCCGGGCACTCCCTGGGGCCCGGGGGCCCCCTGCGGACCGGGAGGGCCCTGAGGGCCGGGAGGGCCCTGGGGTCCGGGCGGCGGCTCCGTGGGTTCTTCAGGAGGGGGCTCGCACGAGGGTCCGGGAACAGTCGTGGGATCGGGAGCGTCCGCGCCGTCAGGCGTCCGGGAAGCCTGCGCGGGGACGGTCGTGGAATGGGCCGCTGAGGGTGAAGCCATGGTGCCTCCCGGTGCCGTAGTCCTGCACGTCGCGCCCGGCGACAGCCGTTTTGTGGCCGAGGCGCGCGGTGTCATCGGGTGAGATGGTCCGTGGGTCCGGGTCTTCGTCCGGCGGGGCGCGTCGCTCAGCATCCAGACGAATGAACTCCCGGATTCATCTCCTTGCTCGTAACCAATGTGCCCACCTTTTCGGCCGGGGTAACCAGGAGAGCCCGCCGGATGAAAAGTATTACTTAGGCGGTTTATCCGGGGAGTTAATTTCCGTTTCGCCTTCCGGTCCACCCGAAAATCTGTGGGACGTACAGACGGGCGGGAACGGGAACTCTTCCGGGGTGTCGGCGACGCGAGATGCGGAGGACCTCTTCGCCGGCCCGTGACCGGGGCGGCAAAACGCCGCGCCCGTATGAAGCGGGCCGGTGCCACGGGCCCGCAGATGGTAATCCCCGCCCGGCCGGCACGTGCCGGCCCTGTGCCGGCGAAAGGCCGCGCCCGCCCCCGGGCGGTGGCGGACGCGGTGTCTTGCCGGAACGGCCGTGTGCAGGTCAGGATGCGGGCGTTCTCCGTCTCGCGGGCGCGCCGCGTCCCCGCCGCGCGCCCGGCCGACGGGAACCGGGGGTCGGAAAACCCTTTGCCCGTTGCATGTCGGACAACCATCGAAAGCAGGAGGCAGTCGAGCACCCGGGCGGGTTCTCCCGTAATTGGGCGGAACTTCCTCACCCCGTTGCCGAAACCGAAGGGGGGTGCCGTGCGGGCCGCTGTTTTATTTGTTCCCGGGAGGTCTTGCCGTCGTTTCGGGCTCCGACCGCTCCGGGGAAATGTTTTTTCTTCCCGGAGTGTCCCTGCCGGGCCGCCGGGTGGGTGGCGGGGCAGCATCGGGCAGGGAATGGCCTGTCTCAATTACCTCGCTGCGAGCAGTTGGAGTGAGGCTTTCGGTAAAAGCCCCCCGGCAACCCCCCACACGCCCTTCCGGGCAACCGCCCGCACCGGTATCCCGGCAGTATGCGATCCCGCTCGTCCTATCCCAGCGACCTGTCCGACGCCCGCTGGGAACGCATCCGCCCCGCCCTGGAGGCATGGCGCCGTGACCGGGCCGGTATCCGCCGGCCCACCCACGACCTGAGGAGGCTGATGGACGCCATCCTGTACGTCGAGCGGACCGGCATCCCCTGGCGCTATCTGCCGCACGACTTCCCGCCCTGGCAGAGTGTCTACGGCTACTTCGCACGCTGGCGGGCCGACGGCCTCCTCGACCGGCTCGACAGCCTCCTGCGGCACGAGTCCGACCGGACGGAGGAGTCCCATGAAAGGGCGGGCGCGGAGGAGCCCCGCGAAGGGGCGGACGCGGAGCAGTTCCGCGAAAGGGCGGACGCGGAGGAGTCCCCGCTGCCCGTGCACACCCTCCACCGTGAGCGTGCGCGCGCCTCACGGTGAAGCGGCCGGAAACCCGCCTGCCCCCGCCGGCGGGTCCCGGCGGGGGCTGGCGGGGGCGGCAGCCTCGGCCGGGACCCGGTCACGCTCCCCGGCGGGGCCGCTCAGCCGACGTAGGCGCCGCTCGCCGTCAGCCGCAGTGCCGTGTCGATCAGCGGGACATGGCTGAAGGCCTGCGGGAAGTTGCCCACCTGCCGTTGCAGCCGGGAGTCCCACTCCTCCGCCAGCAGACCCAGGTCGTTGCGCAGCGACAGCAGCTTCTCGAAGAGCTGCCGGGCCTCGTCGACCCGTCCGATCATCGCCAGGTCGTCCGCCAGCCAGAACGAACAGGCCAGGAACGCGCCCTCGTCGCCCGCCAGACCGTCCACCCCGGCCGCCTCGCCGTCGGTGGGGTAGCGCAGCACGAACCCGTCCTCGGTGGACAGCTCCCGCTGGATCGCCTCGATCGTCCCGATGACCCGCTTGTCGTCCGGCGGCAGGAAGCCCACCTGCGGGATCAGCAGCAGCGACGCGTCCAGCTCCTTGGAACCGTAGGACTGGGTGAAGGTGTTGCGCTCCGGGTCGTACCCCCGCTCGCAGACATCGCGGTGGATGTCGTCGCGCAGCCGGTACCACCGGTCCAGCGGGCCCTCGGTGTCCCCGGCCTCGATCAGCCTGATCGTCCGGTCCACCGCGACCCAGGCCATCACCTTGGAGTGCACGAAGTGCCGGCGCGGCCCGCGGACCTCCCAGATGCCCTCGTCCGGCTCCTCCCAGTGCTTCTCCAGGTACTCGATCAGCCTCAGCTGGAGCCCCATCGCGTAGTCGTTGCGGGTCAGCCCCGTCATGTGCGCCAGGTGCAGCGCCTCGATGACCTCGCCGTACACATCGAGCTGGAGCTGGTTCGCGGCGCCGTTGCCGACCCGGACCGGGGTGGAGTTCTCGTAACCGGGCAGCCAGTCCAGCTCCGCCTCCCCGAGTTCGCGCTCACCAGCGATCCCGTACATGATCTGCAGGTTCTCCGGGTCGCCGGCGACCGCCCTCAGCAGCCACTCACGCCAGGCGCGGGCCTCCTCGCGGTAGCCGGTGCGCAGCAGCGAGGACAGGGTGATCGCCGCGTCCCGCAGCCAGGTGTAGCGGTAGTCCCAGTTGCGCGACCCGCCGAGGTCCTCCGGCAGCGACGTCGTCGGAGCCGCCACGATGCCGCCGGTCGGCGCGTAGGTGAGCGCCTTCAGGGTGATCAGCGAACGGACCACCGCCTCCCGGTAGGGGCCGTGGTAGGTGCACTGATCGACCCACTCGTTCCAGAACTGCTCCGTCGCCTCCAGGGCCCCCTCGGGGTCCGGCAGGGCGGGCGGCTCGTGGTGCGAGGGCTGCCAGCTGATCGTGAACGCGATCCGGTCGCCGGGGGAGACGGTGAAGTCCGAGTACGTCGTCAGGTCCTTCCCGTACGTCTCGGCCCGGGTGTCCAGCCACACCGAGTCGGGGCCCGCGACGGCGACCGTACGGCCGTCCACCTTGTGGACCCAGGGGACGACCCGCCCGTAGCTGAAACGCATCCGCAGCTCCGAGCGGACCGGCACCCGGCCACTGACGCCCTCCACGATCCGGATCAGCTGCGGGGCGCCGTCACGCGGCGGCATGAAATCGGTCACCCGGACCGTGCCGCGCGGGGTGTCCCATTCGGACTCCAGGACGAGTGAGTTGCCGCGATATCGGCGCCGGTCGGCGGCCGGCGGCTCGGCCCCCTCCGGACGGGCGGGTCCCAGCCGCCAGAAACCGTGCTCCTCGGTGCCGAGGAGCCCGGCGAAAATGGCATGCGAGTCGAAGCGGGGCAGGCACAGCCAGTCTGCTGTCCCGTCCCGGCAGACCAGGGCGGCGGTCTGCATGTCTCCGATGAGTGCGTAATCCTCGATGCGCCCGGCCACGTGCATCTCCAGTCGAACGGCCAGTCGCCCCGTGGGGCGCTAACTGCGGGTCAGGGGGGTCGTTGTAAGAGAACCGACGAGCTCTTGCGCGGATGAGCGGTCTGGGGTAGTGCCGCTGGGCCGGCCGACTCGGCAGCGAGTGTCCGAGCAGGATACGACGCACCAGGAAGATCCGCGCGACGCTGTCATATGTTGTCCGCGCCGCGTGATTATGAGGTAAAGGGGCTGCGAGGACCCTGTGACCTTCCGCGCGGCGGGTCCGGGAAGGGGATGGCTGGAAGCAGTCCCCCTCCGGCGCTGATACCCTGGTAGCCCGTGGACCGGTGGTCGTCCCGACAGTGGACGAGGCCCCCGAACCGCAGCGACGGCACCCCGGAAACATCCGCGCGGCACGCCGGCACGCACCTCACGATCGCGACCACGGGAGCCCCCTTTGGCTATGCAGCCCACATCCACGACGACCAAGCACATCTTCGTCACCGGGGGTGTCGCCTCCTCCCTCGGCAAGGGTCTGACTGCCTCCAGCCTGGGTGCCCTGCTCAAGGCGCGTGGCCTCAGGGTCACCATGCAGAAGCTGGACCCCTATCTCAACGTCGACCCCGGCACGATGAACCCCTTCCAGCACGGTGAGGTGTTCGTCACCAACGACGGCGCCGAGACCGACCTGGACATCGGCCACTACGAGCGCTTCCTCGACGTCGACCTCGACGGCTCGGCCAACGTCACCACCGGCCAGATCTACTCGCAGGTCATCGCCAAGGAGCGGCGCGGCGAGTACCTCGGCGACACCGTCCAGGTCATCCCGCACATCACCAACGAGATCAAGCACCGCATCCGCCGCATGGCGACCGACGACGTCGACGTCGTCATCACCGAGGTCGGCGGCACCGTCGGCGACATCGAGTCGCTGCCCTTCCTGGAGACGGTCCGCCAGGTCCGCCACGAGGTCGGCCGCGACAACGTCTTCGTCGTCCACATCTCGCTGCTGCCCTACATCGGCCCGTCCGGTGAGCTGAAGACCAAGCCCACCCAGCACTCCGTCGCGGCCCTGCGCAACATCGGTATCCAGCCGGACGCCATCGTGCTGCGCGCCGACCGCGAGGTGCCGACCGCCATCAAGCGCAAGATCTCGCTGATGTGCGACGTCGACGAGACCGCCGTGGTGGCCTGTCCGGACGCCCGTTCGATCTACGACATCCCGAAGGTCCTGCACACCGAGGGCCTGGACGCCTACGTCGTCCGCAAGCTGGACCTGCCGTTCCGCGACGTCGACTGGACCACCTGGGACGACCTGCTGGACCGGGTCCACAACCCCGACCACGAGGTCACCGTCGCCCTGGTCGGCAAGTACATCGACCTGCCCGACGCCTACCTCTCGGTCACCGAGGCCATCCGGGCCGGCGGCTTCGCCAACAAGGCCCGGGTCAAGGTCAAGTGGGTCGCCTCCGACGACTGCAAGACCCCGGCCGGCGCGAAGAAGGCCCTCGGCGACGTCGACGCCGTCTGCATCCCCGGCGGCTTCGGCGAGCGCGGTGTGATCGGCAAGGTCGGCGCCATCCAGTACGCCCGCGAGAACAAGGTGCCGTTGCTCGGCCTCTGCCTCGGCCTGCAGTGCATCGTCATCGAGGCCGCCCGCAACCTCGCCGGCATCCCCGACGCCAACTCCACCGAGTTCGACGCCGCCACCGCCCACCCCGTCATCTCGACGATGGAGGAGCAGCTGGCCTACGTCGAGGGCGCCGGCGACCTCGGCGGCACCATGCGGCTCGGCCTCTACCCGGCGAAGCTGGCCGAGGGCTCCGTCGTGCGCGAGGCGTACGCCGGTGAGCCCTACATCGACGAGCGCCACCGCCACCGCTACGAGGTCAACAACGCCTACCGCGCGGAGCTGGAGAAGAAGGCCGGACTGGTCTTCTCCGGCACCTCCCCGGACAACAAGCTGGTCGAGTACGTCGAGTACCCGCGCGAGGTCCACCCCTACCTGGTCGCCACCCAGGCCCACCCGGAGCTGCGCTCCCGCCCGACCCGCCCCCACCCGCTCTTCGCCGGACTGGTGAAGGCGGCCGTGGAGCGCCAGGCCGCGGCGCGCGGGACGGGCACCGAAGCGTAGGCGATACGGTTGACCGGGGTACGGATCCTTCACGGATGCGTGCCCCGGTTCTTCGTTCGTTCGTGGGAGGACGTACATGGGTTTCCAGGACACCCCCGAGGAGTGGCAGGTCACCGCGTCGGTGACCCCCTTCACCGGGAACAAGACCAGCGTCCGCACCGACGACGTGGTGATGCCCGACGGCAGCGTTCACAGCCGCGACTACCAGGTCCATCCCGGTTCCGTCGCCGTGCTGGCCCTCGACGAGGACGGCCGGGTCATCGTCCTGAGGCAGTACCGCCACCCCGTGCGCCACAGGCTCTGGGAGATCCCGGCCGGACTGCTCGACGTCCCCGGCGAGAACCCGCTGCACGCCGCACAGCGGGAGCTGTACGAGGAGGCGCACGTCAAGGCCGAGGACTGGCGGGTGCTGACCGACGTCTACACCACCCCCGGCGGCTGCGACGAGGCCGTCCGCATCTTCCTGGCCCGGGACCTCTCCGAGGCGGAGGGCGAGCGGTACGCCGTCGCCGAGGAGGAGGCCGACATGGAGCTGGCCAGGGTGCCGCTCGCGGAGCTCGTCCGGGGCGTACTCGCCGGTGACCTGCACAACAACTGCCTGGTCGTGGGCGTGCTCTCGCTCACCGCGGCCCTCGCGGGCGACGGGCCGGACGCCCTGCGCCCGGCCGAGGCGCCGTGGCCGGCCCGCCCGTTCGAAGCCTGACCGGCCCGTCCGCCCGCCGGGCGCCCCCGGCGGGCGGACGCCACGGCCGAAAGCCCGCGCCGGCCGGTCCCGCGCCTCCCGGACCACCGCCCCCGGCGCCGTGCGCCGGCCCGCGGGGAAGGCCGGGGGAGCCCCCGGAGGGCCGCCTCACCCTCCCCGGCGCCGTGCGCCGATCCACGGGGAAGGCCGGGGCAGCCCTTAGGCTCGAAGGGCCCGGCCGGGGCTCCGGCGGGTAACCGCGTGGAGTGAAGTGGAGCGTGGCCCGTGACCGATCAGGCGGTGGACACCAGCAGCCCGGCGGATGCGGCCAGGAAAGCGGCGGCTGAGGTGCCGTCAGATCTCACGCCGCCTCACTTCTACGGGCGGGAAAGGGAGTTGAAAGCTCTTCAGGCCGACATCGCGCGGGCCGGCCTGGACACCCTGGCCGGCCGCAAGGCGGCCCGCGCCCGGGTACTGCTGATCGCCGGACGGCCGGGAACCGGACGCTCCGCCCTGGCCGCCGAACTCGCCCGCAGGCTCACCGCATCCGGTGACTACCCCGACGGGGTCTTCCGCGTCCCGCTCATGGAACCCGGCGGCGAGCGTATCCCCGCCGAGCGCACCGCCCGCGGGTTCCTGGAGCAGCTCGGCGTCACCGCGCCGCCCGGCGCCGGCGGGGACGAGCTCTCCGAGAGCGTCCGCGGGGCGCTCTCCGGGCGCCGCGCCCTGATCCTGCTGGACGACGCCGTGGACGCCGAACAGGTCGACCCGCTGCTCCCGGACAACCCCGACTGCCTGGTCGTCGCCACCTCCACCGGCCCGCTCACCGGCATCCCCGGCGTCCGGCCGTGCACCGTGGGAGGGCTGGACACGGGCTCCGCCGTCCAGCTGCTCACACGCATCGTCGGCGAGGTCCGGGTCACGGTGGACCCCCGGGCCGCCGAGGCGCTCACCGAGGAATGCCTCGGGCAGCCCACCGCGCTCATCCTCGCCGCCGGCTGGCTCGCCGCCCGGCCGGGCGCCTCCGTCGCCGACGTCACCAAGCAGCTGCGTGAGCTGCCGCGGGACGCGGGACAGCCCGCCGGGGCGCACCCCCCGGCCCGTGCCTTCCGGCTGGTCCACGCCTCGCTGCCGCCGGCCGCCGCACGGATACTGCGCCTGCTGGCGCTCGCCCCCGCCGGACTGGCCGACGCGCACACCGCGTCCGCGCTGGCCGGATGCTCGGTCTCCTCCGCCGGGACCCTCCTGGAGGACTTCACCCGCTCCGGGCTGCTGCGGTCCAACGGGGCCGCCCACCCGCAGTACGAGGTGCCCGGGGTCCTCGCCCCACTGCTGCGCGCCGTGCTGGAGGAACGGGAGAGGCCCGCCGAGATCCAGCTGGCCCGGGCCCGGATGCTGGAGCGGACCGTACGGCAGCTCCAGTCCTGCCGGGCGGTCACCGAACCGGAGGGCTCGCCCGCCCGCCGCAGACTGGCCGGGCTGCCCCGCTCGCTGCGCTTCACCGGCCCGGAGGAGGCCGCCGAATGGCTGCGGAACCGGTTGCCCGCCCTGCTGGCCTCGGCCCGGCTCGCCGTGCGGGACGGGGAGCTCGACACCCTGGCCCGCCGGCTGGTGGCCGCGCTCGTCCGCGCGCTGGCCGTGCACCGGGGCACCGAGGACGCCGCCCCCGAGCTGTACGGGCTGCACGGGCTGGTCCTCGACGTCGCCGAGCGCCGCGGCCTGCACCGCGAGAAGGCCGCCGCCCTGCTCAACCTCGGCGACCTGGACGCCGGGACCGGCCGTACCGAGGCGGCGCTGGCCCGCTACCGGGCGGCCCTGGACGCCGGACGCGCGGCGAAGGACCTCTACGCCACCGGCCGTGCCATGGAGTCCGTCGGCGGCGCCTACGCCGAACTGGGCGACTACAGCAGGGCCTCGGACTGGTACGGCCGGGCGCTCGCCCAGCGGCTCACCCAGAAGGAGCGGGCCGACGAGGCCAGGCTGTACGGGCGCCTCGGCTCCGTCCACAGCTACCAGGGGCGCTACGGCGAGGCCCTGCGGAACTGGCGGGCCGCCGCAGCCTGCCACCGCAGGCTCGGCGACCCGGCCGCCCAGGCCAGGGCGCTCAGCGAGGCGGCCAGGGTGCAGGAGTACGCGGGACGCCCCCGGGAGTCCCTGCACACCTGCCGCGAAGCGGTCGAGCTGGCCCGGGGGACGGACGACGTGCGGCTGCAGGCCGCGCTCCAGCTCAGACTGGCCGACACCCTGGACCGGCTCGGCGACCCCGCGGCCGCCGGTCTGCACCGGGCGGCGGCCGACCGCCTGCTGGGAAGCCAGGCCCCGGACAGAGGCGACCTGCGAAATCTGTAGTGTCTCGTCAGAAGTTTAATGCTTTGTAAGGCTGGACAGGGAGAACTCCTTCATTAATGATGGTGCAGCCGCGTACCCCTGCGGTGTATCCCTTTATGCTTGGTTCATGCGGGTAACTCCCGTCATGTCCGAGCTACCTTCGAGCCAAGGACCGTGATCGACGTGAAGGTCGGCATCCCCCGCGAAGTCAAGAACAACGAGTTCCGGGTGGCGATCACCCCCGCCGGAGTCCATGAACTCGTCCGTCACGGCCATCAGGTCCTGGTCGAACAGCACGCCGGCGAGGGCTCCTCCATCCCCGACGAGGAGTACCTCGCGGCGGGCGCGCGGATCCTGCCCACCGCCGACGAGGTCTGGGCCGCCGCCGACCTGCTGCTCAAGGTCAAGGAGCCGGTCGCCGAGGAGTACCACCGCCTCCGCAAGGGCCAGACCCTCTTCACCTACCTGCACCTCGCCGCGTCCCGCGCCTGCACGGACGCCCTGCTGGCGTCGGGCACCACCGCCATCGCCTACGAGACCGTCGAGAGCGCCAACCGCGCGCTGCCGCTGCTCGCCCCGATGTCCGAGGTCGCCGGACGGCTCGCCCCGCAGGTGGGCGCCTACCACCTGATGCGCTCGGTCGGCGGGCGCGGGGTGCTGCCCGGCGGCGTCCCCGGCACCGGGGCGGCCCGCGCGGTCGTCATCGGCGGCGGTGTCTCCGGCTGGAACGCCACCCAGATCGCCGTCGGTCTCGGCTTCCACGTCACCCTGCTCGACAAGGACATCAACAAGCTCCGCGAGGCCGACCGGATCTTCGGCACCAAGGTGCGGACCGTCGTCTCCAACGCCCTGGAGCTGGAGAAGGCCGTCGTCGAGGCGGACCTCGTCGTGGGCGCCGTGCTCATCCCCGGCGCGAAGGCCCCGAAGCTGGTCAGCAACGAACTGGTGGCCAGGATGAAGCCGGGAAGTGTTCTTGTCGACATCGCGATCGACCAGGGCGGCTGCTTCGAGGACTCGCACCCGACCACTCACGCCGACCCGACCTTCACGGTCCACGGCTCGGTCTTCTACTGCGTCGCCAACATGCCGGGAGCCGTCCCCAACACCTCGACGTACGCCCTGACCAACGCCACGCTGCCCTACATCCTGGAGCTCGCGGATCGTGGCTGGCGGGACGCGCTCCGCCGGGACGCGGCGCTGGCCAAGGGTCTCAACACCCATGACGGGCAGGTGGTTTACCGCGAGGTGGCCGAGGCGCACGGCCTCGACCACGTCGAGCCGGCCACGCTCCTGGGCTGAGCGGGCCGACGTCCCGGGTCAACGCACCGGGTCAACCTGACGCGTCCGGCCGGACCTTGCGGGGCAGGGTCCGGCCGGACGCGTACCCGTGCCCGGAAGCGGCCCCGCCGACTCGTCGGAGAGGTGACCCTCTACCCTTTTTGCACCCCCGGGAAAAGTGCCCGGCGGGCGCCGTGCACTCTTGACAGGAGGGTGTTCGATTGCCGACACATCGGGCCGGGTCCGGCGGATTGTGTTGCTGCGAACCGGTGACACGCCATAGAGTCGCCAATCGTCGGCATGGTGCCACGCTGACCTATCGATAAGTTTCCTGGTCACATCCAAGGAGGTAAGACGACTTGTGAATGAGTCGACAATTACTCCCGGGGGTGGTCAACCGGGGATGCCTGTACGGGGTCTGAGCCCGAGCGGGCTCGAAGCTGTCGGCTCCGTCGCGGTCCGCACCTTCGCCACCCACACGCACATGACGACAGCCCCCCAGATGATGGACGGCCTACACGTGAACGCCATGGCCGGCAACGAGAGTGGCCGAGACACCGCCCACTTCGCCGACTTCGCCGAGGTGCCCGAGGGGCACTTCTACGACCCCGACGCCGAGTACGAGCCCGATCCCGAGTACGCGGCCACCCTCGCGCCCGACGCCGCCCGCCAGCGCCGCGAGCGGATCGGACCGACCGGCCGCCCCCTGCCGTACTTCCCGATCCCCGGTCCGCTGACCGAGCACGGCCCCGCGAAGATCATCGCGATGTGCAACCAGAAGGGCGGCGTCGGCAAGACCACGTCGACCATCAACCTGGGTGCCGCGCTCGCGGAGTACGGACGGCGTGTGCTGCTCGTCGACTTCGACCCGCAGGGTGCCCTGTCGGTCGGCCTCGGGGTCAACCCGATGGAACTCGACCTGACGGTCTACAACCTGCTCATGGAGCGGGGCATGTCCGCGGACGAGGTGCTGCTGAAGACGGCCGTGCCCAACATGGACCTGCTGCCGAGCAACATCGACCTCTCCGCCGCCGAGGTGCAGCTGGTGAGCGAGGTGGCCCGCGAGTCGACGCTCCAGCGCGCCCTGAAGCCGCTGCTGGCCGACTACGACTACATCGTGATCGACTGCCAGCCCTCGCTCGGCCTGCTCACCGTGAACGCCCTGACGGCGGCTCACAAGGTGATAGTCCCGCTGGAGTGCGAGTTCTTCGCCCTGCGGGGCGTGGCTCTGCTCACCGAGACGATCGAGAAGGTCCAGGAGCGGCTCAACCCCGAGCTGGAGCTCGACGGGATCCTCGCCACGATGTACGACTCCCGCACCGTGCACAGCCGTGAGGTGCTGGCGCGTGTCGTCGAGGCCTTCGACAACCACGTCTACCACACGGTCATCGGCCGGACGGTCCGCTTCCCCGAGACCACCGTGGCCGGTGAACCCATCACCACCTACGCGTCCAACTCGGTCGGTGCCGCCGCCTATCGCCAGCTCGCCAGGGAGGTGCTCGCCCGGTGTCACGCCGAGTGAGTCTGCCCGGTGCCGACGAGCTGTTCCGTACGACCGGGGGCATGGGCCTCCAGGCCTCCACCCCCGCCGAGCGGCGGCGCAAGGCCAACGGCGAGGCGCAGATGCCCGCGCCCGCCGGGACGAAGGACTCCCCGGCCGCGGACGGGGCCGGCCAGGGAGCGGCGCCGGGCGCCGGCGGCCCCGCCCCGGCCGCCCGGGAGGAGCACTCCGCCGCGGAATCGGAGGGCGCCGCCCACCGGCGCGCCGACCCCGCCCCGCCGCAGCCCCGCAGCGCTCCCCCGCAGGAGCCGGTACCGGCCGTCCAGCCGCAGCGCGGACGCGGCGGCGGACGGGGGGCCAACCGCCGGCCGAGCGGCCGGGAACGCCACGACGAGAAGATCACCGTCTACGTGTCGGCCGAGGAGCTGATGGACCTCGAACACGCGCGGCTCGTCCTGCGCGGTGAGCACGGCCTGGCCGTCGACCGCGGGCGTATCGTCCGCGAGGCGGTCGCCGTGGTCCTCGCCGACCTGGAGTCCCGGGGCGACGCGAGCATCCTCGTACGCAGGCTGCGCGGCCGCTGAGCGGTGCGCCGCCGGTAGCCTGCGGGGGAGCGGGCCGCCGGACGGGCGGCTCCGCCGGCCGGGCCGCCCGCCCGGACCGACGCCGCACCCCTGGACCCCAGCACATGCCGACTGCCGACGACCCGCCCCGCCCGACCCGCCGCACCCTCGGCCGCGGGCCGGGGACGAGAGCGGCCCGGGTCCCGCAACCGGCGCTCCCCGCGGCCCCGGGAACCCCCATGGAGACCCCGGCCCCGGGAGCCCCCGCGGAGGCGGACGGACCGGCCTCCGCCGGCACCGCTGTGCGGCCCCCACGGACGCCGGAGCCCGCCCCAGGGCCCCCGAAGGCGCCCGGGGCCGCCCCGGCCCTCCGGCGGCGGCCCGGGGGCGCCGAGGGGGCCCGTGGGGACGCGGACCTCCCGGACACCCCGGAGGAGGACGGACCGGCAGCCGCCGGCGACCGGCGGTTCACAGTGCGGCTGGTCAACTTCGAAGGACCCTTCGACCTGCTGCTCCAGCTGATCTCCAAACGCAAGCTGGACGTCACCGAGGTCGCCCTCTCCGAGGTCACCGACGAGTTCATGGCCCATCTCCGCGCCATGGGCCCCGACGGCGACCTGGACCAGACCACCGAGTTCCTCGTGGTCGCCGCCACCCTCCTCGACCTGAAGGCCGCCCGGCTGCTGCCCGCCGCCGAGGTCGAGGACGAGGCGGACCTCGCCCTGCTGGAGGCGCGGGACCTGCTCTTCGCCCGGCTGCTCCAGTACCGCGCGTACAAGAGGATCGCCGAGATTTTCCAGGACCGGCTGGAGTCCGAGTCCCGCCGCCACCCGCGCACCGTCGGCCTGGAGCCGCACCACGCCGAGCTGCTGCCCGAGGTGGTCATCAGCATCGGCCCGGAGGGCTTCGCCCGGCTCGCGGTGAAGGCCATGCAGCCGAGACCCGAGCCGCAGGTCCACGTCGACCACATCCACGCCCCGCTGGTGAGCGTCCGTGAACAGGCCGGGGTCGTGGTGGCGCGGCTGCGGGCGGAGGGCGAGGCCACCTTCCGGACGCTCACCGAGGACGCCCCGGACACCCTCACGGTCGTCGCCCGCTTCCTGGCGCTCCTGGAGCTCTACCGGGAGAAGGCCGTCGCCCTCGACCAGGAGGAGGCGCTCGGCGAGCTCGTCGTGCGCTGGGCGGGCGGACAGGACACCGAACCCGTCGTGACCGACGAGTTCGACCAGGAGGCGCGCGAGCCACAGGAGGACGGACAGGAATGAGTACGGACGAGGACGGGCGGGCCGCCGGGGTCGCCGGGCTCGGCCTCAGGCCCGCGCTGGAAGCGGTCCTCATGGTCGTCGACGAGCCCGCCACCGAGGAACACCTCGCGAGGATCCTCCAGCGGCCCCGCGGGGCCGTCGCGGACGCCCTGCGGGAACTGGCCGACGAGTACACGCTCCAGCGCCGCGGCTTCGACCTGCGGCTCGTCGCCGGCGGCTGGCGTTTCTACACCCGCCCCGCCTACGCGGACGCGGTCGAGGCATACGTCCTGGACGGCCGGCACGCCCGGCTCACCCAGGCCGCGCTGGAGACGCTCGCGGTGGTCGCGTACCGGCAGCCGGTGAGCCGGTCGAGGGTCTCCGCGGTGCGCGGGGTGAACTGCGACGGCGTGATGCGGACCCTGCTCCAGAGGGGCCTGGTCGAGGAGGCGGGCGCGGAACCCGAAACAGGTGCGATCCTGTACAGGACGACGAACTACTTTCTGGAGCGCATGGGCCTGCGTGGCCTGGACGAGCTCCCGGAACTCGCGCCCTTCCTCCCGGAGGCGGACGCGATCGAGGCTGAGACGCCAGAGGGTGTGCCGTCGTTCGATCCGGACGCACCGGACACCCCGGAAACTCACGCAGACGACAAGACGGAATTTTGATGCGAAGCAGTGGCAGGAACAGCGGAAGCGGCGGCGGCAAGAGCGGCGGCAACCGGAATCCCCGGGGCGGCTCGGGCGGCTCCGGCGGCTCCTTCCGGCCGAAGGGCTCGGGCGGTGCCGGCGGCTCCGGCGGGCGTGACGACCGGCAGGGCCAGCGCCCCCGCAAGCCGCGCCCCGAGGAGCGCCGTTACGACGTGGGCTTCGAGGAGCAGGGCGGCGCCCCCCGCAAGGGACGCGGCGCCGCGGCGCGCGGCGGTGCCAAGGGCGCCCCGCGCTCCGCGCAGAACGCCCCCGGCAAGTCCGGCAGGCGCCAGGGCGCCCCGGCCCGGCCGCGCGAGCTCGACGCCAAGATCGAGCAGCGTAACCGCGACCGGTACGCGGACAGGCCCGAGATCCGGACGCCGAAGACCCACCCCGGCGCCGAGCAGGAGGGCGAGCGGCTGCAGAAGATCCTCGCCCGGGCCGGCATGGGCTCGCGCCGGGCGTGCGAGGAGCTGATCGAGCAGGCCAGGGTCGAGGTGAACGGCGAGATCGTCCTGGAGCAGGGCATGCGGGTGGATCCGCAGAAGGACGAGATCAAGGTCGACGGCCTGACCGTGGCCACCCAGTCGTACCTCTTCTTCGCGCTGAACAAGCCCGCCGGTGTGGTCTCCACCATGGAGGACCCCGACGGCCGCCAGAGCCTCGGCGACTACGTCACCAACCGGGAGACGCGGCTCTTCCACGTCGGCCGTCTCGACACCGAGACCGAGGGCATCATCCTGCTCACCAACCACGGCGAGCTGGCCCACCGTCTGACGCACCCGAAGTACGGCGTGAAGAAGACCTACCTGGCCGCCATCCAGGGCCCGCTCCCGCGCGACCTCGGCAAGCGGCTCAAGGACGGCATCCAGCTGGAGGACGGCTACGCCCGCGCCGACCACTTCCGGGTCGTCGAGAACACCGGGAAGAACTACCTGGTCGAGGTCACCCTGCACGAGGGCCGCAAGCACATCGTCCGCCGGATGCTGGCCGAGGCCGGTTTCCCGGTCGAGCGCCTCGTCCGCACGTCCTTCGGCCCGATCCCGCTGGGCGACCAGAAGTCCGGCTGGCTGCGCCGGCTGACCAACACCGAGGTCGGCATGCTGATGCGCGAGGTCGGCCTGTAGCCGTCCCGCCCGCCGCGGAGGCCCGCGGCCGGTTCCCCTCCACCGGCGAGCACCCGCCGGAAAAGGGACCGGCCGCGGGCCTTCCGCCGTCCCCGCTTCTTCTTTATAGTCAGGGTGACTATTAAAGAGAGGCGGCGGTGTGGCACTCGCGGACATCCTCGGTCCCCTGCAGCAGCCCCTGGTGACCGTGCTGGACACCCCGGTGAGCTGGACCGAGGTGCTCGGCTTCGGCAGCGGGGCGCTGTGCGTCTGGCTGGTGGCCCGCCAGCACCTCGCCAACTGGCCGGTCGGCATCGCCAACAACCTGTTCTTCGTCCTGCTGTTCGCCCAGGCCGGCCTGTACGCCGACGCCGGCCTGCAGATCGTCTTCATCACCCTCGCCGCGTACGGCTGGTGGACCTGGACCCACGGGGGTGGACCGGGTGCGTCCGTCCTGCCGGTGCGCAGAACGACCCGCGCCGAATGGGCCTGGCTGTCCGCGGCGGGGGTGGTGGGGACCCTCGGCCTGACCCTGCTGCTCTCACGGGCCACCGACTCGACCGTGCCGTTCTGGGACGCCCTGACGACCGCGCTGTCCCTGACGGCGACGTACGGCCAGTGCCGCAAGCGCGTCGAGTCCTGGTGGCTGTGGATCGCCGCCGACGTGGTCTACATCCCGCTCTACGCGTACAAGGAGCTCTACCTCACCTCCCTGCTGTACGCCGGATTCCTCACGCTCTGCCTGATCGGACTGCGCAACTGGACCCGCGACCTGGACACCGCCGGGCCGCGCCGCACCCTGGAGGCGACGGCGTGAAGCGCCACCGGCACGGACTGGTCCTCGGCAAGTTCTACCCGCCGCACGCCGGCCACCACCACCTCGTCCGCACCGCCCGGGACCGCTGCGAACGGCTCACCGTCCTCGTCTGCGCCGCCTCCGTCGAATCGGTCCCGCTCGCCGACCGGGTCGCCTGGATGCGCGAAGTGCACCCGGACGTACGGGTGGTGGGCACCGTCGACGACATTCCGATGGACGTCACCGACCCGGCGGTCTGGGACGCCCACATGGCCGTCTTCACCGCGGCCGTCCCCGGACGCGTCGACGCGGTGTTCACCTCCGAGGCATACGGCGGCGAACTGGCACGCCGCTTCGGCGCCGAGTCCGTCCTCGTCGACCCCGCCCGCACCGTCTTCCCCGTCTCCGGCACCGCCGTCCGCGCCGACCCGGCCGGCTGCTGGGACTTCCTGGAGCCGCCCGTCCGCGCCGCCCTCACCCGCCGGGTCGTCGTGCTGGGCGCCGAATCCACCGGGACCACCACCCTCGCGCGGGCACTCGCCGAGCACTACCGCCGGCGCGGCGGTGTCTGGGCGCGTACCCGGGACGTCCCCGAGTACGGACGGGAGTTCAGCGAAGGGAAACTGGCACGGCTGCGCGAGAGGCGGCCCGGCGCGCGGTGGGAGGACGTCACCTTCACCACCGACGACTTCCCCCGTATCGCGAGGACGCAGAACGCCCGGGAGGAGGCCGCCGCACGCATCGGCTCCCCGGTGCTCTTCTGCGACACGGACTCCTTCGCCACCACCGTCTGGCACGAGCGCTACATCGGCGGACGCAACCCCCTGGTCGAGGAGATCGCCGACCGCGTCCCCCACCACCTGTGGCTCCTCACCGACCACGAAGGCGTCCCCTTCGAGGACGACGGCCTGCGGGACGGCGAAGAACTGCGGCCCTGGATGACGGACCGCTTCCGCGCCGAACTCACCCGCACCGGACGGGCGTTCACCGAACTGACCGGGCCGCACCCCGTGCGGATGGCCGCCGCGACCGCCGCCGTGGACCGGCTCCTCGCCGACGGCTGGGACTTCGCCCCGCCCCTCCCGGAGAAGCGTTTCCCCGGGCAGCGGCCCGCGGAACCCTGCGGGCCCCCCCTCCCGGAACGGCGATGAGCACCGCACCCGAGGGGTACGACCCGCACGCCTACACCCCGTTCGCCGTGACCGTCGACCTCGCCGTCTTCACGGTCCGCGCCGGACGGCTCCACGTCCTGCTCGTGGAACGCGGCGAAGCGCCGTACAAGGGCCGCTGGGCACTGCCCGGAGGCTTCGTGCTGCCCCGGGAGTCCGCCGAGGAGGCGGCCCGCCGCGAACTCGCCGAGGAGACCGGACTCACCCAGCGGTCCGTGCGCGCCTTCCACCTCGAACAGCTGCGCACCTACAGCGACCCGGACCGCGACCCCAGGATGCGGGTCGTCTCCGTCGCGTACGCCGCCCTCGTGCCGGACCTCCCCGAACCGAAGGGCGGCGGGGACGCCGCACACGCCCGGTGGTGGGAGACGGGCGGCACCGGTCCGCTCGCCTTCGACCACGACCGCATCCTCACCGACGCGTACGGCCGGGTGGGGGCCAGGCTGGAGTACACCTGCCTGGCCACCGCCTTCTGCCCGCCCGAGTTCACCCTCGGCGAGCTCCAGCGGGTGTACGAGACCGTCTGGGGCGTCGAACTCGACCGCCCCAACTTCCGGCGCAAGGTCCTCGCCACCCCCGGATTCGTCCAGGCCGTGGAGGGCCCGCCGCGCCGCACCGGCGGCCGGGGCAAACCCGCCGCCCTCTACCGGGCCGGTGCCGCCACCGCCCTGCACCCACCACTCCTGCGCCCGGAAGGACGCCCGGAAGGACGGACGACACCATGACCGAGGCAAGGACCCTCACCAAACGGGCCGCCACCGGTGCGCTGACCGGGCTCGCCCTCGGCGACGCGCTCGGCTTCCCCACCGAGTTCAACAGCGTGCCGTCCATCCTCGCCAAGTGCGGCCCGTGGCGGCAGATGCGCCTCCCGAAGCCCGCGTACGTCACCGACGACACCCAGATGACCCTCGCCGTCGCCCGCGGCCTCCGCACCGCCATGGACCGGGGCCTCCTCACCGGCCCGAGGCTGCTCCGCCCGCTGCGTGAGGAGTTCGTCGACTGGTACCACTCCCCGGACAACAACCGCGCCCCCGGCCACACCTGTATGACAGCCTGCCGGCTGCTGGACGGCGACCGGCCCTGGCAGGAGGCCAGCCGGACCGGCTCCAAGGGGTGCGGGGCCAACATGCGGGTCGCCCCGGTCGGGCTCGTCCCCGGACTCAGCGAGGAGCAGCGCTCCGGCGCCGCCCAGCTCCAGGCCGCCCTCACCCACGGCCACCCCACCGCCCTGGCCGCCTCCGACCTGACGGCCCGCGCCGTGCACCTCCTCGCCAACGGCACCGAACCCATGGGCCTGCTCGGCCAGTTGCGCAGCTACGCCTACGAGAACAGCGGCCGCTACCTGCACCGCTGGCTCGGCGACCTGTGGCGCCACGCGGGCGACCCGACCCCCGAGGCGTACATCACGCGTGGCTGGGAGGAGTGCCTGGCCGCCCTGGCCACCGTCCAGGACGCCCTGCGCGACCCGTCACCCGAGACCGACCCCTGCGAACGGACCGGCGACGGCTGGATCGCGGAGGAGGCCCTCGCCACCGCCCTGCACTGCTTCCTGCTCTTCCCCGGAGAACCGGTCACCGCGCTGCGCCGGGCCGCCTGCACCCGCGGGGACTCCGATTCGCTGGGCTGCCTGACGGGGGCCTTCGCCGGGGCGTACCAGGGCGCGGACGCCTGGCCCGAGGAATGGGCCGGGCGCATCGAGTACCGCGGCGACCTGCTGTCGCTGGGGGCGCTCTGGGACGTGTGAGACTTCCGGGGCGGAACGGGAACCCCTGGCCGCCCCGCCCGGTTCAACAGGTATGGCAGTCATCCACAGAACCACCATGACCCCGGGCAAGCTGGAACTCCTGGCCGGCTGGCTCCCCGCCCGGCCCTGGTACACCGGCGCGGGCGCGCCGGAACTGGCCCGCGCGGGAGGCTTCCGGCTCGACGACCCGCAGGGTGAGGTGGGCCTCGAGTTCATGGTGGTCACGGACACCTCGGGCGAGTTGCCCGTCTCCTACCACGTACCGGTCACCTACCGCGGAGCGCCGCTCGACGGAGCGGAGCAGGCACTCGTCGGCACGAGCGAGCACGGCGTCCTCGGCCGGCGCTGGGTGTACGACGGCGCCCACGACCCGGTGCTGCTCGCCCAGGTGCTCGCCCTGTTCCAGGGGCGTGCCGAGCCGCAGGACCAGAACCTGAGCGACACCCCCGACCGGACCGTCACCGCCTCCCGCCCCGGCACCGGCCACCCGGTGATCACGTCCGCGACCGCCCGGGACGGGGCGCAGGGCACCACCGTCACGCTGGCCACGGCGGACCGGGACGGGGAGGAGACGTCGTCCGCGACCCTGGCGGTGACGCGCGTCCTCCGGCCGGACCCGGAGGACCCCTCCGCCGGCGGGGCGGAGGCCGGCGGGCGGATCACCGCCGGGTGGCGGACCCCGGACGGTGCCGTGGCCCGCGGCCCGTTCTTCGTCCTGACCGGCTGAGGCACCCCGGTTCCGCCCCGGCCTTGCCCTGGCCTGGGCCCGGCGGCCGGTCTCAGCCGGCCGCCGCCGAGGCCCTGCGGGTACGCACCAGGAAGTCCTCCACCCGGGCCCGGTCCGGTTCCGGGGGCAGCGGGGAGCGGGTGACCGCCTCGTCGTTCCCCTCGGTGAGGCGGGTCATCCGGCGCTCCACCTCCGCCCACGGGACCTCGCCCCGCCTGACCGCCAGAAGATCCTCCCGGGCGTCGCCGACACCGACGGCCAGTTCGCCCGTCCGCAGCAGATCCCGGGAGCTCGTCAGCAGGCGCAGCAGGTGCATGGCGTGCTTCCAGCGGGGGGCGCCGTGCGTGCGGAGGTCCGCCTCCAGCCTCCGGCGCTGCCCCACCGCGTAGCGTACGAAGGCCGTGTGGGCCCGACGGGACAGGAACGCCCCGCGCAGGGCGAGGAGCTCGCGACCGGTGGCGTCGGCCCGTTCCACCAGCGGGGAGTGCAGGCACTCCAGCACATTGGGGTTGCTCCGCAGAGCCAGCTCGCAGAAGCGCTCCAGCTCCCAGGAGAACTGCTCGGCCGCCGGCCCCTCGACATGGGCCGGCGGCTTCTCGAAGCGCCAGAACAGCGGGGTCGGCGCGAGGAAGACACCGCGCCGGTCGGTGTCGCTGGCCCGGGTGGCCAGTCCGAAGGCACGGGAGCCCGTCACACACGCGTAGACGGTGTGGTCGCGGACGAGCGCGACGGCATCGGGGGAGGTCATGGGCGGGAGCCTATGCGGACCGCCCGCGACGCACGATCCGTTTTCCCCGGGGCGCCCGGGGGCGGTCGCGCCCGGGGGCGGGAGCCCGGCCGCCGGCGTGGCGGGGGCACCGGGGCGCCGCTCCCTTTGGGCAGACCCCGGCTGCCGCGGCACTAGGCTGACGGGCGTCGCCACCGGCTCGTCACGGACCCCAAGGACATCGCCCAGTGAGAACAGCAGTCGTCATCGGAACCGGCCTGGTCGGCACCTCCGCAGCACTCGCCCTGGCCGGGCGGGGGGTCCGCGTCCACCTCGTCGACCGGGACCCGTCGTCCGCCGCGACGGCCGCGGCGCTCGGAGCGGGCACCGACCAGGCTCCCGAGGGCCCCGTGGACCTCGCCGTGATCGCCGTACCCCCCGCGCACACCGCCTCCGCCCTGGCCGGAGCCATGCGGGACGGCCTGGCCCGCGGCTACCTGGACGTCGCCAGCGTGAAGGGCGGCCCGCGCCGCGAGCTGGAGGCGCTCGGCGTGGACCTCGCCGCGTACATCGGCACCCACCCCATGGCCGGCAAGGAGCGCTCCGGCCCGCTGGCGGCCACCGCCGACCTCTTCGAGGGCCGGCCCTGGGTCCTCACCCCGACCCGGGACACCGACACCGAGGTGCTCAACCTCGCCCTCGAACTCGTCGCGCTCTGCCGCGCCGTCCCCGTCGTCATGGACGCCGACGCCCACGACCGGGCCGTCGCCCTGGTCTCCCACACCCCGCAGCTGATCTCCTCGATGGTCGCCGCCCGGCTGGAGGAGGCCGACGAGACCGCCGTACGCCTGTGCGGGCAGGGCATCCGGGACGTCACCAGGATCGCCGCCTCCGACCCCCGGATGTGGGTGGAGATCCTTTCCGCCAACCCCGGCCCCGTCGCCGACGTGCTGGCCGGCGTCGCCGCCGACCTGGACGAGACGGTCCGTGCGCTGCGCGGCCTCCAGACCACCGACGAGGACGAGCGCCGCCGCGGTACCGACGGCATCGAGGACGTCCTGCGCCGCGGCAACGCGGGCCGGGTCAGGGTGCCCGGGAAGCACGGGGCGGCCCCGGCGGCGTACGAGGTCGTGGCGGTCCTCATCAGCGACCGGCCCGGCGAGCTGGCCGGGATCTTCGCCGACGCCGGACGGGCCGGGGTCAACATCGAGGACGTCCGCATCGAGCACGCCACCGGGCAGCAGGCGGGACTGGTCCAGCTGATGGTGGAACCCAGCGCGGCCCCCGCGCTCGCCGCCGCCCTCGGCGAGCGCGGCTGGCAGATCCGGCCCTGAGGGCCCCGCGCACCGCCCCGGGCCCGCCGAAACGGCCCGCGGCGGCGCCCCCGGGAGAGCGTCGGAGACAGGGGTACAAGGGCACCGCTCGCACTCGGTAACCTTGGGGGAGGCCGTCCCGTGGCCCTGCTCCGCCCGTCCCCGTGTACCAGGAAGGTGTCCACCACCGTGGAAACCGTAAGCGCCGCCGCCCGGACCGCCCCGCCCGCAGTGATCGTCGCCATCGACGGCCCCTCCGGCACCGGCAAGTCGAGCACCTCCAAGGCCGTGGCCGCCCAGCTCGGCCTGAGCTACCTGGACACCGGCGCCCAGTACCGCGCCATCACCTGGTGGATGCTGAACAACGGCGTCGACGTCGGCGATCCCGCGGAGATCGCCACCGCGGCGGCCAAGCCCGTGATCGTCTCCGGCACCGACCCCACCGCCCCCACGATCACCGTGGACGGCGAGGACGCCTCCGGACCGATCCGCACCCAGGAGGTCACCTCCAAGGTCAGCGCCGTCAGCGCCGTCCCGGAGGTGCGCACCCTGATCACCGGGCTGCAGCGCTCCATCGCGGCCGGGGCCGAGCGGGGCATCGTCGTCGAGGGCCGTGACATCGGCACCACCGTGCTGCCCGACGCGGACATAAAGATCTTCCTGACCGCCTCCCCGGAGGCCCGCGCCGCCCGCCGCAGCGGCGAGGTCAAGGGGTCCGACCTCGCCGCCACCAAGGAAGCCCTGATCAAGCGGGACGCCGCCGACTCCGGCCGCAAGACCTCCCCGCTGGCCAAGGCCGCCGACGCCGTCGAGGTGGACACCACCGAGCTGACCCTCGCCCAGGTCATCGAGTGCGTCGTCACCCTCGTCGGGGAGAAGCAGGCCGCCAAGTGACCGAAGCCACCACCGCGCCCGGCCCGCGCGGAGCGGCCGTCGGGCGCGGGATCGGCATCGGACTCATGTACGGGCTGTTCAGGCCCCGGGTGCTCGGAGCCTGGCGGGTCCCCGCGAGCGGACCCGTCGTACTCGCGGTCAACCACGCCCACAACATCGACGGACCGATGCTGATGGGCACCGCGCCGCGGCCCGTCCACTTCCTGATCAAGAAGGAGGCGTTCGTCGGTCCCCTCGACCCGTTCCTGCGCGGAATCGGCCAGCTGAAGGTGGACCGCGCGGCCGCCGACCGCACCGCCGTCACCCGGGCCCTCGCGGTCCTGGACGACGGCGGAGTCCTCGGGATCTTCCCCGAGGGCACCAGGGGCGAGGGCGACTTCGCCTCGCTGCGCGCGGGACTCGCGTACTTCGCGGTACGCGGCGGGGCGCCGATCGTGCCCGTCGCGGTCCTGGGCAGCACCGAACGCCGCGGCCGGCTGATATCCGCGCTGCCCCCGCTGCGCAGCCGGGTCGACGTCGTCTTCGGCGACGCCTTCGACGCGGGGGACGGCAGCGGCCGGCGGACCAGGAAGGCCCTGGACGAGGCGACGCTGCGGATCCAGGCGGAGCTGACCGCGCACCTGGAAAACGCCAGGCGTCTCACCGGACGCCTGGGCGACACTTGAGTAGTGGGCCACGCGATCGCGGCCCATCGATGATGATGCAAAGAGGAACGGACTTCATGAACGACCAGATTCACTCCGAGGGCTCGGACCACGAGCACGGAGCGCTTGGCGATGCCGAGTACGCGGAGTTCATGGAGCTCGCCGCGCAGGAGGGGTTCGACCCCGAGGAGGTCGAGGGAGCGATCGGTGAGGCCGGTCACGGCCCGCTGCCCGTGCTCGCCGTCGTCGGCCGCCCCAACGTGGGCAAGTCGACGCTGGTGAACCGGATCATCGGCCGCCGTGAGGCCGTCGTCCAGGACAAGCCCGGCGTCACCCGCGACCGCGTCAGCTACGAGGCCGAGTGGGCCGGACGCCGCTTCAAGGTCGTCGACACCGGCGGCTGGGAGCAGGACGTCCTCGGCCTCGACGCCTCCGTCGCCGCCCAGGCCGAGTACGCCATCGAGACCGCCGACGCGGTCGTCTTCGTGGTCGACGCGACCGTCGGCGCCACCGACACCGACGAGGCCGTCGTCAAGCTGCTGCGCCGGGCCGGCAAGCCCGTCGTGCTCTGCGCCAACAAGGTCGACGGGCAGAGCGGTGAGGCGGACGCCGCCTCCCTCTGGTCGCTGGGCCTCGGTGAGCCGCATCCCGTGTCCTCGCTGCACGGGCGCGGCACCGGCGACATGCTCGACGCCGTGCTGGAGGCACTGCCCGAGGCACCCGCCCAGACCTTCGGCACCACCGTCGGCGGCCCCCGCCGTATCGCGCTCATCGGCCGTCCCAACGTCGGCAAGTCCTCGCTGCTGAACAAGGTCGCCGGTGAGGACCGCGTCGTCGTCAACGCCCTCGCGGGCACCACCCGCGACCCGGTCGACGAGCTGATCCAGCTCGGCGGGATCACCTGGAAGTTCATCGACACGGCCGGCATCCGCCGCCGGGTGCACCTCCAGGAAGGCGCCGACTACTACGCCTCGCTGCGTACCGCGGCGGCCGTCGAGAAGGCCGAGGTCGCCGTCATCCTGATCGACGCCAGCGAGTCGATCAGTGTCCAGGACCAGCGGATCATCACCATGGCCGTCGAATCCGGCCGTGCCGTGGTGGTCGCCTTCAACAAGTGGGACACCCTCGACGAGGAGCGCCGCTACTACCTCGAGCGCGAGATCGAGACCGAGCTGGGGCAGATCGCCTGGGCCCCCCGCGTCAACGTCTCGGCGGTCACCGGCCGGCACATGGAGAAGCTGGTCCCGGCGATCGAGACCGCCATCGAGGGCTGGGAGACCCGTATCCCCACCGGCCGGCTGAACGCCTTCCTCGGTGAGATCGTCGCCTCCCACCCGCACCCGGTACGCGGCGGCAAGCAGCCCCGTATCCTCTTCGGCACCCAGGCCGGCACGAAGCCGCCCCGGTTCGTGCTCTTCGCCTCCGGCTTCCTGGAGCACGGCTACCGCCGCTTCGTCGAGCGCCGGCTGCGTGAGGAGTTCGGCTTCGAAGGCACCCCGCTGCACATCTCCGTACGCGTACGGGAGAAGCGCGGCCGCAAGAAGTAGCCGCGCGAGCGGCACGGCGAAGCCCCGGACCCCCGCGGGAACGCGGAACGGTCCGGGGCTTCGCCGTACCCCCGGCCGGCCGTCCTGCTCTCAGCCGGCCGCCGTACCCTCAGTCGGCCGTCGTGCCCCGGGCACCCGGTGGCCCTCAGACATCCGGTAACCCTCAGACATCCGGCGTACCCGAACCGGGCGGCAGGGCCGCAGGAGGCCGGACGCTCCGCCCCGCGTGCCGCCCGACGCGCTGCCAGGAGCCGGGGTTCGGGGGCGGGGCGTGCGTGCTCTGACTGCTCTGGCTGCCCTGACCGTTCGCCGCGAAGCCGCTCAGCGGGGCCCGGCCGGCGGCCAGGCCGGTCCCGAACCCCCGGAAACCGAGACCCTCCTCGCCGGTCCGGTCCCCCGGGAGCGCCCTGAACGACCGCCGGAACTCGGAGTACAGCGCGTCGTAGATGGGCGTGGGGGACGCGCCGCCCGACGGGTCCCGGGCGGGACGCATGGCCGGGATCGGGCTCTGCCGCTGGCGAGAAGGGTCGTATGAGTGCACATAGGTGCCAACGACCTCACCGCCCGTCGGATGCGGGCCCGCCGGAGAAATCGTCGTGCGACGGCCGTACGGAGAAGGCGCGGGCACGGTCAGGTCCCGGCCAGCGGCATCGACGCGGCGACCAGGAGGCCGTTGACCGCGGCCTTGTCCAGGGCGTCGCGGAGCAGATCCTCACGCGGCTGCTGGCCGATCGAGCCGGCCGGGGCGCAGAAGACGAGCACGGTCTGCGACTTGTTCGCCGCGGTACGCCAGCCCTCCGTCACCTGGAGCGGCTGATGGGCCTGCCACCAGGCGACCTGGCCGCCGCCGGTGCCGGGCTGCAGCACCGCGTGCAGCCGGCCCACCGCGAGCAGTACCGACCAGCCGGGCAGGGTCGTCGGCAGCCTGTTCAGGTCGTGCGCCGGCTGGAAGCCCTGCTCCAGCAGCAGCTGGAGGAACTGGTCGCCCCCGCGGCC
Organism: Streptomyces nitrosporeus; assembly: GCF_008704555.1. NCBI lineage: Bacteria > Bacillati > Actinomycetota > Actinomycetes > Kitasatosporales > Streptomycetaceae > Streptomyces > Streptomyces nitrosporeus. Next base: position 6,219,197 of record NZ_CP023702.1, read on the forward strand.
GTCCGTGCCCGGCCGCGCGATGGGTCCCGTCGGCTCGACGACCAGGGCGGGCCGCAGGTCGTCCTCGATCAGGACGAGTCCGCTGGTGATCCCGAGGACGGCCTGCTCGGGCACCCGGCCCTCGACGCCCGCGGCGCTCCCGGCGTCGCCGGAGGGCTGCGGCGCGGTGCCGGTGATGGACTGCATGGCGCCCTTGAGCTGGTCCTCCGCGACCCTGACGACCTGTGAGGGGATGCAGGTGGCGTGGGCGAAGGCGAGCACGGCGGTCTCCTCGCCCACGAAGAGCACCGTGCTGGTGCGCTCCTGGTCGCTGTCGCCGGGGGTGCGGCAGGAGGTGCAGTCGTAATGGCCCGGGGCGCTGTCGCCGACGAGCAGCCGGTCGGCTTCGGCGTCGCCGATCTCGGCACGTACGTCCTCGCTGACGTCGAGCATGCGCGGCACAGGTGGCTCCTCGAACTCGGTGCGTGAGACGGGCTGTTCCCGGCTCACCAGGACAACGTGCGACCGGGCGCCGGGGTCACGCGCGAATGACGGGAGGGAACAGGGAAGTCGACAGGGAGACACATCGACAGGTGGGTGGAGGGAGGAGGGAACCCGCCCTGTCCAGGGCCGTTCGACCGGACCATCCGTCAACTAGTCGGATCCGTACAGTCGTTCGTTCGAATTGTCACGAGTCTGTGCGACTGCTGTACGAATGCTGTGTCATTTCCCGGTGCCGCGTAGGGTCCGGTACAGACCAGTTCGACCAGGGGAAACGACGGCTTCATGCACCTTTCTTTTCTGCTTCACAACGCGTACGGCATCGGGGGAACGATCCGTACCACTTTCACGCTCGCCCGCACCTTGGCGGAACACCACGACGTGGAGATCGTCTCGGTCTTCCGGCACCGGGACGCCCCGGCGCTGGGGGCGCCCGAGGGTGTACGGATGAGCCATCTCGTCGACCTGCGGAAGAAGAGCCCCGGATACGACGGCGAGGACGCCGGGCACGCCAGGCCCGCCGTGGTCTTCCCCCGCGGCGACACCCGCCACCGGCAGTACAGCAGGCTCACCGACAGCCGGATCGCCGCCCACCTCGGCGCGCTGGAGGCCGACGTCGTCATCGGTACACGGCCGGGCCTCAACGTCCACATCAGCAGGCAGGCGCGCCGGGGCCCGGTGCGCGTCGGCCAGGAGCACCTCACCCTGGAGAGCCACGGCTACCGGCTCCGCAGGGAGATACAGCACCGGTACGGCCTGCTCGACGCGGTCACGACCGTCACCGAAGCCGACGCCCGCGACTACCGGGAACGGCTGCGGCTGCCCGGGGTGAGGATCGAGGCGATCCCGAACAGCGTGCCCGCCCCGGAGGCCCCGCCCGCCACGGCCGACGCCCGGTGGATCGTCGCCGCGGGCCGGCTGCACCGGGTCAAGCGGTACGACGTCCTGGTGCGGGCCTTCGCCCGGGTCGCCGAGGCCCGCCCCGGGTGGGGGCTCCGGATCTACGGCGCCGGGGACGCCACGGGCGACGAGCAGCAGGCCCTGCGCGCACTCGTGGACGAGCTCGGCCTGGGGGAGCGGGTGCACCTGATGGGGTCGGTGCACCCCATGGAGGCGGAGTGGCCCAAGGGCTCGATCGCCGCCGTCACCTCGGAGCGCGAGTCGTTCGGCATGACCATCGTGGAGGCGATGCGCTGCGGGGTGCCGGTGGTCGCCACCGACTGCCCGCACGGACCCGCGGAGATCATCGAGGACGGTACGGACGGGCGGCTCGTGCCGCTCGGGGACACCCGGGCCTTCGCCGACGCCCTGCTCGCACTCGTGGACGACGACGACCTGAGGCGGCGGATGGGGCGCGCCGCGCTGACCGCCTCGGCCCGCTTCGACCCGGCCCCCATCGCCGAACGCCATGAGCGCCTCTTCGCGGAGCTGGCCGCTCAGGGCCCGGCGGTCCGGTCGCGGAACGTCCTGCGGACCGTGCTGCACCGCTCCAGGGGCTCGGTGCTCGACGGGGCGTACGCCCTGCGCTACAAGGCGGCCGGGGTCGTCCGGGGCGCGCGGGGGCGCTGAGCGGTACGGGCCGGGACGCGGGAGGCGCTGGGCGGTACGGGCCGGGGTGTGAGGGCGCTGGGGGGTGCGGGGGCGCTGGGCGGTACGGGCCGGGGTGTGAGGGCGCTGGGGGGTGCGGGGGCGCTGGGCGGTACGGGCCGGGGCGCCCCGGCCGGGAGGCGTTCCGGACTCCGGGATTCCGGACAGCGGGCGGAACACACGGCACGGAACGCGGCGCCGGCGCGGGGCCGGCCGAGGGGCGGCGGACTTCCGGCCGGGCGCCGGCCGGGAAAGACAAGAACCGTGCAAGGCGGTGTGAATTCCGGGTGTCCGGATCATTTCGTCTTTTCCCCGACGCCTTTCCGGATACCCCGCCGCAGGCGGCGACCGGAATTCCTCCCGTGTGCCCGGGTGCTTATGCGTAAGGGTGGAACACATTCATTCCGTGAACGGGAGAACTGCCCGTACGGGTGACACGGCGTCGCGTAAACACGCGTGGGGATCCTGTGACACAAGCGTGACCACGCGGGGACACGCGACTGCCTCACGGTCCGGGCGGACGTCTTCCGTCACGGTGCGTCTGTGCCTACGGTGAGAGGTATGGCATCTCTACCGACCCCTCCCGCCCAGCCGGACGACAGCCCCGGGGCCTATGTCGGCCTCGACGCGGAGGCCGCCGAGCAGCGGGCCAGAGCCCGGGGGTGGAGCACGGTCCGGGCGCTCCCGCCCGGTGCGGTCATCACCATGGAGTTCCGTGGCGGCCGGATCAACTTCGAGGTCTCCGGCGAAACCGTGACCCGCTGCTGGGTCGGCTGACCCGGCCCGGCACGCGAAGGCCCCGGCCGCTGGTGCGGCCGGGGCCTTCGCGTGCCGGGTATCCGGCGTGTCCGGGCCTGCGGGGCGTCTGCCGCCGGGGTTCAGGGTGAGACGGTCCCCCCGGCCACCGGCCGGGTCTGGGTGCCGCCGTTGCGCGGGGTGCGGTCCGCGTGCGGCGGGCGGCGGGAGCCGGCCGGGGCGAGCGGCGTCCGCTCCGAACGGACCGGGTGCGCGGAATGGGCCCGGGCCCTGGCCGTGGGGCCGGGGTGGCCGGGGACCTGCGGCGGCCCGTCGGCCCCGCCCGGCCGCGCCGGATCCTGCGGCCCGCCGTGGGCAGCCGTGCCGCTTCCTGGGGCGCCGGGCCCCGTACCGTCTTCGGTGCGCGTGCCGTCCTGCCCCTCGGCGGCCTCAGGGTCCCGTACCACCGCGGCCGGCGCCGCAACGCTGTCCGGGCCGTCCGGGACCGGGGCGCCGCTGTCCGTTACAGCACCGTCCGGGGCCGGCGCGTCGGCCGCCCCGGGGGAGTCGGGGGAGCTGGCACCCCCGCGGCGCTCGGCGAGACGGGCGCGCCAGGAGTTCCGTACCGAGAGGATCCAGATCTCGGCGCGGGTGATCAGCGGCTCGAACCAAGGCAGCCCCAGCATGATCAGCAGACCGGCCGCCCAGCCCAGCAGGACGTCGCTGAGCCAGTGCGTACCGATGTACACGGTCGTGAGCCCCACGCCCAGCGAGACGAACGCCGAGAGGGCCGACAGATAGCGCCTGGCGCGCGGGGTGGTGGCCAGATAGGCGAGGATTCCCCAGGTCACCACGGCGTTGGCGGTGTGACCCGAGGGAAATATATCGCCGCCGGCGAAGAGCTCCGCCGAACCGATCTGGGTGGCGTAGTGCGGCCCGAGCCGGCCCAGGCCGATCTTGACCGCGCCCACCGAGACGTTGAGCAGCAGCAGCGAGGTCCCCAGGGTGAGCAGGGGGCGCAGGGTGTGCTGCCGCCAGGAGCGCCAGCCGAGCCAGGCGGCGACCATCACGGCCGTGGGGCCGCGCTGGCCGAGCACGACGTAGTAGTCGAGGAAGGCGTGGAGCTCGGGCCACTGCTGGTACGGCCGGAAGAGCATGACCTTCCAGTCGAGGGCCACCAGCCAGGACGAGGCCAGCACGGCGACGACGATGGCGAGATAGAACACCAGAGTCCCGCCGAAGAGAGCGGTGCGGTGACGGCTCATCCGCGGGATCTCTATCTTCGGCGGTTCCGGCTCCCGGTCCAGACGGGCAAAGATGTCGGTACGCACGCAATGGACGTTACAGCGAGTGAGTGTGTGATCCGGTCCATCCCGCGTCTTCGTGATGACGATGTGATGTGGACTTTGTCTCAAGGGGCTTCCATTCCGTGCCCGCCGGAGAATCCCGCCGCAGCCCCGGGCTATTCGTTCCGGCGTCGAATTCGCAGGAATGTTTGATGGTCGATGAATGGTCCGCGGGGTCGGGGCGAACGCACCGGACGGCATTCGGCGCCTCTCCTCCGGCTCCCCGGGCGGCCGTCCGGGGGCCGCCCGGGGAGCCCGTCCCCGGCGTGCCCGAAGGCGCGGCTCGCGGGCGCCCGGACCGGCCGGGAGGAGCCCCGGCACCCGGCCGCCCTGTGGCGTAGGACACACTTCGGCGCGGGCGAAGGTATGAGGTGTACCACGTGTGACCACGCGGAACTCGCGTACGCTGACGCATCACCCGCCCCTCGATGCCGGGCCTGGGACACCGTGAGTCCGGTCCCCGGGAGGCCCGCCGGGCGCGGGGACACAGTGTGGGAGGTACGTACATGACGGGCACGTCCACGGCCGCGACACGGCTGCGGGGAGCGGCCGGCCATGCCGACCGGTGGGTCGTCCTGGTCGTCCTCTGCCTCAGTCTGCTGCTGGTGGCGCTCGACGCGACCGTGCTGCACGTCGCCGTGCCGGCCGTCACCGAGGACCTGCGGCCGAGCGCCGAGGGCCTGCTGTGGATCGTGGACGCCTACCCCCTGGTCTGCGCCGCGCTGCTCATCCTCTTCGGCACTCTGGGTGACCGGATCGGAAGACGGCGCGTCCTGCTCTCCGGTTACGCGCTCTTCGGCATCGCCTCCGTGCTGGCCGCGACGGCCGACACGGCCGCCGTGCTGATCGGGGCCCGCGCCCTGCTCGGCGTCGGCGGCGCGATGATCATGCCGGCCACCCTCTCGATACTCCGCCAGGTCTTCCCCGACCGCCGTGAACGCGCTCTGGCCATCGGGGTGTGGACGGCGGTCGCCGCCGTCGGCGCCGCCACCGGACCGGTCATCGGGGGCTTCCTCGTCCAGCACTACTGGTGGGGCTCGGTCTTCCTGATCAACGTCCCGCTGATGGCCGTGATCCTGCCCGTCGCCCGTCTGCTGCTGCCCGAGTCGCGCGGGGGCGGCGACGGCCCCTGGGACGTGTCCGGCGCGCTGATGGCCGCCGCCGGGATCCTCGGTGTCGTGCTCGGCATCAAACGGCTGGGGGGCGAAGGGGCGGGGATGGACCCCTTCGCCCTGCTCCCCCTGCTGGCCGGGGCCGCGGTCCTCGTGCTCTTCGTGCGCAGACAGAAGCGCCGCGCCTACCCGCTGGTCGACATCACGATGTTCTCCCGGCCGGCCTTCACCACGGCCGTGGGCTGCATCGTCCTGGCCATGCTGGCGCTGGTCGGCCTGGAGCTGATCGCCGTCCAGTACCTCCAGCTGGTCCTGGACCTGACCCCGCTGGAGACCGGTCTGCGGCTGCTTCCGCTGACCTTCGCGGCGATGGCGGCCGGTGCCACCGGCTCCTACACGCTGCGCCGCGTCGGGCCGCGCCGCATGGTCGGCTGGGGCTTCGTCCTCACCGCCGGCTCCGTGCTCCTGCTGACCCTCATGGGACAGCACGACCGGCCCGTCCTGCTCACCGCGGGATTCGTGCTGCTGGGCTTCGGGCTCCAGTCCACGCTCTTCGGAGCCTACGAATCGATGCTCAGCGAGGCCCCGGCCGAGCGGGCCGGAGGCGCGGCCGCGATCGGTGAGACCTCCTACCAGCTGGGCGCGGGCATGGGGATCGCCCTGCTCGGCAGTGTCATGAACGCGGCCTACGCACCCGGGCTGGCGGGGCTCCACGAACAGGGCGTGCCCGCTGCCGCCGGGGCGGCGGCGTCGCGTTCGCTCGGCGAGGCGTACCAGGTGGCCGGAGAGCTCGGCGGCCCCGCGGGAGAGGCGCTGCGGTCCACGGCCCGCCACGCCTTCGTCGGCGGGCTCCATGTGACCTTGCTGGTCAGCGCCGGTCTGCTGCTGCTCGGCGCGCTCGCCGCCGTGCGGCTGCCCCGCCTCATGGAATGCGCCCAGCGCGAGCACGACGCCGGACCGCCCCCCGCCGCACCCGTCCCGGTGCCCGCGCAGCACCGGCCGGCGCCCGTACAGAACCTGGCGGCGCCCGTGGTGCAGGAACAGGGGGTGCCCGCCCAGGGCCCGGCGGGCCGCCACCGGCCGCGTCCGGGCCTCCGGGAGCCCGCCGAGGCAGGCGGTCCTGGACGGGCGGGACAGTGAGCCGTAACGTCGGGGCGAAACCGTAACTACCACTGCTAGTTTCTGGTACCCGCGCGAGCCACCGGAGGCATCCCCCTTGTCCGCGAACCAGCCGAAACTCCCGCCGTTCGACCCGGCCGACCCGCTCGGCATCGACGACCTCCTCGGCCCGGAGGACCTCGCGATCCGCGACACCGTGCGCACCTGGGCCGCTGACCGGGTCCTGCCGCACATCGCCGAGTGGTACGAGAAGGGGGAACTGCCCGGCATCCGGGAGCTGGCCCGCGAACTCGGTGCCCTCGGTGCCCTCGGCATGTCCCTCCAGGGCTACGGCTGCGCGGGTGCCACCGCCGTCCAGTACGGCCTGGCCTGCCTGGAACTGGAGGCCGCCGACTCCGGGATCCGCTCCCTGGTCTCCGTCCAGGGCTCCCTCGCCATGTACGCCATCCACCGCTTCGGCTCCGAGGAGCAGAAGCGGCGCTGGCTGCCCGGCATGGCGGCCGGCGAGACCATCGGCTGCTTCGGGCTCACCGAGCCCGACCACGGCTCGGACCCGGCCGGGATGCGCACGTACGCCAGGCGCGACGGCGAGGACTGGGTCCTCACCGGCCGCAAGATGTGGATCACCAACGGCTCGGTCGCCGGGGTCGCCGTGGTCTGGGCGCAGACCGACGGGGCGGGCGGGGGCCAGGGCATCCGAGGCTTCCTCGTCCCCGCCGGCACGCCCGGTTTCTCCGCGCCGGAGATCAGGCACAAGTGGTCGCTGCGCGCCTCGGTCACCAGCGAACTGGTCCTGGACGGCGTACGGCTGCCCGCCGACGCGATGCTGCCCGGGGCGGCCGGACTGCGGGGGCCGCTCAGCTGCCTGAGCCACGCGCGTTACGGCATCGTCTGGGGCGCCATGGGCGCGGCGCGCGCCAGCTTCGAGGCGGCCGTGGACTACGCGCGCACCCGCGAGCAGTTCGGCAGGCCGATCGGGGGGTTCCAGCTGACCCAGGCCAAACTGGCGGACATGGCCGTGGAACTGCACAAGGGCGTCCTGCTCGCCCACCACCTGGGCCGGCGGCTGGACGCGGGCAGGCTCCGTCCCGAACAGGTCAGTTTCGGAAAGCTCAACAACGTGCGGGAGGCCATCGAGATCTGCCGCACCTCGCGCACGATCCTGGGCGCCAACGGCATCTCGCTGGAGTACCCGGTGATGCGGCACGCCACGAACCTGGAATCGGTGCTCACCTACGAGGGCACCGTGGAGATGCACCAGCTCGTGCTGGGCAAGGCGCTCACCGGCCTGGACGCCTTCCGCTGATGCCGTGGCCGGCACCGCGCCCGGGGCGTACCGGCCGGGCGGGGGCCCGGGGGGGTCCGAGGGCGGGCGCCCCGCTCAGCTCTGGTTGAAGAAGCCGTCGGCCGGGCGGCCGGCGGCTTCCCCCGTGATCACCCGCGTGTGCGCGGGGGTCAGCAGGAAGACCCGGGTCGCCACCCGTTCGATCGAACCGCGCAGCCCGAAGGTCAGCCCCGCCGCGAAGTCCACCACCCGCTTCGCGTCGGCGGGGTCCATGCCCGTGAGGTTGACGATGACCGGTACCCCCTCCCGGAAGAGCTCACCGATGCCGCGTGCGTCCCGGAAGCTGTCCGGTGTCACGGTGGCGATCCGCCGGCCGGCGTCCACGGCCTTCTCCGAGGCCACCTGTACACGGGGGTCGGTCACCCACGCCTGGTGCGTACCGGTGTCGGCGTCCTCGGTGTACTCGTCGTCGTAGTACCGCTCGTCGTTGTCCTCCACGAGGCCCAGCCAGGCACTCGCCTTGCGCACCGATCCCATGGACGCCTCCTCTCACCGCGGTTCTGTGGTGTTCCGCATGTCTTTCCTATCCCTATGGTCGTCCATGATGCGGACCAAGCACCAAGGGGATGGTCGGCGCGTACGGGATTCGTGACGCTACTGGTGCAGATCATGTGGTGAATCGTCAGGTTTCGTCGCATGTAGGCAGCTTGTGGAAAGAAAATATGATGCATCTGCCCGTACGGGTGACATGGGGGGCGTACGGGTGAACGGGTGGACGGATACGATGCACGGCGCGCGCCCGAGCGATGGTGCGCCGCACCAGGATGAACGGCGTACGGGGGGATGTCGTGTTCGGAATCGTGAGGCCGTGCAGCCACCGGCTGTCCGACAGGCTCAAGACGGAATGGATGGCCCATCTCTGCGGGCTCTGCCTCGCACTCCGGGCCGATCACGGGCAATTCGCCCGAATAGTAACGAACTATGACGGCCTGATCGTCTCGGTCCTGACGGAGGCTCAGACCGAGCGCGCCCCGGAGATGCGGCGCACCGCCGGGCCCTGCCCCCTGCGCTCCATGCGGACCGCCCCGGTGGCCAAGGGGGAGGGGGCCCGGCTCGCCGCCGCCGTCTCCCTGGTACTCGCCTCGGCCAAGGTGCGCGACCACGTGGCCGACCGGGACGGGCTGTTGAAGCGCCGGCCGGTGGCCGCCGCAGCGCGCAGGGTCGCCGCAGGGTGGGACAGGGCCGGAGCGCGCACCGGGGCCGAGCTGGGCTTCGACACCGCGGTCCTGGTCGACGCCGTCGACCGGCAGACGGGCATCGAGTCGCTCGCCGGGCCCGGCACCAGCCTGCTGACGGTCACCGAACCCACCGAGACGGCGACCGCGGCCGCCTTCGCGCACACCGCCGTACTCGCCGGCCGGCCGGAGAACGCCGCGCCGCTCGCCGAGGCCGGACGGCTCTTCGGCCGGCTCGCCCACCTGCTGGACGCCGTGGAGGACAAGGAAGCCGACGCGGCGTCGGGAGCCTGGAACCCGCTCACCGCGACCGGTACTCCGGCCGGCGAGGCGCGCAGGCTCTGCGACGACGCACTGCACGGCATCCGGCTCGCCCTGGCGGACACGGAGTTCACCGACGGCAAGCTGGCCCATGTGCTGCTCGTGCACGAGCTGCGCCGCTCGGTGGACCGGGCCTTCGGCTCCACGCTGTGCTCGCACGGCCCCGGCGGGGAACCGGCCGGCAGTTTCGGGCCCCCGCCCGGCAACCCCTACGCCCCCGGCGGCCCCCACGCCCCGGGAGGTCCCGCCGGGCCGCCGCTCCCGCCCGAACCGCCCCGCGGACGCGGCCTGCTGGCCGGCTGCATGGTCTGGGCGGGGCTCGCCTGCACCTGCCAGCTGTGCTGTGCCGGAACGTTCCACGACCCCTGGAGCGGTCAGGAACGCGAGGGGCTCTGCCACAAGTGCGACTGCGGTGACTGCTGCGAGGGCTGCGAGTGCTGCAGCTGCGGAGGAGAGGACGGCGGCTGCTGCGACTGCGGGTGCGACTGCTAAGGGTCGCCCCGGGAGCCGGCAGGCCGGGCGGCCTCGACGGCTTCACCGTCCCAGCTCCTCCGGGAACGCGGTGCCTTCCGTTCCGAACGCGCCGGCACCACCCACAGGTCGCGCCCCGGGCCGGGCCGGCCGGTGTGGAAGGGTGGAGCGTCATGAGCACGGACGACGACGTACAGCAGGGCGCCCCCCGGGAACCCGGTGACACCCGGAACGACGGAGGGCCTCAGGGCGTACGGGAGACCCGGCGCCCCCAGGGCGCACAAGATTCGCAAGAGCCCCAGGAACTCCGGGAACCGCAAGAGCCCCAGGACCTCCGGGAGGCCCGGGCGTGGCAGCGCTGGCACGAGGAGCGCGTCGTCGTGGTGGCGGCACCGCACGGCCCGCTCTCCCTCACCGGCACGCACTGGCTCTCGGACCACCCCGACGGCCTCCTCCCGGGCGTACCGGGGCAGTGGCGCGAGGAAGGCGAGGAGGTGGTGCTCACCGCCGCGCCCGAGGACGGACTGACCCTCGACGCCGAGCCCTTGACGGGCCGGGCGCGCCTGGCCCCGGACCGCGGTCCGGCCGGCGCCTCACGGGTGGCCCGGGGCGAACGCAGACTGGTCGTCCTGCGGCGCGAAGGACTTTGGGCGGTGAGGGACTTCGACCCCGGATCGGCCGCCCGGCACGCCTTCCGCACCATCGACGCCACCCCCTACGACCCGCGCTGGTCCCTGGACGGTGTCTTCCGCCCGTACGCCGAAGACCGAAACGTCCGGGTCGGGAACGCCGACGGCCGGGAGCGGGAACTCGGACTCGGCGGGGAGGTCGCCTTCACCCTGGACGGCACCGAGCACACCCTCCGGGTGGCGGTGGAGCCGGACGGCTCGCTCTGGGCGGTCTTCGCCGACGCCACCAGCGGCACCAGCAGTTACCGGTTCCGTTTCCTCCGGCCCCCCGCGCCCGACGCACAGGGCAGGGTGAAGATCGACTTCAACCGGGCACTGCTGCCGCCGTGCGCCTTCGCCGACCACTTCATCTGCCCCTTCCCGCCGCCCGGCAACACCCTGACGGCCCCGGTGCCGGCGGGGGAGCGCAACCGCGTCGACGCCTGACGCGCCGCCGCCGTCCGGGACGGAGACGGGACCGCCCCGCCCGCGCCCCGCGGACACCGCGGTCCGGTCCCGCCGAAGCACGCGGGCGTACGGGGCCGGCGCGCACCGGCCCGCTGTCACCCCCGCACTCCCGTGAGCCCCCGCCGATTTCCGGCGGGGGCTCCCGCTCGGCCCGCGGCTCTTGAGAGGATGGCAGGACGGTCGGTCGCAGAGGTTACGACGGGGGCGCACATCGTGCCTGTCCGGAGAAGCTCCTTCCGGGCCCCCGCAGACACCCAGGGGGTCCCAGATCCGTGAAACGCATCGGAGTCACCGGTCACCGTTCCATCCCCCGGGCGGCGCGCGCCCATGTGCTGGAGGGGATGCGGGCCGCGCTGCGCGGACACGACGAGGGTTCGCTGGAGGCGCTCTCCAGCCTCGCCGTCGGCGCGGACCAGATCTTCGCCGATCTCGCCCTGGCCCATGGTGCGGAACTGACCGCGGTGATCCCCAGCGGGGACTACGAGGACGGCTTCGACGACGCGGCGGACCTCGCCCGCTACCGGATGCTCAAGGCCCGCGCGGTCCGCGAGGTCCGTCTCGGCTACCCGCACTCCACCGACGAGGCCTACTACGCCGCCGGCACCTACATCGCCGACCACTGCGACCGGCTCCTCGCGGTCTGGGACGGTCTTCCGGCCCGGGGCCTGGGCGGCACCGGTGACATCGTGACGTACGCCCGCACCCTGGGCCGTCCGGTCACGGTGATCTGGCGCGAGGGAGTCACCCGCGACTGAACGCGAAGGGGCGCCCCCGCCGGACACGGCGGGAACGCCCCGGGACCGGCCGGCGGCCCGTCATGTCCGGTGGCGGGCCAGCCAGTCCGTGTGCTCCGGGCTGACGATCCGCTCCGTCTCGAACACCGCGGCGGCCCACTGCCGCTCGGTCAGCGTCGTCTCCATCGCCGCCTGCATGTTCTCCAGATCGTCCTCCACCAGTGAGTGCGCGGACACCAGCGGGTGATGGCGGCGCGTCTCGTTCCAGGCCAGACAGGCCGCCGCCGCCGCGGACAGCGTCCCCGTCAGTGCGAAGGAGCCGGCACCGCCGAACGCCTGGACCGCGGCGAGCACCAGTGCCGGCAACGTCAGCGCGGCGATGGTGCTGGACCAGACGAGCGCCCCCTTGCGCGAGACCTGCTGCCGTCTGCGGTACCAGCGCCGCTGCTCGATCAGCCGGTCCCGGATGTACGTCTCCTTGCGTACGGTGAACGCCTTCTCCCGTAACTCCCGCATGGACGCGGTGATGACCCCGCCCCCCTCGTCGTCCATCTCCTCCCGGGGGTCCCGCCACCCCACCTTCCGCAACTCCTGGAGCCCCTCCTCCAGCCGGTTGGCGAACAGGGCCTCCGGATGCAGGGTGTTGGTGTCGAAGGGGGCGCCGTGCACGGCGTAGCGCCAGCAGTTGGACTTGATGAACTCCGCTGCTGAGCGGTTGAGTTGCCAATGCGACTTTGCTTTGCGCCGGGACGCGAGGTACGTCGTGATCAGGACACCCAGATAGGCCAGCACCGCGATACAGTCCAGGAGTTGGACGGAGCCACCGACCTCGACCCGCCACGGGAGCGCGGCGGGCACGGTACCCAGCACGAGGAGGAACAACTGGCCGCGCGTGGTGTTGACCGCCTCCCGCTGGCGCGCGACGGCCACGGCGTCCGTGTGGTGGAAGAGCGCGGGAAGGTCAGCGCTCCTGAAGACCATGCTCTGCAGGGGACCGGGAATCGCCGTCATGGTCGCTCCTGTATTCGAAGTAGTGGTGCTCGATCCTGGGGATGAAAGGGTTACCGCCCATTTGGAGTAGTCCTGTAAATCGCTCGGGTTACACGAGTGCGAGCTGAGTTGCACACCAGGGTCATGAGAGTAAAGTCGTGCCGCCGGACACTGCAATGGTGCAGGTGCCGGTGCTGTTTCCGTGTCCGGAACGAGCCCCTCAAGGACGGCCGTGAAGACCTACGAATCATCTCCGAACTTCGCTCCCGCGAAGAGTCACCTGCCCCTCGCGAAGATCGAGGCCTCCGGTAGCACGGCTGCCACGAAGATGGGGCGCGTGCTCGCCACCGCAGGTGGCCGGCCGAAGCAGATCTCGACCTTCAACTCCGCGCTGTAACGAGGTCTGGACGGCGCTGTCGGATTTCCCTCTGCCCGCTGGCTAGAATGAGGGAATGACAGGGCCCGCGGTGCCATTCCGCGAAATCGTTCTGAAGGTTCATAGCAGATGTGATCTTGCTTGCGATCATTGCTATGTCTACGAACATGCAGATCAGAGCTGGAGAACCCGGCCCAGAACGATTCCTGATCATGTGATTTCCCGGACGGCGCAGCGTCTCGCTGAGCACGCCAAGGCACACGCACTGCCCTCCGTGTCAGTGATCCTGCACGGAGGGGAGCCTCTGCTGGCGGGCCCGGACCGGCTGCGGCGGGTCTGCGAGGAACTCGGCTCGTCCCTGGCGGGGATCGCCGAACTGGATCTGCGGATCCACACCAACGGCCTCCAGCTCAGCCCGCGTTATCTCGACCTCTTCGACGAGTTCGGCGTCAAGGTGGGTATCTCCCTCGACGGCGACCGCGCGGCCAACGACCGGCATCGCCGGTTCGCCGACGGACGCAGTAGCCATCCGCTCGTCCTCAGGGCCGTGGAGCTGCTCAGGCAGGAGCGCTACCGGCATCTCAATCTCGGCCTTCTGTGCACCGTCGACATCGAGAACGACCCGTACGCGGTTCTCGACGCGCTCGTCGAGCTGGAACCGCCCCTCATCGACTTCCTGCTGCCGCACGCCACCTGGGACGATCCGCCGCCGCGCCCCGACGGCTCGCCCACCGCGTACGCCGCCTGGCTGCTGAAGGTCTTCGACCGCTGGCAGGAGCTCGGCGGCCCGGTACCGGTGCGTCTCTTCTCCTCGGTGCTCTCCACGCTGAGCGGTGGTCCGAGCCTCACCGAATCCCTCGGGCTGTCCCCCACGGACCTGGTGGTGGTCGAGACCGACGGCCGGCTCGAGCAGGTCGACTCGCTCAAGAGCGCCTACGAGGGGGCGGCGGACACCGGGTTCGACGTGTTCTCGCACTCCTTCGACGAGGTGGCGGGCCATCCCGGAGTGCGCGCGCGCCAACTGGGCCTGGCCGGCGTCAGCGAGACGTGCCGCAGATGCCCCGTCGTACGTTCGTGCGGTGGAGGGCTTTATACGCACCGGTACCGCTCGGAGAACGGCTTCGACAACCCCTCGGTCTACTGCGCGGACCTGGAAGCCCTGGTGCGCGGGATCGCGCAACGGACCGAAGCGGCCGCCGTCCCGCCCGTGCTGACCGACCGGCGTGAACTCGCGGAGGCGCAGTACGACCTGACCCGCACGCTCCTCGCCGGCCTGCACCACGCGCTGGACGGCCGTGGTGGCGCCCGGTGGGAGGAGGCGTGGGAGCTCGCCGGAGCTCTCGAGGGGACGGACCGGGGAGCGGGGGCCCTGGAGAGGGTGCTGACCCACCCCTACACCCGCACCTGGCTCCTGGACGCCCTGGAAGGGCTGCACGCCGGACGGCCGGAAGCCGTGGGGCAGGCGCTGCGTCTGCCGCTCTACGTGGCCGCCGCCGCCGTGCGGGCGGGCCACGGTCCGGCGGTGCCGGTGGACCACCGGGACGGCAGGCTCTTCCTGCCCACGCTGGGTGAGCTGCGGGTCGGTGAGCCGGGAAGGCCGGGCCGGGTCCTGGTGCGTGCCACCGACGACGGGTTCCTGGCCCGGACGGGGAGGGGGGAGGAACGGAGGGTCCGCCTGGCCGGAGAGGGCGACCCGGACTGGCGGCCGGTGCGGTACCTCACGCCTGACCGGGCGCCGCACTTCGCGATCGACGACCTCGACCCCTACCGGGACTGCTTCGGCGTTCCCGCGACGCCCCGGCTGGGCCGGGCCGACGCCGAGGCGTGGTGTGACGCCGTCGACGCGGCGTGGGAGGTGATGGAGCGGGCGGCGCCCGGCCGACTGGCGGATGCGGCGGCAGGCTTCAGCACGCTCACCCCGCTCGCCGCGGGACCGGCGGTGTCCCGGCGGCCGCACGGCTACGGAGCGATCGGCCTCGTGATGACAGATGACACGCACGGGCTGGCGGTCGAACTGCTGCGCGGGCTTCGGCGGGCACGCCTGCGCGCGCTCCTGGACGTCACGGACCTCTACGCACTGGACGGAGGCTGGACGTATCCGTCACCGTACGGTCGGAATTCAGAAATCCCTTTTTCCGAGCTGCTGGCTGAAACCTATGAGCGGGTCGGACTCGTCCCCCTCGACGAAGGGTTTCTCGACGGGGTCCCTCAGGCACTCGACATGCTGTACGCGGCGGCTGAGCCGACCGTCGGCGGCACGCGGTTGCTGCACGCGCTCGGGGAGGAGGCGGAGGCGCACAAGGGGACAAGCCGGAGAAACATCCACGTGAATGTCCGAGATCAAGAACGTGTTCATTGAATCTTGGGTATGGATGACTGAAAAGCGGCGTTGATTGACCGAACGCCATGGGGGTGGAGCAAGGTCCGCTCCGGAATGATGAATTCGCTCGCACCCTCTCCACAGTCCTGGGATGCGGGTGCCTCACAGGACGGGGGTCGTGTGCACGCAACGACGCAACAGCGAGCGGACCATCGGCCGTACTTCTTTCTGAGTTACGCGCACACACCGGGGTACGGCGGTGGATCGGACCCGGACATGTGGGTCGAACGGCTCTTCCATGACCTCTGCGGCCATGTGATGGCCATGACCAACCTGCCCGCCGGTGCGGCGGCAGGTTTCATGGACCGGGAAATACGTTCGGGTGAGGGCTGGTCGGAACGCCTGGGCGGGGTGCTGGCCACCTGCAGGGTCTTCGTACCGCTGTTCTCGCCGCGCTATTTCGCCAGTGAGATGTGCGGCAAGGAGTGGTACGCCTTCGAACAGCGGGCCATCCATCACCGGGCACGCTCGAACCAGCCCGCAGAGGCGATCGTCCCCGCTCTGTGGGTTCCGGTCCCACCGACCCAACTCCCTGGCCCGGCAGAGCGGTTGCAGTTCAATCACCGCGACTTCGGCGACCGGTACGTCAGCGACGGCCTCTACGGCTTGATCAAGCTCAGGCTGTTTGCCCAGGAATACGAGCGGGCAGTCTACGAGCTGGCCAAACGCATCGTCAGCGTGGCCGACACCGTGCAGATCGAATCGGGCAGGCCCCTTGACTACCGCCTCGTACCCAGTGCCTTCGGCCCGCCGGGCAGCGGTGCCGGCGCTCCGCGCCCCATGCGGATCACCGTCGCCGCGCCCTCCCGCCACGACCTGCCGGAGGGCCGTAGCTCCGACTACTACGGCGACAACCCGCAGGAGTGGAATCCGTACCACCCGGTCGCGGCCAGGCCCCTCGCCTACATCGCGGAAGAGCTGGTGCGCTCCCTCAACTACCAGGCGGTCGTGGCCTCCTTCGACGAGGAATCCGGTTCTTCGGGGGGGAAGCAGTCACCCACCACACCCGAGATACTCCTCGTCGACCGCTGGGCCCTCCAGGACGAGGACCGCCGCAGGCGGCTCGCCGCCTTCGACAAGGAGAACCGGCCCTGGGTGACCATGGTCGTCCCCTGGTGCCGTGAGGACCGTCAGAGCCGGGCGGCCGAGGCCGAGCTGATCGAGAAGCTGGAGCAGACGATGCCGGTCAAGATGCGGCAGGGACGGGCCTTCTGCCGCGCCGCGGCCAAGGGCGTCCCCACCATCGAAGCGTTCGGACAGGTCCTTCCCCAGGTGGTGGAAGTGGCCGCCCAGCAGTATCTGAGGCATGCCACGGTCTATCCGCCAGCGGGAGGACGGCACAGCGAACGTACGCGCCTGATGGGGCCCATGGGCCAGACACAGTTCATACCCGACAGGCACGATCCTGCGACGGATGCGGAGGACGTATGACAGCCGGCCGTGACGGACGCATCGTCACTTTCTACTCGTACAAGGGCGGCACCGGGCGCACCATGGCTCTGGCCAACACCGCCTGGATTCTGGCTGCCAACGGTAAACGGGTGCTGGCCGTCGACTGGGACCTCGAAGCCCCCGGGCTCCACCGGTTCTTCCATCCTTTCCTGGACCCCTCGACCCTCGGCGCCACCACCGGTGTGATCGACCTGATCACCGAATACGCCTGGGCCGCGACCAACCCCGCGCAGCGCACCGAGGACTGGCACCGCGACTACGCCCGCATCCAGCCCCACGCGGTGTCGCTCAACCCGGAGGCCCTGGGCTGGGAGTTCCCGAAAGGGGGCACCCTCGACTTCGTCTCGGCCGGGCGGCAGAACCGCGACTACTCCGCGACCGTCTCCACCTTCGACTGGGACAACTTCTACGACCGGCTCGGCGGTGGCCACTTCTTCGACGCCTTACGCGACGACATGAAGGAGAACTACGACTACGTCCTCATCGACAGCCGCACCGGCCTCAGCGACATCGCCGACATCTGCACCGTCCACCTCCCGGACGTCCTGGTCGACTGCTTCACCCTCAGCGACCAGTCCATCGACGGTGCCGCCTCCGTCGCCCGGCAGATCGCCGAACGCTACACCGGCAGGCCCATCACCATCTTCCCCGTCCCGATGCGCATCGACGAGGGTGAGAAGGAGAAGGCGGACGCCGGCCGGGCTCTGGCCCGGCTGAAGTTCGACCGGCTGCCACGCAACCTCTCGGGCGACGAACTCACCGCCTACTGGGGAGCGGTGGAGATCCCCTACCGGCCCTACTACGCCTACGAGGAGACCCTCGCGACCTTCGGCGACGAGACCGGGCTGAGCAACTCGCTGCTCTCCGCGTTCGAGCGACTCACCGCCGTGGTCACCGAACAGCAGATCACCGCGATGCCGCAGGTGAGCGAGGAGGTGCGGCTCCGCATCCGTGACGCCTTCACCCGGCGCAGGCCGGCCCTGCCCGCGGATCTCTTCCTCAGCTATGTGGCGGAGAACCGCATGTGGGCGGACTGGGTCGAGTCGGTCCTGACCCGGGCGGGGTTCCGGGTGGTTCCCCGGGACGTCTCCGCGGACCCCGGGACGTCGGACACGCACGCCGCCCCGGAGAACGCGGCCAGGACCGTGGTCCTCCTCTCCAGCGCCTACCTCAAGTCGCAGCGTGCCGTGGAGCAGTGGGAGCGCGTGGTGTCCGAGGACCCGGGGGGCGGGCGCCGTCTGCTGCTGCCGCTGCGCGTGGGCGACGTGCGCCTCTCGGCGCCGTACATCGACCGCAACCCGGTCGATCTGTTCCGTCTGGACGAGGTCCACGCCACCGGCGCGCTGATGCGTGCGCTGGACCGGCCGGTCCAGCTCGGTGACGGGGTGTCGCCCGGCCCCCGGTTCCCGGGCACCGTGCCCCGCATCTGGAACGCGCCGCCCAGGAACCCCGGGTTCACCGGCCGTTCGCTGGTCCTGGAGCGGATGCGTGACCAGCTCGGGGGCGGGATGGCCGTCGTGCTGCCGCAGCCGCAGGCCCTGTACGGGCTCGGCGGTGTCGGGAAGACCCAGGTGGCCCTGGAGTACGTACACCGCTTCATGGCCGACTACGACCTCGTGTGGTGGATATCGTCCGAGCAGATGGACGACGTGGTGGCCAGCCTCGCCGAGCTGGCGGTGAGACTCGGAGCCCAGGGCGGCGACGACATGTCCGCGGCCTCGCAGGAGGCGGTGGACCTGCTGCGCCGCGGGGTTCCTTCCGACCGCTGGCTGCTGGTCTTCGACAACGCGGACGACCCCGAGCGGCTCAGCCGCTACTTCCCGCAGGGCGGTTCCGGCCACATCCTGGTCACGTCCAGGAACCAGGCGTGGTCCCAGCACGGCGACGCGCTGCCCGTCGACGTCTTCCTGCGCGAGGAGTCGATCGAGCACCTGAAGCGCCGGGCGCCGGGTCTGAGCGAGGAGGAGGCCGCGCAGGTGGCCACCGCCGTCGGTGACCTGCCGCTCGCCGTCGAACAGGCGGCCGCCTGGATCGCGGAGACCGCGCCCCCCATCGACACCTACCTGGAGCAGCTGGCCCGCCAGGCCCCCCAGGTCCTGGCCCTGAACCAGCCGGCCGGTTATCCGGAGCCCGTCGCGGCGACATGGAACATCTCCATCACGCGGCTCAAGGAGCGGTCACCGGCCGCGGTGCGGCTGCTCCAGCTGTGCGCGTTCTTCGCTCCCGAGCCGATCTCGGCGAATCTCCTGTACAGCAAGGAGATGATCGAGGCGCTGAAACCGTACGACCCCTCCCTCCAGGAGAAGCTCGTCCTGGGCCGGGTCATCCGGGAGATCGGCCGTTTCGCCCTCGCCAAGGTCGACCAGGTGTCGAACTCCATCCAGGTACACCGTCTGGTGCAGGCGGTGATCAGGGCCCAGCTCAGCGAGGAGGAGCAGCGGGAGGCCCGGCACGTGGTCCACCGGATCCTGGCGGGCGCCAGGCCGGATGACGACGAGCCGATCGACAACCCCGAGACCTGGCCGCGTTTCGCGACGATCTGGCCGCACCTCGGCCCGTCGGACGCGCGTAACTGCCGGGAGCCGGAGACACGCCGGCTGCTGATCGACCGTGTGCGCTACCTCTGGAAGCGCGGGGACGTGAGGACGGCGGGAACGCTGGGCGACGAACTGCGGGAGACCTGGCTGGAGATGCTGGGGGAGCGGGACCTGCAGTACCTGTACCTCTGCTTCCACCTGTCCAACATCCTCCGCACCCGCGGGCGTTACGTGGAGGCCAAGGAGCTCGACGAGTTCACACTCAGCCGGCAGCGGGAGGTCCTGGGGCCGGAGCACCCGCACACCTTCATGACCACCAGCAGTCTGGCGATCGACCTGGGGCTGCTCGGGGACTACGAGAGCGCGATCGAGCTGGCGACCCAGGCGCACGACGGCTTCAGCCAGATCTTCCACGAACGGCACCCGCGGACGCTCGCCGCCGCCAACAACCTGGCGCTGAACCTGCGGAGCGTCGGCCAGTACGCGCGGGCGAGGGAGATCGACCAAGACGTCTACGACCTCCGGTCGGAGGTCCTGGGGCCGGAACACCCGTACAGCCTCTCCTCGGCCTACAGCCTGGCCCGCGACCTGCGTGAAGTCGGGCGCTACGAGGACTCGGTCGTTCTGCTCAGCCGTACGTACGACAGCTACAAGGCCACCCTCGGCCGGACCTATCCCACCACGCTGAGCGCCGCCAAGAGCCTGGCGGTGTCGCTGCGCAGAGCCGGGCAGCTGGAGGACGCCCGGCGGCTGACGGCGGCGACCAGGGCCCGGTACCGGGCCAAGTACACCGTGGCCAACCCCGACTCGCTGGCCTGTGACCTCAACGTGGCGGCGGACCTGTTCGCCGCCGGGGAGGCGGAGGAGGCCAGGGACACCGCGCAGGAGGTCGTCGACCAGTACATGAAGGTGCCGGGGGAGAGGCACCCGTACACCCTGGCGGCGCAGAACAACCTCGGGGTCTACCTCTCGGGCACCGGCGCCGCCGAGGACGCGGAGAAACTGCTGAAGAGGGTGGTCGCCTCGATGCGGGAGGTCTTCGGCAGGGAGCACCCCAACACCCTGTTCTGCGTGATGAACCTGGCGAACGCCACGGCCGACCTCGGCAGACTGCCGATCGTGCTGGAGACGGAGTACACGGTGTCCGGCCAGCTCAAGGAGGTGCTGGGGGCGCATCACCCGGAGACCCTGGCCATGACGTCCAACCTTGCCGTCACGCTGGACGCGCTGGGCCGTAAGGACGAGGCGCTGCGGGTGCGGGCGGAGACGGGTGACGAGCTGGCCCGGCAGCTCGGTGACGAGCATCCGCTGACCCGGATAGCCCGGAGCGAGGCCAGGTTCCGGCGCGAGCTGGAGCCGATGACGGTGTGACCCGCCGGCACCTGTGGGGCCTCTCCCGGCCGGGCGAGGCGGGAGAGGCCCCACAGGCGCACAGGGCCGTGGCGGTACGGGTCAGCCGACCGGGGCCGGTCCGTAGTCCAGGAGCCAGTTGAGTACCTCCGGCAGCACCGACAGCGCGTCGAAGTGCGCCGCCGCCGGTTCCAGTACGGCGGTGGCACCGGGGATCCGGCCGGCCAGCCAGCGGGAGTGCCCGACCGGGGAGAACACGTCCTTCTCGCCGTGCCACAGCATCACGGGACCGGTGATGTCCGCCAGGTCGAAGCCCCACGGCTGGGCGAAGGCGATCGCGTCGTCGATCCAGCCGTACGCGGAAGTGCGCAGCCCTTCACGGTAGTTGGCCAGCAGCAGCGAGCGGATGCCCGCGTCGTTGACCACCGTCCGGTCGGAGTCGGTCAGCTCCCGGCGCAGATCGTCCAGGAGCCGGACGGGGTCCTGCCGGATCTCCGCCGAGCGGCTGATGAAGGACGCGGCGAGCCCGTCGGGGTCGGACGCCGCGGTGGAGTACGCGAGCACGTTGGAGGCGGCCATGCCGTCGAACCAGTCCAGCTCCGCCGCGTCCCAGGGCGCCAGGCTCACCAGCGCCGCCGTGCGGGTGACCCGGTCCGGCATCATCGCGGCACAGGCCAGGGCGTGCGGAGCACCGCCCGAGCGGCCGACCACGGCGAACCGGTCGATCCCGAACGCGTCCGCGATCGCCCGGACGTCCTCGACCACGTCCACCACCCGCCGCCCGGCCAGCCGGTCCGAACCGCCGTACCCCGGGCGGTCGTACGCGATGAGCTGGGTCTTGCGCTGGTAGAGCACCATGCCGCGTGGAGCGGGGCCCAGCCTGCTGCCCGGAGTCCCGTGCAGCAGGAAGACCGGTCTGCCCTGCGGATCTCCCTGACGCTCCACCATCAGATGCCGCCCGTCCGCCACGCGCACCCGACTGCGCACTACGCCTCCTCCGCTGGGTGGGAACCCGACCCGGTCCGGGCAACAGGTGCCCGGCGCGTGCTGTCAGTTCGATGATGGACCATCAAGGCCATTACCGTCACTGCCTGCCGCAGGCAACCCGCCTTCGCCCTTCCGTTTCCGGGGTCGCGCCGGAGCGATCGGGCTTCGCGAAACGGAACAGGTGCGCCGGAGCTGCGCCCCCGGTGTGAACGGGCGGCGGGCGAGGTGTCGTTGTCGTGTGTGCGTCCCGGAGGCGGTCTTGTGCGCGCCCGGTGGCCGTCGGAATAGTTGTGTACCTCATCCTCCGTGCTCCGGGTGCCCCACTCACCCCCGCACGGCCCCCCACAGGAGGTCGAAGTTGAAGCACCGACGCATATCCGTGAAGCGCGCCACGATCGCGGGCTCGGCCGTCGTGGCCCTCGTCGCGGCCGGAACCACCTTCCAGACTGCGAACGCCAGTGAAGACGCCGCCCGGACCCTGACGGCGTCCGCGGCCGGAGACCTCGCCGCCACCCTGGAGAGGACCCTGGGCGCCGGCGCGGCCGGCGCGTACTACGACGCCGGTGCCGGGCACCTCGTCGTGAACGTCCTCGACGAGAACGCCGCAGAACAGGTGCGCCGGGCGGGCGGCAGGGCCAGGGTCGTCCAGCACTCGCTCACCGAACTGCGCGAGGCACAGGAGACCCTCGCCGGCCGGGCGGCCCTGCCGGGCACGTCCTGGGCGCTCGACCCGGTCGGCAACAAGGTGGTCGTGACGGCCGACCGCACGGTCGACGGCACGGCCTGGGACACGCTCGCCGGAGTCGTCGAAGGGCTCGGCTCCAAGGCCGAACTGGTCAGGTCGGAAGGTGAGTTCAAGCCGCTCATCGCGGGCGGCGACGCCATCTGGGGAGACGGCGGGCGCTGCTCGCTCGGTTTCAACGTGGTCAAGGACGGCGAACCGTACTTCCTGACGGCCGGCCACTGCACCGAGGCGATCACCAGCTGGTCCGCTGCCCAGGGCGGCACGGAGATCGGCGCCAACGAAGCCTCCAGCTTCCCGGGGGACGACTACGGCCTGGTCAGGTACGCCTCCGGCGTGGAGCACCCCAGCGAGGTCGACCTGTACGACGGCTCCGCCCAGGCGATCGCCCGGGCCGGCGAGGCGACCGTCGGCATGCGGGTGACCCGCAGCGGCTCTACCACCCAGGTCCACGACGGTGAGGTCACCGCCCTGGACGCCACCGTCAACTACGGCAACGGCGATGTCGTCGACGGGCTCATCCAGACGACGGTCTGCGCGGAGCCGGGCGACAGCGGCGGCTCGCTCTTCGCGGGTGACACCGCCCTCGGCCTGACCTCGGGCGGCAGCGGTGACTGCACGTCCGGCGGTACGACCTTCTTCCAGCCGGTGCCCGAGGCGCTGGCGGCGTACGGGGCCGAGATCGGCTGACGGCCAGTCAGTCCCACCAGGTCCGGTGGCCGCCCTCCCCGCCCTTCCGGCCGGCGAGGGCGGGGAGCGGGCCACCGCCTGGCGGGGTCCGGCCGGTCAGCCGATCTCGATCACCCGCGCCCAGTCGGGCGGCGAGTCCGGTACGTAGTCCGGGTCGTCCTCGTCCCAGGAGCCGCCCACCCGGGGGAAGAGGCCCACCACCGTCCGGCACGGCGGCCGGGAATCCGGCCAGGGCGTCTGGCCGTCGGTCAGGGCCACGACGACGTCCGGTGCGGGCCGGGCCCGGAGCGCTCTGGCGAAACCCGTCCGCAGATCCGTCCCGCCGCCGCCCACCAGGGGGATCCCCTCCGCCCGGCAGAGCGGGTGCACGACCCGGGTCGCCGCGTCGCAGGACAGGACGGTGACCAGGTCGCGGCGGCCGCCCACGGCACGGGAGATCGCCGCCACCTCCAGGAGCGCACTGCCCAGCTCGGTGTCGCTCACCGACCCGGACGTGTCGACGATCACGCTGACCCGGGGCGGCATGCGCCGCAGGCTCGGCAGTACGGCACCGGGCACCGAGGCGGAGCGCCGCGACGGGCGGCCGTAGGTGTAGTCCTCGCCCGCACCGGCGCCCGAGGCCGCCGAACGTACCGCCGCGCCCAGCAGCTGCCGCCACGGCTGGGGCGGGTGGAACGCCTCCTCGGCCCACCGCTGCCAGCCCCGCGAGGTGTCCCCGGGCCGGCCGGTGATCCCCTGGGCCACCCGGAAGCGCACCGCGTCCCGTTCCTGGCGGCTGAGACCGTGGGCGCCGTCCGGGCCCAGGTCCCACGCGCGCTCCAGCCCGTCGGCACCGCTGCCGCAGTCCAGCCAGGACAGGTCGTGCGTCAGCCGGCCCAGGCTGAACCGACGCAGGTAATCCTCCATCAGCTCCCCCTCGGGGAGCCCCAGGGACGACGGCACGACGGCGCCCTGCGGCTGGACCAGACCGTCCCCGTACACGTCGTCGTTGATCTCGCAGTCCGCGGCGATGTTCATCCGCAGCCGCTCCCCGGCCCCGGCCAGCCCGCGCTCACGCGCGACCCTGTCACTGCGCCCGTGGTGGTCGCGCAGCAGGTGCGAGACCTCGTGCACCCACACCCCGGCGAGTTCCTCCACCGGGGTCCGTGCCACGAAGCCCGGTGAGACGTAGCACCTCCAGTGCCGGTCGACGGCCATGGTGGGGACCGACCGCGACTCCACGACGTGCAGCGCGAACAGCGCCGACGCGAGGTACGGGCGGGCCCGGACGGCGTGCAGCCGGGCGGTGTAGAGCTTGTCGAGGTCCAGACCGCCGGTGCTCACGGGAGCGGGGGCGGGGGCGGACGAGGGGGCGTGACGGGGCGCGGAGGGCTGTGCGGGCGGGCCTGCGGGCGCGGGTGCCGGGGCGCCCGCCCGGCTGCCCGGCCGTGTACCCGCCGGGGCGCTCACCGGCCCGCCTTCGCGGAGGCCGTGGCCCGGTCCGCGACCCGGGCCGCCGTGCGGTCCGCCCGGCGGGACAGGGCGACCACGCCCGAGAGCCGCTCGATCGACGCGGGTACGTCCCAGTCCTCCCGACGCAGTGCGGCCAGTGTGTTCGCCGGGACGACCACGAGGTCCGGCGCCCCGGTGTCCAGGGCCCGCACCAGCAGGTCCCAGGCCGCGTCCCAGCGGGCCTTCTCCGGGCGGGCACGTACCGCGGCGACGACACCGTCCAGCACCGCCTGGCGCAGGTCGCCCCGCCGGGGCAGCTCGGCGGAGGCCGGATCGGCGAGCAGGGTCTCGGGATCGGGGAGGTCCATCCGGTCCACGCACGCCAGCAGTTCCAGCCCGGGGCCGTCCCCGACCGTCCCCCTGACCAGCAGGGACAGTACGTCCCGGGAGGAACCGGCCGCCGTCGCGAAGGCGATCAGCCGGAGCGTCATCTCCCAGCTGCGGGGCGACGGCCAGGGCCCGCCGCGGCGGGCCTCGCTGCCGGGCAGCTGATGGACCAGCCCGGGACGGGCGGTGAGAAGCCCGCACACCGCACGCCGGGCGAAGTCCACCGCATCGGCGAGCCGGCCCGGGTCGAGCCGCGGCAGGGTCGCCAGCGGCCAGGTCCCGCCCAGGCCGCGTACCACCACCTCATGGTCGTGGGCCCACCGCAGATGCACGAACCGGTTGGCCAGCGGCGGGCTCAGCTCCCAGCCGTCGGCCGCCGAGGACCGGGGGTTGGCGGCGGCCACGATCCGTACCCCGGACGGCAGCCGGAGCGCGCCGATGCGGCGTTCGAGCACGACCCGCAGGAGCGCCGCCTGGACGGCCGGCGGTGCGGTGGACAGCTCGTCGAGGAACAGCAGCCCGCGTCCCGCGCGTACCAGCCGGACCGCCCAGTCCGGCGGTGCCATCGGGACGCCCTGCACGGCGGGGTCGTCCCCGACGACCGGCAGGCCGGAGAAGTCCGACGGCTCGTGCACGCTGGCGATGACGGTGGTCAGCGGAAGGTCCAGGGCCTCGGCGAGCTGGGTGAGGGCCGCGGTCTTGCCGATCCCCGGCTCCCCCCACAGCAGGACGGGCAGGTCGGCGGCGACCGCCAGGGTGAGGGCCTCCAGCTGGGTGTCGGGGCGCGGCTCGGTGGCGGTGTCACGCAGCAGCGCCGTCAGCGCGTCGGCCACATCGAGCTGGGAGGCGGGGGCGGGGGTGGGAGCGGTGGAGGGGGCAGGGGCAGGGGCAGGTGTGGGCATGTCGGATCACCTCGGGGTCGTCGGGGCGGGCCCGGGGGCGCCGCGGAGTACGGGGCAGGTCAGGTCAAGGCAGGGCGGAAGGTCCGGCGGGGACGCACCGGGTGGAGAGGCGGGCTCAGACGGAGGAGGCCGGGCGGTGGCGGCCACGGGGGCGCCGCCGACGGGTGCCGGGGAGGGAACGGCGCGGCGCGGCACCGGCCAGGCCCGCCCGGAACAGTCCGTAGGCGATGCGCCGTTCCGCCGCCGCCTCCAGCTCGTCCCGCAGGGCACCCTCGCGCAGTTGCGCGCCGGGTCCCAGCAGACCCTCGACGACGGCCAGCGCACCGGCGATGTCACCGTGGTCCAGGCGTTCGCGTACGCCGGTGAGGCAGTCGGGGCGGCGGTGCGCCTCGTCGATGGCCCGGAGGCAGGGGAGCGGGGTGCCGGTCAGCGCGACCAGCAGCTCCTCCCGGCGGATCTCGGCCGCCTCGTGGTCCAGAGGGACCAGGACCCCGTCGACCAGGCCGATCCGGTGCCGGGCACCCCGGCACTCCACGACGCGGGGCCGTCCCGCCTCGTCCGGGACGCTCTTCGGGCCGGTGGCGGGCGGGTGCCCCGGAAGCAGCTCCGGTACGACCAGCGGATGCAGCCGGTCCGGGTCGGCCGAACCGCTGCGGATCAGCTCCAGGTCGGGCAGCACCCAGGTCGCCGCGTCCGGCAGGACCGGAAACGTGGAGACGTCGTCACGCGGGGAGAGCACCGCCTCGCGCAGTACGGGCGGGCCGCCCCCGGTGTCCGCGTCCAGCTCCAGGAACAGCCGCCGGGCGCCGGCCCGCACGGTGAAGGGGCCTGAGCGCCGGCCCTCGGCCCGGAGCAGCACCGACGCCTCGGCCGCCCAGCGGTTCACGGCGAACCCCTGGCCGGGCGCGGCGAACCCCTGGCCGGGCGCGGCGGACCCCCGGCCGGGCGCGGCGGACTGCACCGCGTCCGGAAGGTGTTCGTCGTCCGGGCCGGTCGGTGGCAGGCCGGCCCCGGACCGTTCCCGCAGTTCGCCGGTCCTGCGCGCGTCCCAGAGATGGCGGTGCAGGTCGAGGCGGAACCGCGGGTTCGGGTGGGGGTGCGGATGGAGCCGGGCGGCGGGCTCGTCGCGGGTGCCGTCCCACAATGCGAGGCTGATCCGCTGACCGGCGTCCGCCCGGGCGGGCGGGGTCCGCACCACCAGACGCACCGGGGGCCCGTCCCGTCCGCCGGGGTCGTACCGGGCCAGTGCGATGGTCAGCCCGGGCCGCAGCAGTCCGCGCGGAGCGATCCGCGGCATGTGCCAGCGCAGCAGGTCAGGAGCCAGATGGCGCAGGTCGGCCCGGAGCCGGGCGGTGAGTTCACGGCCGTGGGCGCGTGCCACGGACCGCAGGTCGAGATCGACGTCGACGCCCGCGGCGGCGCAGGCCCCGGCCCAGTCCCCGGTCAGGCGGCGGGCGGTGGCTGTCTCGATCATGGAGGGCGGCACGGCGAACTGTCGCACGCGCAGCCAGAGGGCCAGTCGGGAATCCTCGTACGCGGTGTGAGTGGGCATCAGCACTCACCTTGCGCGGACGGTTCCCCCATTCTGCTGAGAGAGTGAGTCGTCATCGCGGGGGAGCCTAGCGCGCCTCTCCGGTATCCGCCACGAATTAAAAGGCTGTCCCGAAAGCCCCGCCGCGGACTTCACGGACCGGTGCCCCGTCCGGCGCCCGGCCCGCGGATCAGGCGGTGCACAGGGCGTGGTCCACCAGGTCGCCGACGCCCTTGTTCTGCAGTTCCGCGGTCTCCTGGTCGCCGGGCCGGCTGTGCGCGGTGACGGTGAGGGCGGCGGGCCGGGCGCCCTCCGTGACGGCGGGCGCCACCAGATAGCCGAAGCCGCTGCCGCTGTGCCCCCAGTAGCCGCCGCCGCAGGACAGCGGGGTCCATGAGATACCGAGCCCGTAGCGGGTCCCGGGCGGGGAACCGTGCTCCTCGGGCTCCGGGACGGTCCGCCGCATCTCGGCGAGCCGGGCGGGGGAGAGGAGTTCGCCTCCGAGCAGGGCGGTGAAGAACCTGTTGGTGTCGGCCGCCGTACTGATCATCGCTCCGTCGGCGTCACCGTCGAAGGGCAGGTAGGCGGGGGTGGTGTCGGTCAGCGGCTCCCCCGGCCCGAACTGCTGGTAGTTACGGGCGTGGGGGTGCGGCAGCCGCGGATCGTCGCCGGGGGCCGTGGTGCCGGTGAGCCGCAGCGGGCGCAGGATCCTGGAACGGACCTCCCGCTCCCAGGAACGTCCGGTGACCGCTTCGATCACCAGGCCGGCCAGCACGTAGTTGGTGTTGGAGTACTGCCAGCCGGTCCCGGGCCCGAAGGCCGGCGGATGCCCCATGGCCAGCTGCACGCGCCGCAGGGAGGAGTAGGCGGTCAGGCGGTGCTCGTGGTAGCCGGCGGCCGTGGGATCGGGAAGGGCGTCCCCGGTGTAGTCGGGCACCCCGCTGGTGTGCTGGAGCAGCTGGCGCAGGGTGACCCGGCGGCCGTCGTTGCCCTGCCCGCGGACCACCCCGGGAAGCCACCGCTCCACCGTGTCGTCGAGCGAAAGCCGCCGCTCGTCGGCGAGTTGGAGTACCACGGTCGCCACGAAGGTCTTGGTGGTGCTGCCGATCCGGATGTAGGCGTCCCTGGGCACCGGCCGTCCGGTCCGCAGGTCACCGGTTCCGCTGCGCGCGGTGGTGACCGTACGCCCGGTCTCCAGCCGGGCCGACACCCCGGTGACACCTGTGGCGTGCAGCGCGTCGGTGGCCTGCCGCAGCGAGGCGGCCGGGCGGCCGGCGGCCCCCGCGGAGGCTGCCGGAGGGACGAGCGTGGCGAGAAGGGCGGCGGCGCAGAGTGCGGCCGTCCGGCGGAGGTCCGAGGGCATGGACCGACCGTAGGAGCGGCCGCGCACGCGAGCCATCCGGCCTCCCCGACACCGGGGTTCGGGTTTTCCCCCGTGCGCCCGGTGTTTCGTGCCCTGCGCCCGCCCCCCCCGGGAGGCCGTGCCGTGCGCCGTCGTCCGGCATCGTCCACGGGCCGTCAGGCATACGGCATCGTCCACGGTCCGTCAGGCATACGGCATCGTCCACGGGCCGTCAGGCATACGGCATCCGCCATCGGGCACCCGTCATCCGGAATCTCCCGCCCGCCGGACAGGAACCGTTCCATGGATTTTCCTGCCGCTATGGCGGGACGCGCCGTAGTGAGTGCACCCAACCGTCCTGATATCGGCATGAGTCAGAGAAAGAAGGGTGGGCGCGGAGCGGACGGAACCGGAATGCATTCATTGACTTGTCCGGAATTCGCTGCGGGAAGCGCTCGGCCTTCCGGTGCGGAGGGAGGGCGGACCGGATCCCGCGGTCCGCCCCCGACCTGTTGAACTCCCTTGTGAAGTAAGGGAGTTGGCGTAAACACGCCCGTCCGGTCCCGGGTCCGCCCAGCTCGCCGGCCGGTCGCCGCGCGCTGACTGGTCTAGGCCAAAGCCTTGACATGTCCGAAACCGCGATCAAGGATGATCGTCGTCGCCCGACAGCGGCACGGAACAAAAGGTCCTTGCTCGACGCGAATTACTCGCCGCGGACCGATCGCGTGCATCCTCGATGGTGCGGATGGCGTCTCCGATTCCGTGTCATCCCGATTTTCCGTAATTGCCGCACACCGTTATCCGGCTGTTCCGAAGGCATGCATGCGCATCCTTCCCAGCACGATCCGTGAATTCGGCACCGAACGAAATGAGGTATGCCAGAAGTGCAGGGCAACGCGTTAACCACGGCCGCCCGTACCCCGGCCGAGGGCGGATCTCCGGACTTCGCGGCCGGCATGTGGGCCAGGATGGCCCTGTCCCCGGCACCGCGTGAGGCACCCGCCGAGCCGGTCGAGGCTCCCGGGCTGCGACTGGCGCTCTCCCTCCTCGAAGAGGGGGTGCTGACGGGCGGAACCGGCCGCGGCCCGGGGGCGAAGGCGGTCCCGTCGGCCGGGGCGGTGTACCCCTACGGCTTCGCCGTGATCACCGCGGAACGGGGGGCGCCCGCCCTCTTCAGGATCGACGGGGACCGCCGCTCGTGCGCCCGGCTGGCCACCGGCCCCCGCATACCGAAAGCGCTGGCCGCCTCCGGGCTGGAGGCACCAGCCGACGGCGGGGCCGTGATCATCACGCTCACCCGCCCCTGGCTCTCGATGCGCAAGTACGGCGACCGCGGATACCTGTACACCCAGATCGACGCCGGGCACGCCGTGGGGAACCTGCTGCTCGCCTCGGCCGGCCGGGGAGCCGAGGCGTTGCTCTCGCTGCGCTTCCCGCGTGAGCCCCTCTCCGGGCTGCTGGAGGCGTCCGGCAACTACCGGGAAGTCCACTCGGCCGTCCTGGTGCCCGCCGCAGCGGCCGGCGAGCTCCGCGGCAGCTGGACGGTCCACGACGAGAGCGACCGCTCCCTGGCCGCCCCCACCTGGCAGTCCTGGCTGGAAGCCGCGTGCTGGGAATCCCTCTCCGCCCGGCCGGACCGGCCCGCACCACCGCGTCTGCCGGGCGCACCGGCCCCGCTGGCCGGCCTCCGGACCGGCCTCCCCCTCTCCGGCGGGACGGACGGGCTGGGCGCCCCCGACGGGTGGCCGGCCCTGCTCGCCGCCCGGTCCTCCAGCAAGGCGTTCGCCCCGGGCACCGTCCCCGCCGCCGCGATCCGGCAGGCCGTCGCGGCGCTGACGACCCCGGTGGGAACCGATCTGCCGGCCTCCTCCCCGCTCGCCGCCACCCTGGTCGTACGGTCGGCGGCGGAGCCGGAGTACAACGGGGTCCACCCGCTCACCCGGCACGGGAAGCAGTCCGCCGGCACGCCGTCCGCCGAAGAGGTGGCACAGGCGTGCATGCGGCAGCGGCCCCTCGCGGAAGCGGCGGCGGCACTGCTGCTGCACGCACCCCGTACCGCGCTCGGCGGTCCACGGAGACGGCCGGACGACGGGGCCGGGAACCTGCGCGAACTCGCCTTCCGGTGCGGAGCGCTGGGCCAGCTGCTGTATCTGGGAGCGGCCCGCTCGGGTACCGGGGTGACCGGGGTCGGCGGTTTCGACTCGGCGCTCTGGCGCTCCCTGGCCGGGCTCCCTCAGACCGAGGAGATCCTGTACGTCCTGCTGCTGGGCCGCCCGGACGAATCAGGTGCCAAGCTGGACCGGCTGAGCACCGCACACGCCCAGAACGAGCGGTGAGCGCGCGATGACCTTCCTTCTCCCGGAGGCGTTCTCCGACGCGCTCTCCCGCCACGGCGGCCGTCTGGCGGTCGCCGACCCGGACGGCTCCCTCGACTGCGCCGGACTCGCCGAACGGGCCCACGCGGCGGCAGCACGGATCACCGGGCACGCCACCTCCGGCGACCGTCTGCGGGTGGGGCTGTACGCCACCAACTCGACGGATTACCTGGTGAGTTACCTCGGCACCCTGTTCGCCGGTGCCGTACCCTTCCTGATCGACTCCGCCTTCGGCCCCTTCGAGCTCTCCCGCATCGCCGAGGACTGCGGCCTGGACCTGCTGATCCACGCGCAGGACGCGGCCGTGTCCCCGCCGGCCACGGAGCCGCCGGTGAGGGAGGACGAGTTCGGCGCCCTGGTGGTCAGCCGGGTGCGCGAGGGGAGCGGACCGCGGCCGCGGCTGCTCGGCACCACCGAGGTGTGCCGCTTCACCTCGGGCTCCACCGGGCGCCCGAACTGCATCGAGTTCTCGGGCCGCGCCGTTCACGCGGCCGCCGCCAACTGGGCCCGGGGCACCGGACTCTCCGCGGAGGACCGGATCGCCTGCCTGGCGGCGCTCTCGAACGGCCTGGCCTTCAACACCTCGCTGCTGGCGGCCTTCCTGTCCGGGGCGTCCCTGCACCTCTCCCGCGGCCTTCCCACCGCTTCACGCGTCACCCGGCTGCTCGAAAGCACCGGGGCGACCCGGCTGGTGGCCTTCCCCGCGCTGTACGAATCCATCGTGCGGCGCTCCACCGTGACGGGCTTCACGACCGTCCGGACCGCGATCTCCTCCGGCGCACCGCTGCGCGAGAGCGTGCGCGAGCGGTTCACCCACCTGACCGGGGTACCGGTCCACAACTACTACGGCGTCGCCGAGACCGGACCGCTGACCTACGCGCCCGAGGGGGGCGGCTCCGGACTCGGCGCGTCCCTGCCCGGCGTACGGCTGCTCGCGGGCCCGGACGGCATCAGGGTGCGCAGCGAGTCGATGGGCTCGCGCTACCTCAACGCACCCGGTGTGTTCGAGGACCGGATCGACGCCGAGGGCTTCTACCGCACCGGCGACCAGGGCTACCTGCGCGACGGGGCGCTGCACCTCACCGGCCGTACCGGGCGGATGGTCAACGTCGGCGGACGCAAGATCGACCCCATCGAGGTCGCCGGCGTACTGCGCGGGGCACCGGACGTCACCGACGCGGTGGCCTTCGAGTACGAGAACCAGCACGGGGAACCGACGCTGGCGGCCGTCGTCGCCACCGGCCCCGGAGCGACCGTGCGGGAACTGCGGGAGCACTGCGCCGCGGTCCTGCCCTCTTTCAAGGTTCCCGGAATCCTCCACCTGGTGGACGAGATCCCGGTGAACTCGATCGGCAAACCGTCCGTCGTGCGACTGCGCCGCCTTCTCGACGACGCCCAGACGGGCTGAATCCACACACTCATCTCCCGGGAGCCGTTACATGGACCACAATTCCCTCCGTACGAAGATCGCCGAGCTCAGTGTCGCCGCCGGCGACGGCGGATTCTCCGCGCGTGAACTCGCCGAGGCCGGCTATTCGCTGACCGCGCTCGGATACTCCTCGCTCTCCTACATGCGCCTGATCGACAGCATCGAGAACGAACTGGGCGTCTACCTGGACCCGGAGGCGGACGCCGAGCACTACGAGACCATCGACAGCATCACCGCGCTGGTGGTGGCCGGCGACGCGGGTGCCGATGCCTGAGGTCCACGGGCCCGGGGCCCTCAGGGTCGGCATCGTCGGCCGGGGGCGGCTGGGCGGGGCCGTACGGGAGGCATGCCGGACCGAAGGCGCCGCGGTGGTGTTCACCGTCGGCAGGAACGGCGGCTGGCACACCGGCCCCGTACCCGACGTCGTCATCGACGCCAGCGCCCCCGCCGCCCACCAGGACGTGCTGGACTACTGCACGGCCCACCGCGTACCGCTGGTGGCCTGTGTCTCCGACCTGGCGGAGGCCCAGTGGGCGGCCCTCGGCCGGCTGGCGGAGACGGTGGCGGTGGTGCGGGCCACCAACCTCTCCTTCGCCCACTACCTCCAGTCACGCATCGCGGAGTTCACGGCCGGTCTCGTCGCCGGCTCGCCCCGGCCGGCCTCGACCACCGTCCGGGAGCGGCACCCGCAGGGAAAGGCGCACCGCCCCAGCGCGACCGCGCTGGCGCTGGCGGAGACCTGGACCAGGGCGAGCGGCCGGCCCGTGGAGGACATCGCCGACGAACGCGCGGGACTGCCGGTCAGCGAACACGAGCTGACCCATTCCTGGACCGGTGAATCCCTGCACGTCCGGCACCACGTCGCCAGCTGGGCCGTGCCCGCCCTGGGCGCGCTGACCGCGGCCGCGTGGGCCCGGTCCGCCGGGCCGGGCACGGCGACGATGCGCACCGTCTACGACGACCTCACAGCAAGGAGTTCGCCATGAGCAGCACGGAACAGCCGGAGCTCGGCCCCGCCGAACGCCGGCTCGTCCACCAGGTCGCCTTCGGGGCCAGGATGCTGTCGCTGGACGGGCACGACGATTTCAACCAGGGCCAGATCTCCGCCCGGCTCCCCGGCCGGGACGAGTTCTTCATCAAGGGCGCCCTGGTCGGGTTCGACGAGGCGGCCCCCCGGGACGTGGTGCGGTGCTCCACCGACCACACCCTGGCCCCGCCGCCCCTCGCACCGCCGGAACTCCCGCTCCACCAGGCGATCTACCGGGCCCGCCCGGACGTCAACGGCATCGTGCACAGCCACGCGCCGTACACCCTGCTGTTCGGCGCGACCGACCTGCCGGTCCGGCCCCTCTCGCACGACGGGGCGTACTTCCGCGACCGTGTCGGCCTGTTCACCGAGACCAGCAACACCGTCCTGGACATCGGCACGGGCGAACACATCGCCAAGGACCTCGGCGACCACCCCGCCGTACTGCTCCGCAACCACGGCGGGGTGATCGTGGGCAAGAGCGTCCGCCACGCGGCGGTGTTCGCCCAGGTCCTCGAACGGGCCTGCAGGCTCCAGCTGCTCGCCGAGGGGACCGGGGTCCCCTACGTCTGGTCGACGGACCAGGACGTGGCCGCCAAGCAGGACTTCATCTACGCCGACCTCTCCGTCCGCTCGTACTGGGACTACGCGGTCCGCCGGGTCGTCCGGCACTGGCCCGAGGCTTCCGACTGGGACCGGCGCTGACACCACCCGCACCACCTGAACCATCAGCACCATCTGAACCACCCGCACCACTTGAACTATCCGCACCACCCGCACCATCTGCGTCACCCGTACCACCGCCATCAGAGACAGCATCAGAGAAGGGGGCCCTGTGAAGGCCTCGGACGAGAGCGCCGGTCCGCCACCGCCGGACCACTCCCGGGTACAGCGACGGACGGTCCGTACCCTGGTCGTCGCCGAAGTGGTCAGCGGCAGCGGTATCGCGACCGGCTTCGCCGTCACCAGCCTCCTCGCGGAGGACATCGGCGGCAGCGCCACCCTGGCGGGGCTCTCCCAGACAGCGGCGACCCTGGGCGGTGCCGTCGCGGCCGGTGCCGTCGCCGCCCTCACCCACGTGCGGGGCAGGCGCCCCGGCCTGGCCGCCGGATACCTGGTGGCCGCGGTCGGCGCGGTGGTCTGCACGGTGTCGGCCGTCCAGCGGGACTTCGCGCTCTTCCTGGTCGGCATGGTCCTCTACGGGGCCGCGGGGGCGACCGGGCTCCAGGCCAGGTTCGCCGCCGCCGACCTCGCCGCACCGCAGCAGCGGGGCAAGGCCATGTCCCTGGTGCTGACCACGACCGTGGTCGGCGCGGTGGTCGGCCCCAACCTCACCGGCCCCGGCGCCGAGCTGGCCCGGAGCGTCGGGCTGCCCCCGCTGTCCGGGACCTTCCTCTTCGCCATGGTGGGCTTCGGGATCGCGTTCGCCGCGATCGCGGTCTTCCTGCGGCCCGACCCGCTCCTCCTGGCGCGGGGGGAGGACACCGAGACCGGCGAACGGGTGAAGCCGCCGCCGCTGCGCGAGATGCTGGGGGCGCTGCGCGGCAACGGGCCCGCCGTACTGGCCATCCTCGCCATCGTCGCGGGGCATCTGGTGATGATCGCCGTGATGGCCATGACCGGTATCCACATGCACCACGCCCAGGTGGGCCTGGGCGTCATCGGCATGGTCCTCAGCGGCCACCTGGCCGGCATGTACGGCTTCTCCACCCTCTTCGGCTGGCTGGTGGACAAGTACGGCAGCCGCCCGGTGCTCTACGGCGGACTCGCCGGGATGCTGCTGTCCCTGTGGATCTCCGGCAGCGCGGACGGCGCGGACGTCGCCCAGCTCGCCGTCGGTCTCGCCCTGCTGGGGCTGACCTGGTCCGCCGTGCTCGTGGCGGCGTCGGTACTGCTGTCCGAGAGCGTCGACCTGGCCGCGAGGCCGGCGGCCCAGGGCTTCTCCGACATGGCGATGAACATCGCCGCGGCCGGCGGGGCCGCGTTCTCCGGTGTCGTCCTCGAACGGTTCGGCTTCGGGACCCTGACCATGATCAGCGCCTTCGTGCTGCTCCTGCCCCTGTTCGCCCTCCCCGCGGTACGGCGGTCCGCCGCCTCCCGGCGGGCCGTTCCGTCAGCCGACCGCCCTTCCTGACCTCCCGGGGCCCTCCGCGGCCCCGCCGAACCGCCGAACGGAGCACCTCACCATGACGACCACCGTCCCGCGGGTGACGCGGCCGATCCCCAGCCCCTCGACCGAGGTCCGCCCCGCGGCCCGGGGCGAGGCGGTCCCGGCCACCCACACCCAGACCGAACGCCTGGTCCGGGGCCGGCACGTGCACCAGGTGAACAACAACATCGCGCTCGGCCTGCGATTCGACGGCCGGCTCGACGTCCCCCTGCTGGAACGCAGCCTCCACCTCCTGGCCGAACGCCACGAGACACTGCGCACGGTCTTCCCCGAGGTGGACGAGGAGGCCGGCGAGGAGCAGGTGATGCTGCTGCTGCCGGCGCGGCAGCGGGACCTGCCGGTCATCGAGGCCCCGGACGTCCCGGAGGAGGACCGGCTGAGCGCGGTGCTCGCCCTGCTGGCCGAGCACTCCAACCAGCCCTTCGACCTGGCCGCGGGGCCGCTCTTCCGCCCGGTGCTGGGCAGGGTCCACGAGGAGCTGCACGTCCTCTCCCTGACCACCGACCACATCGTCTTCGACGCCTGGTCGGCCCGCATCATGATCAACGACCTGCTGAACCTGTACGCGGCCGCGCTGGGCGACGACGTCCCCGCCCTGCCCGAACTGCCCGTACAGTTCCCCGACTTCGCGCTCTGGCAGCACGGCCACCTCACGGGCACGCAGCTGGACCGCCAGCTCGGGTACTGGCGCAAGCAGCTGGACGGCATCACCCCCATCCCCGCCTCGGGACTCACCGATCCCGACGCCCCGGCCGGTGCCGATCCGGGCGTCAGCAGGACGACGGAGACACTGGGAAGCGAACTCGGCACCGCGATCGAGGAGTTCGCCCGGCAGGAGAGGACGACGGAGGCCGTCGTGGTGTCCGCGGCCCTCAAGGCCGCCATGTGGGACCTGCGCAGGCACGGCCTCGACGACACCGAGGCCGGTGACGTGGCCACCTTCGGCTCGCTCGCCAACCGCACCCGCCCGGAGATCGAGCACATGGTCGGTTACGTCGCCACCCCGGCCACCTTCCGCACCCGCTTCACCGCCCGGACCTCCTTCCGGCACCTGGTGCACCTGGAGTCGCAGACCCTGTTCAACGCCATGCGCCACCAGCGGATCCCGTTCTCGCTGATCACCCGGGAGCTGGCGCCCGAGCAGTACGGAGTGCGCTTCGAGGAGGCCGGCAAGGTCCCGGTCTACCTCAACTTCGACATGGACATGGTCGAGGACGAGCGGGAGCCGCTGCTCAGCCCCACCGGCCTGGAGGTACGGCCCGTCGGCATCCCGATGCCCGAGGTGCCCCGCGGCGGCCTGCGCATCATCGGCTACCGGCGCCGCGAGGGCACCGCACTCGAACTGCGCTACCGCCACGACCTGTACGGCCGTGACTGGGCCACCCGATTCCTCCGCTCGGTCCGCACCTTCCTGGAGCGCGGCGTGGCGGAGGCCGACCTCACCCTCGAGGAGCTCGCGTGACCACGCCCCCCGCCCTTCCCCGTCTGCTGGCCGTGGACCTGGACGGCACCCTGCTGCGATCGGACTTCTCCGTCTCCCCGCGCACCCGGCGGGCGGTCGCGGCGGCTCAGGCCGACGGCATCGAGACGGTCTTCGTGACCGTCCGCCACGCGGCCGCCATCGAGTACATCGTCGAGGCCCTCGGGCTGTCCGGCGAAGCCGTCTGCTGCGGTGGCGCCGGGCTCTGGCGGATCCCGTCGATGGAACTGACCGAGGCGTACCTGATCGACACCGAGACGGCACGTGAGACGGCGGCCCGGGTCAAGCGGGCACTGCCCGACGCCAGGATCGGCTGGATGCTCCCCGACCGCCGGGTCGGCTACGCACCGGACTACCCCGAACCGCTGCTGATCGGCGAATCCTTCCGCCAGGACCCGGCCGCTCTCGACACGCCCGTCCTGAAGCTCTTCGCCGTGTCACCCCGGCTGCGCGAGATCACCACCGGCGAGGTCGAGGGCTTCCTCGGCGGGCTGGTGGACGTCTCCCACCACAACAGCGGGGTCATCGACCTGGTCGTCCCCGGCGTGAGCAAGATCGTCGCCCTGGAGAAACTCTGCGCCGCACGCGGCGTCACCCCCGCCGAGGTGATCGCCTTCGGCGACGCCCGGACGGACCTGGAGATGATCCGCTGGGCAGGCCGGGGGGTGTTCATGGGCAACGCCGAGCCCGCCCTGCACGCCGAGGCCGACCTGATCGCCCCCTCCAACGACGAGGACGGGGTCGCGGCCGTCCTGGAACGCCTGCTGGCCGACCCGTCCACTGTTCCCGTGAAGGTGTCCCGATGAAGGTCCAGCGCATACTGCCCACCGAGGAAGCGGGCGACCTGCTCGGCCTCACCCGTGAGATCTGCGCCGGCGAACTCGCCCCCCGGGTGGCCGAGTACGAGGCCAACCACGAGTTCCCCAGGGAGACCGTACGCACCCTCGGCAAGGCCGGGCTGCTCAGCCTTCCCTACCCGCAGGAGTACGGCGGCGGAGGGCAGCCCTACGAGGTGTACCTCCAGGCGCTGGAGGAGATCGCCTACCACTGGCTGGCGGTCGCCGAATCCGTCAACGTCCACAACCTGTCGTGCTACGGCACCGCGACGTACGGCACCCCGGCCCAGCGCGCGGAGCTGCTGCCCGCCATGCTGGGCGGCGACCAGCTCGGCGCCTACTGCCTGTCCGAGCCCGAGGCCGGATCGGACGCGGCCTCGCTCACCACCCGTGCCGAGAAGGGGGAGGGGACCTACCGGATCTCCGGTACCAAGTCCTGGGTCACCCACGCCGGACACGCGGACTACTACAACGTGTTCAGCCGTACCGGCGGGCCCGGCGCGCGCGGGCTCTCCTGCCTGGTGGTACCCGCGGGCACACCGGGCATGGAGGTGCACGCCCGGGAGCGGAAACTGGGGGTCTGGTCCTCTCCCACCGCGCAGATCGGCTTCGACAACGCCGAGGTGTCCGCCGACCGGCTGATCGGCCGCCCCGGCAAGGGCTTCCTGATGGCCATGGGGGCCCTGGACTGCGGGCGGCTCGGAATCGCGGCCTGCGCGGTGGGCCTGGCCCAGGCCGCCGCGGACTACGCGATCGGCTACGCCAGGGAACGGCAGCAGTTCGGGCAGCGGATCATCTCCTTCCAGGGCGTCGGCTTCATGCTGGCCGACATGGCCACCCAGATCGCGGCCGCCCGGGCGCTCACCCTCTCCGCCGCCAGGCTCAAGGACGCCGGGCTGCCGTTCTCCCTGGAGGCGGCCAAGGCCAAGCTGTTCGCCACCGACATGGCCATGAAGGTCACCACGGACGCGGTGCAGGTGCTCGGAGGGGCGGGCTACGTCGCCGACCATCCGGTCGAACGCTGGATGCGTGAGGCCAAGCTGTTGCAGATCGTCGAGGGCACCAACCAGATCCAGCGCCTGGTCATCTCACAGGGCCTGGACTGAGGAAGGCCGGAGGGGAGGAGCCGTGCACCGGCTCCTCCCCTCCGCCCCGGCGCCCCGGGCCGGAGCACCCCTTCGCACGGGCCTGCCGGGCCTGCCGGACCTGCCGGACCTCCCGGATCTGCCGGACCTCCCGGGTCTCCGGAGCTCCCGGCGGAAGGGGGCCGGGGGGCTCTCAGAGCGAGGAGCCCATCGTCGTACGCCGGTCCGGCTCCGGCTTGCGCCGCATCGACAGCAGCAGGGTCAGGACCGTCCCGCCGACCGCCCAGGCGGACAGCACCAGGAGCGGGCCGGTGAGCGCGTTGCCCCGGAAGTAGGCGATCGAACGGGCGGACCAGGTGCCCGCGCCCGGGGGCAGGGCGGGGCCGATGGCGCGCCAGAAGTCGGGGAGCATCGGCAGCGGGAAGGCGCCGCCCGCGCTCGGGTTGCCCGCGATCACGACGATCAGGACGGCCAGCCCGATCCCGACGATGCCGGTGAGCGCCTCCAGGGCGAGCGTCGTCATGCCGACGGCGAAGACGACCAGGGCGCCCAGTCCCGCCATGCCCCACACACTGCCCGGCAGCGCGCCGAGGACCGGCCCGACGACGATCGCGCCGCCGATCCCGCCGCCGATCGAGTACAGCGCCATGACGAGGGTGCGGATCAGCGCACGCTGCCGGTTGGCGGGCTTGGAACCCGCGCTGATGGCCAGGATCGAGGCGCAGAGGTAACCGCCGACGCACCAGCCGACGACCAGGTAGAACGACGAGAGCCCGTCGAAGTCGTCCTTGGACGCGGGGGCCACGTCCACGGTCCGTACCGTGCGGTGCTGGGATGCCTCCGCCTTCTTGACGATCGTGCCCAGGGAGTTCGCCAGGACGGTACCGCCGCCCGAGGCGACGAGCAGGGTGTCGGTCGTGCCCTCGGGGTCGACGACCAGGGCGCCGTCCAGTTCGCGGTCGACGACCTTGCGGTGCGCCTCGGCCGCGTCGGAGACCTCCCGGGCGTCCAGTGGGCCGCCCGGCAGACCGTCCAGCCGGGTGACGAGCTGCCGGGACACCTGCTGGGGGGCGACGACCCCGAAGGGGACGTCCGTCGGGTCGGGCCGGTGCAGCGCCCCGACGTACGACGCGATGAACAGCAGCTGGAGTGCCAGCACCCCGATGACGAGCAGTGCGGCCCGCACGGTGACGGCGTTCTTCACTTCCCCGGCGAAAGTCATGCCCCCACCGTCCGTTGGGCCCCCCGCCCGTGCAGGCGGGACTGGGCTGGATGGAGGACACGGGAGCCGGGGAGCGTGTGCCGGGAGCGGGCCGGGGCCCCTGCGCGGTGGGGATGCGCAGGGACCCCGGCGGTCAGAAGGCCCGGGCCCGGGAGGCCCACGTTCGGGAGGTCCGGGCCCGAAGGCTCCGGCTCCGAAGGCTTACGGCCCCGGTGACCTCCGCGCCGGTGGAGGCGTCGTCGTCATGGCGGGCTTGAGGAAGGGTTGGGAGGCGGCTGGGGAAAGAGGGCGGCGAAGGAGTGTCCGCCGGGGATCACGGGGCCCTTCGGGCAC
This sequence comes from Streptomyces nitrosporeus, assembly GCF_008704555.1. NCBI lineage: Bacteria > Bacillati > Actinomycetota > Actinomycetes > Kitasatosporales > Streptomycetaceae > Streptomyces > Streptomyces nitrosporeus. Next base: position 6,259,812 of record NZ_CP023702.1, read on the forward strand.
ACGGGGGCCGGGAACACCGCTGCCGGGCACCCGCGAGGAGGGGCCCGGCAGCGGAGCGGAAGAGGGGGCGGCGGAGGAGGGGAGAGGGGCCGGCGGGGAGGGGAAGAGGGCCCGGTGGGGAGGGGGAGGGGGTCCGGCGGGGCGGGCGTCAGACCTGGACGCCGGGGACGCCGTCCTCCACGACCACGCTCGCGCGCGTGCTGACCGGCGCGTCCGGCTTCGTGACGAAGGGCAGGACGCGGAAGTCGCTCGTCCACCGTTCCCGGTCCACCGTGACACGGACGTAGCCGCGCTGGCTGTTGAAGAACTTCATGTGCGGGTTGGCCGCGAGGAACGTCCGCCCCTGGGCCGTCATGTCGGCGCCGTCGCCGCCGCTGGTGATCGAGGTGCCGACGAACTCCGAGCCCACGGTGGCCGATTCCGGGTCGGCGAAGTCGCGTTTCAGATCCCAGGCGTAGTTCTGGTGCCGGTCGCCCGTGATGACCACCAGGTTGCGCACCCCGCGGGTCCCGGCCTCGGCCAGCAGGCGGTTGCGCTCGGCGGCGTAACCGTCCCAGGGGTCCATCCAGACCGTGGTGCCCGGTCCCGGGTCGTGGTCGGTCTGGCCCATCGGGGCCTGGTTGCCGAGGATCTGCCAGCGCGCCCGGGAGCGGCTGAAGCCCTTCAGGACCCAGTCCCGCTGGCGGGCGCCGAGCAGGGTCCGGTCCGGGTCGAAGCGGTCCGCGCAGTCGGCCGACGTACCGTCACCGCAGGGCTGGTCGTCGCGGTACTGGCGGGTGTCGAGCATGGTGAAGTCGGCGAGCCGGCCGTAGGGGAGCCTGCGGTACATCTGGACGTCGGGGCCCTGCGGCAGCTGGGCGCGGCGCAGCGGCGCGTGCTCGTACAGCGCCTGGAACGCCTCGGCCCGGCGGACCAGGAAGGTCCCGGGGTCCTCGCCGTTCTCGGAGGTCTCGTCCGCCCAGTTGTTCTCCACCTCGTGGTCGTCGAAGGTCATGACCCACGGGAAGGCGGCGTGCGCCTCCCGCAGCGGGGCCTCGGACTTGTAGAGGCCGTACTGCAGGCGGTAGCGGGCCAGGTCGAGGGTCTCGGTGTGGAACTTCGGATCGGTCGTGACCCCGCGGCTGTTCGTCCTCACCCCGGACTCGTACAGGTAGTCCCCCAGGTGCACCACCAGGTCCAGGTCCTCCCGGGCCATGTGGTGGTACGCCGTGTAGAAGCCGGCCTGCCATGCCTGGCAGGAGGCGAAGGCGAACCTCAGGCCGCGCGGGGAGGCCCAGGGCTCCGGTGTGGTCCGGGTGCGCCCCACCGGGGAGACCGCGGAGCCCGCCCTGAAGCGGTACCAGTACACGCGGTCCGGGGCCAGGCCGTGGATCTCGGGATGGACGGAGTGGGCCAGCTCGGGCGTCGCCACCACGCTGCCGCGGCGGACCACCCGGCGGAACCGTTCGTCGAGCGCGACCTCGTACCCCACCCGGACCGGCCGGGCCGGCATCCCGCCGAAGCCGTCCTGCGCGAAGGGGTCGGGGGCCAGCCGCGTCCACAGCACGACGCCGTCCGCCGTCGGGTCGCCCGAGGCGACACCGAGGGTGAAGGGATCGCCCGGCAGGGCGGGCGCGGCGAACGCGGACGGCGTGTCCCACGCTCCCGTGCCGAGCATCAGTGCGGTGGCCGCGGCCCCGCCGAATCCGAACATCTGCCGACGGGACACGGATCGTGCGACCACGGGTTCCTCCTTGGTTGATCTGCGCCAACCTCAGTGACCCTGCCGGGAGTTGATGTCATGTCCGCGCGTAACGCGTGGCCGGGGACCGAGCGGTACGTGAACATGCCAAATTCTCGGGTCCCGGCGGACGGCGGCGGACCGCCGGCCGCGGCTGAGAGGATCGCCGTATGACCACGACCGACTGGGACGACGCCGCCGGCTCCTTCGACGACGAACCCGACCACGGCCTCCTCGACCCCGTCGTCCGTGACGCCTGGGCCCGGCGGATGGAGACCTGGCTGCCGTCCTCCCGCTCCGAGGTGCTCGACCTCGGCTGCGGCACCGGAAGCCTGGCGCTCCTCGCCGCCGGGCAGGGGCACCGGGTCACCGCCGTCGACCGGTCCGGGCGGATGGCCGAGCGGGCCCGGGCCAAGCTGGCCGGGACCGGTGCCGAGGTGCTCGTCGGCGACGCCGCCCGGCCCCCCGTCGGCGGGCAGCGCTTCGACGTGGTCCTGGCCCGGCACGTGGTGTGGCTGCTCCCGGACCCCGCCGCCGCCCTCGGGCACTGGTTCTCCCTGCTGAGGCCGGGCGGCCGGCTGGTGCTCGTCGAAGGCGTGTGGGGCGGCACCGGGCTGTCCGCGGCCCGCCTCACCGCCCTGCTCACCCCGTTCACCGAGCGCATCCACCACGAGCCGCTCTCCGGCGACAGCCGTCTCTGGGGCAAGGAGGTCGACGACGAGCGGTACGCCCTGGTCGCCCGCGCCGTGCCCGCCCACCGGCACCGGGAGGTCGTCGACGTCCACCTGATCCTGCGGCGCGGCCCCGAGGTGCTGCTGGCCCGCAGGGCGGGCACGGGATACGCGGACGGCCTGCTCCACGCGCCCTCGGGCCACGCGGAGGACGGCGAGGACGTCCGGGAGGCCATGGTCCGGGAGGCCGCCGAGGAGATCGGCGTCGTGCTCGACCCGGACGAGCTGAGGGTCGCCCTGGTCATGCAGCACCGGGGGCCCGGCGGCAACCCCCGGATGGGCTGGTTCTTCGAGGCGGAGTACGACCCGGAGCGCCCGCCCCGCAACGCCGAACCGGAGAAGTGCTCGGGCATCGGCTGGTACCGGCTGGACGCGCTGCCCGACGACATGGTCGCCTACTGCCGCGCCGGGCTCGACGGCTACCGGGCCGAGGAGCGCTTCCTGATCCACTGGCACGAGGACGGCGACACCGTCGCCCACGCCCCCGGGGGCGTGGACCGGGCCGTACCGCTGCCGGTGTCCGCCACCCCCACCGGCCGGGTACACCACATCGAGGTGTGGGTCCCCGACCTGGCGCGGGCGGAGAAGGACTGGGGCTGGCTGCTCGAAGAGCTCGGCCACATCCCGTACCAGCGCTGGGCGCACGGCCGCAGCTGGCGGCGCGGGGACGGCTACGTGGTCGTGGAGCAGTCGCCGGACGGGACCGGGGCGACGCACGACCGGCGGCGCCCCGGCGTCAACCACCTGGCGTTCCACGTCCGGGACCGGGCCGCGCTCGACGACCTGGTGGCCCGCGCCCCGGCGCACGGCTGGCGGCTGCTCTTCCCCGACCGGCACCCGTACGCCGGCGGCAGCGGGCACTACGCGGCGTACCTGGAGAACGCGGCGGGATACGAGGTGGAACTGGTCGCCCCCTGAACCGCCGCGTCCCGCGGCGGGCGCGCCGCCGCGGGACGGCGGGCTCAGCGGAGCTTGATCGCTCCGCCGTCCGCCATCAGGGTCTGGCCCGTGATGTACTGCGCGTCGTCGCTCGCGAGGAAGGCGACGACCGGCGCGACGTCCTTCATGGGGTCGCCGAAGCGGCCGAGCGGGACCTTGGCGGCGGAGAGCGCGTACTGCTCCGGATTGGCCTCGGCCCACTGGGCGACCCCGGCGGTCTTCGCCATCGGCGACACCACGTTGACCCTGATCCGGTCGGCGGCCCACTCGTTGGCCACGACCCGGCTCAGGCCGCGGATGGCCTCCTTGGCCGCCGCGTACGACGCCTGGTTCGGCTGGCCGTCGATGCCGGCGCCGGAAGCGAAGTTGACGACCGCGCCCCGGGTCTTCCGCAGCTCCTCGTACGCGGCCACCATGAAGTTGCGGGTGGCGAAGAGGCCCGTGTCCAGGGCGAGTTTCCAGTCGTCCTCGGTCTGCTCCACGAAGGGCCGCACCCGTGAGGCGCTCGCGTTGTTCACCAGGACGTCCAGCTTGCCGAAGCGCTCCACGGCCGTGGCGACCGCCTGCTCGGCGACCGAACGGTCCGAGACGTCGCCGCGGATGAACGCCACCGCGTCACCCAGCTCCGCGACGACCGCGTCCCCGGCCGCCTGCTGCAGGTCGATGACGACGACCCGCGCACCGCGCTCGACGAAGAGCCTGGTGACGGCCTCACCGATGCCCGAAGCGCCGCCCGTGACGACCGCAACCTTGTTTTCCAGGGTCATTGCTGCACTGTTCCTTCGCCTTGCCTGTTCCGGCGCGTACCCCCGGTATGACGCCCTTGTGTGCATCATACCCATCTTGTGTATGATGCATATAAGCCGGAGGGTGGTCAGCCGAGCAGCTCCTCCAGGCCGCCGGCGCGGGCGAGCAGCTCCAGCTCGTCCAGCGCCCGTACGGCCGCCGACGCCGCCGCCGGGTCCCGCTCCGCGAGTCCGCTCCGCTCGAACTCGTCCTCGTCCAGCCGCAGTACCCGCGATCCGTCGGCCGACACCCACAGGTCCAGGTCCAGATCCTCCACCAGCAGCTCGGACCCGCGCAGCACGGCGGGCCGGGTGATGTCGCAGTACCAGCCCTTCAGCCCGCCGTCCCCGGTGCGGACCTCCTTCACCGCGAACCACCTGGTGCGCCAGTAGTGCTCGGTGAGGACGTCGCCCGGCTCGAACCGCACGAAGCCGAAGTCCCGCACCCCCTCTGCCGCCCACGGCGCCCGGACCGTGAGGCGGTCCCCGTCGTCGCGCACCGTCCCGGCCGGATACCGGATCTTGGTACGGCCGGCCTTGACCAGGACGACCGTCAGCGTGTCCGCCGTGCCGGGGCGGGTGGGGACGGACATGGCGGGTTCCTCCGTTTCGTCCGTGGCCGGTCTCCGCGCGCTCCGTGGCGCCGCCGGGCGGGGCGCCACGGACCCCGGCCGACGTGCCGGACGGTACGCGGCCGCACCGGGGGGCCGCCTCCCCGTTTCGCGGCGGCGGGGGCAGAATCGGCCCGTGACCCTGAAGATCGCCGTTGACCCGGACTCCGCCACCGCCCCCTACGAGCAGGTGCGCGACCAGCTCTCCGAACAGGCCCGCTCCGGCGCCCTGCCCGTCGGCTACCGGCTCCCGACCGTACGCGGCCTCGCCGGGGAACTGGGGCTCGCCGCCAACACCGTGGCCAAGGCCTACCGGGCGCTGGAGGGCGACGGGGTCATCGAGACCCGCGGCCGCAACGGGACCTTCGTCGCCGCGGCGGGAGGCGCGGCGGAGCGGAGAGCGGCCACCGCCGCCCAGGTGTACGCCGAGCAGGCGCGGCGCCTGGGGCTGTCCCGTGCCGAGGCGCTGTCGCTGGCCCAGGACGCGGTGCGCGCGGCCTACGGGGGCTGACGGGCCCGGCCCGCGGCGGGCCGCCGCGGGCGGCGCCCCGGAGCTTCGGACAGGAGGGGCCCCGGCTCGCCCTCTGCCCGGAGCTCTCAGAGGTACAGTCCGGCGTCCGCCCCCGTGTCCTGCTTCGGCACCGAAGCGGGAGGGCTGCCGCGCCGCAGCGAGAACAGTTCCGCCAGGGTCGCGCCGTCCCGGCCCAGCCCTTCCTCCGTGCCCAGCCAGGACACCGCCTCCTCGCGGGTCAGCGGGCCGACCTCGATCCGGGCCAGGCAGCGGCCCGGCCTGACGACCGCGGGGTGCAGCCGTTCCAGGTCCTCGTTGGTCGTCACCCCGACCAGTACGTTGCGGCCCTGGCCCAGCAGGCCGTCCGTCAGGTTCAGCAGCCGCGAGAGCGCCTGCCCCGCGGTGTGCTTGGCCTCGCCGCGGATCAGCTCGTCGCAGTCCTCCAGGAGCAGCAGCCGCCAGCGGCCCTTCGCCGAGCCCTCGTCCTCGCCGATGGCGATGTCCATCAGATAGCCGACGTCGTTGAAGAGGCGCTCGGGGTCCAGTACGCAGTCGACCTGGCACCAGTCCCGCCAGGAACGGGCCAGCGTGCGCAGCGCCGAGGTCTTGCCGGTGCCCGGAGGGCCGTGCAGCAGGAGCAGCCGGCCGGCGATGTCGTCCGGCGTGACCTTCATCAGCCGGTCCATCGCACCGGCCACCGGGGCCGTGTAGTTGGGGCGGACCTCGTCCCACGTGCCGGCGGCGATCTGCCGGGTGGTGCGGTGGGGGCCCCGGCGGGGGGAGACGTACCAGAAGCCCATCGTCACGTTCTCGGGCTGCGGTTCCGGTTCGTCGCGGGCGCCGTCGGTGGCCTCGGCCAGCACCTTCTCGGCGAGTTCCGGGGAGGTGGCGGTGACGGTGACGTCGGCGCCCCGGTTCCACCGGGAGACCAGCACGGTCCATCCCTCGCCCTCGGCGAGGGTCGCGCTGCGGTCGTCGTCGCGGGCGGAGCGCAGTACCTCGGCCCGCGCCGGGAGCAGGGTGGCGCCCGGCTTCACCCGGTCGAGGGAAGAGCTGTGCGAGTACGGCTGCTCGCCCGTCGCGAAGCGGCCGAGGAACAGGGCGTCCACGACATCGGACGGGGAATCGCTGTCGTCGACGGTGAGCCGGATCGGCAGAGCTGACTCGGGGTTGGCAGGCATGGCGCCCATGATCCGGCACGGTGGCACCCCGCGCACCCAGGTTTCGGGAGCTGCCCTTCCGGGGCCGGGCGCCCCGTCGCGGGGCCGCACGGCAAGCGCGGGGCCGCACGGGGAGCCGGTGCCGGTCCGCGGGGGACACGCCCGGGGCGGGCGGTGGTGCGGTGGCGTACGGCGAGGGGAGGCGCACGCCCCCCGGAGCGGAGCCGGGGCGGGGAACAGGGCGTGAAACGGGGCCCGGTAACGGGGTGTCAACCCCCGTACACACGGGGGCAATCCTGCGGCCGGGATACACGGGTGTCCGTGCGGGACGATAGGGTTACCCTGCCCGGGCCGGGTGCCCTCGTACGGGTGGGGAGTGACATGGAACAGATAACAGTGCGCAGCAGGCCGCGTGTGCCTGCCATCACGTGTGGGAGCAGTGCGACCAGTTCGCGGCTCGACCGCCATCTCGCGGTGCTGGGCGGTCCCGCCGTCCCGCAGCGGGAATCCGCGGAAGCGACGCTGCTGATGCTGGAGCTGACCTCGCGCGACGCCTCGCACAGCCACAGGAGCAGGGGCGCGCGCGTCTCGCTCTTCAACCCGCTGCGGCGGTTGCGGCGGTCGTTGTTCGGCAGCCGCCACTGACCGAGGCAGCCGAACCCGGTCCGGCCCCCCGCTCGGGGCCGCGTCCGAGACCACCTCGCCCCGGCGCGGTGCCGCTGCCCGCCCGCCCGTCATCCCCAGGGCCCGCAGCGCCGCGCCGGTGTGCTCCCCAGCGCCGGTACGGCACCCATCGGCGCCCCCGCCCCCACCCGGCAGCCCCACCCGGTGGCAGCGGCGCCCCGCGACGGCCTCACGGGTGACGCGGCCCCCTGCGGCGTTTCCGGAGCGGAGCGGTCCCGGGCCAGCGCGGATCCGGGCCGCGCGGATCCGGCGCAGCGCGGATTTCGGAGCGCCGCGTATGGCAGAGCGCCGGGTATGTCAGAGCAGGGCGAACTGCCCTTCCGGGCCCTCCTCGCGGTGGTCGAGCACGGACGCGGGGCGGCGGGCCGGCGCGGGTACCGGGAGTATCCCGGCGGCGCGCAGGTCCTGCCGGGTGAAGGCCGGCGCATCCAGGAGACGGCCGTGCAACGCGGCCTGCCGCGGCGCCAGTTCGTCCAGCAGGGCCAGCACCGTGATCAGCTCCAGCAGTTCGGAGGTCCACTCCTGGGGCCAGACCCGCGGCCCCAGCGAGGCCAGCCCTTCCGCCTCGGCCGGCGCGGCGCGGCGCGCGAACCACAGCTCCAGCACCCGCACCCCGCCGACCCGGAAGTTCCACGCACCGGAGGGCACGGGCGAGATACGGCCCGTGCCGAGCAGGAGCGCCCGGTCCTCGGCGTCGTAACGCAGCAGGTCCGGGCGGTGCGGCAGCGCGGCCCGCACATAGGGGCGCCGGCCGCCCGGCAGCCGGGGCCGCTCCCCGCCGCGCGCCCCGCGCAGGTGCAGCCGCAGCAGCTCCCGGCCGAGTTCCACGCCCTCGGCCCACAGCGCCCCGTCGGCGGGCAGCGGGACCCTGGGGCCCGCCGGGGAGGGGCGGGCGGCGGCGAGGGCCCAGGCCAGCACGGCCTCGGGGGGCACGGGCACGCCGTAGCGGGTGCGCAGGAGTTCCGGCAGGCCGGGCGCGAGGTTCGGCTCCCGGCCGCCGGGCCGCCGGTGGAGCGGCCGGACACGGCCGGGACGGCCCGCGGGGGAGTGGCCGTCGGGCAGCAGGGCGGTCACCGACAGGACGGGCCCCGCCCCGCCGGGTACACGGCCGTGCTCCACGGCGAACAGCTGATGGCCGTCGGCGACCCGCCACAGCTCCGGCCGGGCGGCGTCCAGCAGCCGGTGGTCCGGGATCAGCCACTGCTCGTCGAAGGGGCCGTGCTGGACCCGTACCGGATCCGGGTACGGCCCGGGATCCCGGGCGAAGCGGCCCGTCGCCGTGGAGCGGCCCGGCAGTGAGGCGGCGGCCGTGAGCGGTGTCCGGTGGCGGCTCGGCCGGAACAGCCGCTCCTGCTCGGCGCCCTCGGCCGCCACCAGCAGGTCCCAGCGCGCCCGCAGGGAAGGCGCGTCGGGCGCCGTCACCCAGGCACGCCCGGTCCGCATCGGCCGTACCGACCAGGGCATGAGGTCGTCCAGCAGCGGAAACCGGGCCTCCCCGCCGATTCCGGCCGCCTCCCGTGCCGCCACCGCCCGGTCCCCCCGTCGCCCTGCCCGCAGCCGTCCCCGGCATCGTAACGAGAGGGCCCGGCCGGGCGGGAGCGGCGGGTCAGGGGCCGCCGCTCCCACCCGGCACGGGGTCCGGTCAGTGCGCGTCCACCGTCACCGAGAAGGAGAAGCGGTCGCCCCGGTAATGGATCCGCGCCACATCCACCACCCGGCCCTCGTCGTCGTAGGTCACCCCGGTGTAGTGCAGGATCGGGCTGAGCAGCGGGACCTGGAGCAGTCCGGCCGTGGCCGGGTCCGCCAGCCGCGCCTCGACGGTGTCGGTGATCCGGGAGATCCGCACCCCGACGGCGTCACGCAGCACCTTCGTCATCGGCCAGCGTTCCAGATCGGCCACGTCGATGCGGTCGGCGATCTCGGGGCGCACCGCGTTCTCCGCCCAGTTCGTCGGCTCCCCGCCGGTCCCGTCGAAGCGCAGCCGCCGGTAGCAGGCCACTTCGGCGCAGTCCGGGAAGAACTCGGCCAGTTCCCCCGGCACCGGGGCCGGGCCGTGGCCGAGCACCGTGGTCCGCTCACCCGACTGCTGGGCGACGATCGCGTCGACCGATCCCAGCAGCCGGACCGGCGACACCCGCCGGGCCCGGGGCTCGATGAAGGTGCCGCGCCGCCGGTGCCTGGAGATCAGCCCCTCCTCCTCCAGCTCCTTGAGGGCCTGGCGCATGGTCAGGACGCTGACGCCGTAGTGGACGGCGAGCTTCTCCTCCGTCGGCAGCCGGGAGGAGGCGTCCTGCGGGCGGCCCAGTATGGACGCCCGCAGCGACTGCGAGACCTGGTACCACAGGGGCAGTTTCCGGTTGAGCACCAGCGAGTCGGGGGCGAAGGCGGGCGGGTGCCGTACCTCGTTCACCTGGTCCATCCGGTTCCACCCGGCCTCTCTGCGCGCTGGGACCGGCCGCGCGGTTCCTCACGGCCGGAAGGTGCGGCTCAGACCCTGCCACACGTCGTCGTAGCCCCGCTGGAGATGCCCGGCCCCGGCCGCCTGCGCGGTCGCCGTCACCGGCCAGCGGGTCTCGAACATGAACGCCAGGCCGTCCTCGATCTTCTGCGGCCTCAGCTCCGCCGCGCTCGCCTTCTCGAAGGTCTCGCGGTCCGGCCCGTGCGCCGACATCATGTTGTGCAGCGACCCCCCGCCCGGCACGAACCCGCCCGCCTTCGCGTCGTACGCGCCCTCGATCAGCCCCATGTACTCGCTCATCACGTTGCGGTGGAAGTACGGCGGCCGGAAGGTGTCCTCGCCGACCAGCCAGCGCGGCGCGAAGACCACGAAGTCGACACCGGCCAGGCCCGGGGTGTCCGACGGGGACGTCAGCACCGTGAAGATCGACGGATCCGGGTGGTCGTAGCTGATGGAGCCGATGACGTTGAAGCGGCGCAGGTCGTAGACGTACGGCGTGTGGTTGCCGTGCCAGGCCACCACGTCGAGCGGCGAGTGGCCGTACGTCGCCGACCACAGGTTGCCGCAGAACTTGTTGACCACCTCGACGGGCTCCTCGCGGTCCTCGTACGCCGCCACCGGAGCCAGGAAGTCCCGTGCGTTGGCGAGGCCGTTGGCACCGATCGGACCGAGGTCGGGCAGGACGAAGGGCTGCCCGTAGTTCTCGCAGACGTACCCCCGGGCGGTGGCGTCCAGCAGCTCCACCCGGAAGCGGATCCCGCGCGGGATCAGCGCCACCTGCCCCGGGGAGGCGCTCAGCAGGCCCAGTTCGGTGCGGAGCAGCAGCCCGCCGCGCTCCGGGACGATCAGCAGCTCACCGTCGGAGTCGCTGAACACCCGGTCGGTCATGGAGGTGTCGGCGCTGTACAGATGCACCGCCATGCCCGTGCGCTGCGTGGCGTCGCCGTTGCCGCCGAGGGTCCACAGCCCGGCCAGGAAGTCCGTGCCCGGCGCCGGGTCCGGGAGCGGGTCCCAGCGCAGCCGGTTGGGATCGGCGGCCGTCTCGGTGAACGGCGCGGTGCGCAGGGCCCCGTTGCCGGTCCGGACGAAACGCGGATGCGCGGCGGACGGACGGATCCGGTACAGCCAGGAGCGGCGGTTGCGGGCGCGGGGCTCGGTGAAGGCCGAACCGCTCAGCTGCTCCGCGTAGAGCCCGAGCGGGGCGCGCTGCGGGGAGTTGCGGCCGTGCGGCAGGGCGCCGGGGGCCGCCTCCGAGGAGTGCTCGTTGCCGAAACCGGCGCTGTACGCCAGACCTTCGGACACTTTCCTCGCCTGCTCGATACCGCTCATCCCGCGCTCCCGGTGGAAGAGGTCCCGTGAAGGACAGGACCCCGACAAGGAATCCTATGGGTAACCGTAGGAATGAGAACGCCGCCCGTCAACGGCACACACGGCGCGCCGGGGACCGGCCGGTCCCCGGCGCGCCGGGCGTGCGGTGGATGAACAGGGCGGGGCGGGGGCGCCGGGCGCCACGGGGCCACGGCATCATGGGGCGTGTGCCCCCTCCGCATACGAACCTCCGCCGTGTCCCCGTACAACGACGCAGCGCCGAACGCCTGGCGCGGATCCTCGACGCGGGAGCCGGGCTCCTCGACGAGGCCGGGTACGAGCAGCTCTCCACCCGTGCGGTGGCCGACCGCGCCCAGGTGCCCATCGGTTCCGTCTACCGGTTCTTCCCCAACAAGCGCGCCCTGGTCGACGCCCTGGCCGAGCGGAACCTGGAGCTGTACGCGGAGCGGATCACGGGCCGCCTCGCGGACATCCCGGCGCGGGAGTGGGGCGCGGCGATCGACGCCGTGCTGGACGAGTACCTGGCGATGAAACGGACCGTCCCCGGCTTCACCCTGGTCGACTTCGGCCCGCCCGCGCCGCTCGTCGACTCCCCCGACGAGGCCAACCGGAGAGTCGCCGGCCGGCTGGCGACCCTGCTCGCGGACCACCTCGGCCATGTGTCGGGCGGGCGGGGCGGCGGGACCGCAGGCCCCGCCACCGGAGCCGGCGGGGAGCCGGGGCCGCTCTTGGTGCCGGACGGGGGCGCCGGGGGCGGACCGGCCGCGACGGACGACGCCGGCCTGCTGCGCACGGTGCTGGTCTGCGTGGTGGCCGCGGACGCACTGCTCCAACTCGCCTTCCGTACCGACCCGTCGGGCGACCCCGGGCTGATAGCGCAGACGCGGCTCGTGGTCCGCTCCTATCTGGCACAGGTCCTCGGCTGAGGCGCCGCACCGCACCGCACCGCACGTGGTGCCGCACCGCACCGCACGTGGTGCCGTACCGCGCACGGCGGGGCGCCGGGCGCGGAGGGGTACCGCACACGGCGGGTCCCGAGAACGTCCGTCCGACCGGTCTCTCGCCAGCATCCGTACCGGTCGGTATGCTCGGTCGGCCGGGAGCCGCCACCCGCCGTGCGGGCGCGCGCGCCCCGCCGTATGCCCGCGTGCCACCGCTGCCGCCGCCCCGGGGAGGGCCCATGTCCCACGATTCCCGTACCGCCCTGCGTATCTGTCCGCTCTGCGAAGCCACCTGCGGGCTCACCCTCACCATCGAGGGCACCACCGTCACCGGTGCGCGCGGCGACCGCGACGACGTCTTCAGCCGGGGCTTCATCTGCCCCAAGGGCGCTTCCTTCGGCGGACTCGACAACGACCCCGACCGGCTGCGCACCCCGCTCGTCCGCGTGGACGGCGTCCTGCGCGAGGCGAGCTGGGACGAGGCGTTCGAGACGATCGCCGCCCGGATACCGCCCCTGGCCGAGGAGCACGGCGCACAGGCGGTCGGCGTCTACCTGGGCAACCCCAACGTGCACACCGTGGCGGGGGCCCTCTACCCGCCGCTGCTGCTGGCCGCCCTCGGCACCCGCAACGTCTTCACGGCCAGCACCCTGGACCAGATGCCCAAGCACGTCTCCAGCGGACTGCTCTACGGCGACGCCCAGGCCATCCCCGTACCCGACCTCGACCGCACCGCCCATCTGCTGCTGATCGGCGCCAACCCCCTGGAGTCCAACGGCAGTCTCTGCACCGCCCCCGACTTCCCCGGCAAGCTCAAGGCGCTGCGCCGGCGCGGCGGCACCCTCACCGTCGTCGACCCGCGGCGCACCCGCACCGCGCGCCTCGCCGACCGGCACGTCGCCGTCCGGCCCGGCACCGACGCGCTGCTGCTCGCCGCGCTCGTCCAGGTCCTGATCGAGGAGAAACTCGACGAGCCCGGAGCACTCGCCGGACACCTCGACGGATACGGCGAACTGGCCGACGCCGTCGCAGACTTCACCCCCGAAGCGGTGGCCGCCGCCTGCGGCACCGACCCGGACACCATCCGGGGGACCGCCCGCGAACTGGCCGCGGCCCCCTGTGCCGCCGTCTACGGCCGGATCGGCAGCTGCACCGTCGAACACGGCACCCTGGCCAGCTGGCTCGTCGACGTGCTCAACATCCTCACCGGCAACCTCGACCGGCCCGGCGGCGCGCTCTTCCCGCTCTCCGCGACCGCCCGCGCCCCCCGCCCCGCAGGCCCCGGCAAGGGCTTCGCCCTCGGCCGCTGGCGCAGCCGCGTCTCCGGGCACCCCGAGGCCAAGGGGGAACTGCCCACCGCCGCGCTCGCCGAGGAGATCGAGACCCCCGGGCAGGGCAGGATCCGCGCCCTGATCGTCGTGGCGGGCAACCCGGTGCTCTCGGCACCCGACGGGGACCGGCTGGAAAGGGCGCTCGCGGAGCACCTCGACTTCATGGTCTGCGTCGACCCCTACCTGGGCGAGACCTCCCGGCACGCCGATGTCGTCCTGCCCCCGCCGCCGCCCTCGCGGAGCGCCCACTTCGACTTCGCGCTGAACTCCCTCGCCGTGCGCAACCAGGTCCGCTACAGCCCGCCCGCCGTGCCCCTCCAGGACGGGGAGAAGGACGAGAGCGAGATCCTCGCCCGGCTCGTCCTCGCCGTCGGCGGTGTCCACGACGCGCCCCCCGGCGCCGTCGACGACGCGGCCGTCGCCGACGCGCTCGCCCGGGCGGGCGCCCCCGCCTCGCTCGCCGGCGAACTGACCGGCCGCACCGGAGCCGAACGGCGCCTCGACCTGATGCTGCGCCTGGGCCCCTACGGCCTCACCCTGGAACAGCTCCTCGCCCACCCCCACGGCATCGACCTCGGACCGCTGGAGCCCCGCGTACCGCAGCTGCTGAAGACCCGCAGCGGGCGTATCGAGCTGTTCCCCGCACCGATCGCCGCCGACCTGCCCCGGCTCCGGGAGGCCCTCGGCACCCGCCCCGCCGGACTCGTCCTCGTGGGCCGCCGCCATCTGCGCTCCAACAACAGCTGGATGCACAACATCGCCTCACTGCGCGGCGGTTCCAACGTCTGCACCCTGCAGATACACCCCGAGGACGCGGCCCGCGCCGGACTCGCCGACGGCGACCGGGCCAGGATCACCGCGGCGGGCGGCACCGTCGAGGCCCCGGCCGAACTCACCGACTCCGTACGCCCCGGGGTGGTGAGCCTGCCGCACGGCTGGGGACACGGCCGGCCGGGCACCCGGCTGTCCGTCGCCGCGAGGGAACCGGGCGTCAACGTGAACCAGCTGCTGGACGGCACCCTGCTGGACCCGCTCTCCGGCACCGCCGTGCTCAACGCCGTACCCGTGACCGTCACCCCGTCGGCCTGACGCGCCCGTACGCCCCAGGGTGCTCCGGAGGGCGGGGGAGTCCCGCGTGACCTGTGTCTCCAGCCATTCCCTGGCGCCGAAAAACTAACAGCGCTAGTTTGGGGCGGGGCGGCGAACCGCCCGTACGGCGACCGCCGGTACGGTGCCCGCCCGCACGGCACACGGCTTCGGCGGCAGCACAGCGAGTCCGGGAGGAACAGCCATGAAGGCGCATGACGGGATGTACATCGGCGGCCGGTGGCGGCCCGCGTCCGGACCGGACACGATCGCGGTCGTGAACCCGGCCGACGAGGAGGTCATCGGCCACGTGCCGGCGGGCACCGCCGAGGACGTCGACGCCGCGGTACGCGCCGCACGCGCCGCGTTCCCGGGCTGGGCGGCGACCCCGCCCGCCGAGCGCGCCGCGCTGATCGGGGCGCTGCGCGACGTACTGGCCGCCCGCAAGGACGAGATCGCCCGGACCGTCACCGCGGAGCTGGGCTCCCCGCTGCCGCTGTCGCAGGCGGTGCACGCCGGTGTCCCGGTCCTGGTCGCGGGTTCCTACGCCGAGCTGGCGGCCTCGTACCCCTTCGAGGAGAAGCTGGGCAACTCCACCGTCCTGCTGGAGCCCGTCGGCGTGGTCGGCGCGATCACCCCCTGGAACTACCCGCTCCACCAGATCGTCGCCAAGGTGGCCCCGGCCCTCGCCGCCGGCTGCACCGTCGTCCTCAAGCCCGCCGAGGACACCCCCCTCACCGCACAGCTCTTCGCCGAGGCGGTCCACGAGGCGGGGCTCCCCGGAGGGGTCTTCAACCTGGTGACCGGCGTCGGGACGGTCGCCGGACAGGCCCTGGCCGGGCACGAGGACGTCGACCTGGTGTCCTTCACCGGCTCCACGGCCGTCGGCAGGCAGATCGGCGCCACGGCGGGCGCGGCCGTCAAGCGCGTCGCCCTGGAACTCGGCGGCAAGTCCGCCAACGTCATCCTGCCCGGCGCCGACCTCGCCAGGGCCGTCAACGTCGGCGTCGCCAACGTGATGTCCAACTCCGGTCAGACGTGCAGCGCCTGGACCCGGATGCTGGTCGACGCCGAACGGTACGAGGAAGCCGTCTCCCTCGCGGCCACCGCCGTCGCCAAGTACGTCCCCGGCGAGCGCGTCGGCCCCCTCGTCAACGCCAAGCAGCAGGCCAGGGTGCGGGACTACATCACCAAGGGCATCGAGGAGGGGGCCCGCCTCGTCGCCGGCGGCCCCGAGGCCCCCGGGGAGCGGGGCTACTACGTCAGCCCCACCGTCTTCGCCGACGTCACCCCGGACATGACCATCGCCCAGGAGGAGATCTTCGGCCCGGTGCTCTCCATCCTCCGCTACGAGGACGCGGACGACGCCCTGCGCATCGCCAACGACACCGTGTACGGTCTCGCCGGAGCCGTCTGGGCCGCCGACGACGAGACGGCGGCGGCCTTCGCCCGCCGTATGGACACCGGCCAGGTCGACATCAACGGCGGCCGCTTCAACCCGCTGGCGCCCTTCGGCGGTTACAAGCAGTCGGGCGTGGGGCGGGAGCTGGGCCCGCACGGCCTGAGCGAGTACCTCCAGACCAAGTCCCTCCAGTTCTGAGCCACCCGACCGACCGATCCGAGCCCCCGACCGAGGAGTCCCTTCGTGGTCCGCGCCGCTGTCCTGCCCGCCGTCGGAGCTCCACTGGAGATCACCGACATCGAACTGCCGGAGCCCGGACCCGGCCAGGTGAGCGTCTCCCTCGCCGCCGCCGGGGTCTGCCACTCCGACCTGTCGCTCACCAACGGCACCATGCGCCTGCCCGTCCCCGCGGTACTGGGCCACGAGGGCGCCGGCACGGTGCTCGCCGTCGGCGAGGGCGTCACCCACGTCGGCGTGGGCGACCCCGTCGTCCTCAACTGGGCGCCCTCCTGCGGATCCTGCTTCCACTGCGGGATCGGCGAGGTCTGGCTCTGCGCCGACGCGCTCAAGGGCGCGGCGAACATCCACGCCCGTACCGCCGACGGCACCGAGCTCCACCCCGGGCTGAACGTCGCCGCCTTCGCCCAGGAGACGGTCGTCGCCGCCAACTGCGTGCTGCCCGCCCCGGCCGGCATCCCGCTCACCGACGCCGCCCTGCTCGGCTGCGCCGTACTCACCGGCTACGGGGCCGTCCACCACTCCGCCCGGGTACGGGAGGGCGAGAGCGTGGTCGTCCTCGGCATCGGCGGGGTCGGCCTCGCGGTGCTCCAGGCGGCCCGCATCGCCGGCGCGTCGAAGATCATCGCGGTCGACGTCTCACCGGAGAAGGAGGAACTGGCCCGCCTGGCCGGTGCCACCGAGTACGTCGTCGCCTCCGACACCACCCCGCGCGCGATCCGCAAGCTGACCGGCGGCCAGGGTGCGGACGTCGCCGTGGAGTGCGTCGGACGGCCCGCCACCATCCGGGGGGCCTGGGAGTCCACCCGCCGGGGCGGCCGCACCACGGTCGTCGGCATCGGCGGCAAGGACCAGGTGGTCACCTTCAACGCCCTGGAGATCTTCCACTGGGGCCGCTCGCTGACCGGCTGCGTGTACGGCAACAGCGACCCGGCGCGTGACCTGCCCGAACTGGCCGAGCACATCAGGGCCGGACGGTTCGACCTGTCGATGATGGTCACCGAACGCATCGGGCTGGACGGCATCCCCGCCGCGTTCGACAACATGGTCGCGGGCAAGGGCGGGCGCGCGCTGGTCGTGTTCTAGCCGGATTCTCCGGCCTGCGCGGCGGGGCGTACGGTGCCCCGCCGCGCAGGCCGCCCCGGTCGCCCTCGTGCGACGGGCCGCCGCACGAGGGCGACCGGGGCGGGGGAATCAGCCGACGGTCACCGTGCCGACGACGATCCGGTGGTCCGAGCAGGCCGCGACGCCCGTGCAGGACGTCGAGATGGCGAGCGAGTCCCCGCTGTACGGCCCGGCCAGCGCGCTCTCCCGGACGAAGATGAGGTCGATCTTCGCGTTGCCCCCGCAGGGCGGGGCCGCCCCGGGGGTGCCCTGCGCCGTCCACTCCCCGTAGCCGGGGCAGTGGGCCGGGTCGTTGTCGTCGAGCTCCCGGTACGCACCGGTGTTGTCGCTGTTGGCCGGGACGTCGAGACTCGGCGCGTAGTAGGAGTTCAGCCGTCCGTAGTGCGGCTGGGCGTTGAAGTCGCCCGCGGTCAGGACCGTCCCGCCGGCGGCGTGGTAGTCCTCCAGCTTCTGCCGCACAGCCTCCAGCTGGGCCACGTTGAACGACTGGTTCGTGGTGATGTGCGTCGTGCAGAACCGGTGCCCGGTCCCGTCGGCCAGCGGCGCGCACAGCAGGTTGCGCTTCTCGGCCGTGCCGTCGTCCGGCAGCGCGAACCGGTCCGCCGTGCCCAGCGGCCGCTTGCTGAACAGCGCGTTGCCGAACGCCTCGCCGCCGCACACCGAGGCGTTGCCGGCCTGGCGGCTCGGCTCGAAGCGGGCGAAGTTCTGCGGGTCCGCCGGCCAGCCCTTGGCACGCAGCTCGTTCACGAGCGCGCTGTACTGCCCCTGGCACAGCTCGTTGAACGCGGCGAAGTCCGCCCCCCGGTTCACGATCGAGGCGGCCGCCTGCACGACCATGCCGTCGGTCGTGGAACCGCCGTGGATGGTGTTCCCCGCCACGTTCCACTGCCACACCGTGTAGGTGCGAGGCGCCGCCGCCCCGGCCTCTGCCGCCGTCGCCGGCAGCAACACCGCCGCCAGCGCCCCCGCGAGCGCGAGGCGGACGCCGCCCCACCGGATGCCGTGAAGTCCCATCGCCGATTCCCCTCCCTGGACCGGCCGCGTGTCCGGCGGCCGGGTACCGCGCTGCGTCGGTACGAGGGTGATCCTAAACAGGGCCGGAAGCGGGGCGCGTCCCCTCGTCCGGCGGTTCTCCCGGACGGTCCTCGCGCTGCCGTGCGGTGACGGTGCGGGACGGGAAGCCCGGCTGCGGGAGTGCCGGGCTTCCCGCGCGTCCTTCCCGCTCCGTCCGGCGGCCCGGAGGCGTGGCCCCCGGACCGTCCCGCTTCCGGGGCCGTCGCTCAGGTGCTCCGTGCGCGGTGGCGCCGGAGGTCGAAGCGGTCCAGGTCCATCACCTTGGTCCAGGCGGCGGCGAAGTCCTGGGCGAACTGCTCTCCTCCGCCTGCGGAGGCGTAGATCTCGGCCAGGGCACGCAGTTCGGCGTTGGAGCCGAAGACCAGGTCGGTGCGGCTGCCGGTCCAGCGCAGCTCCCCGGTGGCGTCCCGGCCCTCGAAGACTTCCGGGTCGTGGGCCGTGGGGGTCCAGGTCAGCCGCTGGTCGAGCAGATTGACGAAGTAGTCGTTGGTCAGGGTGCCGGGGGCGTCGGTGAGGACGCCCATGGCCGACTTCTGGTAGGTGGCTCCGAGCACCCGCAACCCGCCCACCAGGACGGTCATCTCCTTGGGTGTGAGGCCGAGCAGGTCGGCCCTGTCGACGAGGCGGTACTCGGCGGGGAGGGTGTCGTCCTTGCCGAGGTGGTTGCGGAAGCCGTCGGCGTCGGGCTCCAGATAGGCGAAGCCGTCCACATCGGTCTGTTCCTGGGTGGCGTCGACCCGGCCCGGGGTGAAGGCGACCCGGACCTGGAAGCCGGCGTCGGCCGCGGCCTTCTCGACGGCCGCGGTGCCGGCGAGGACGATGAGATCGGCGGTGGAGACGCCGTGGCCCGCGGGGCGGGAGGAGGTGAACGTCTCGCGGACACGTTCCAGCTCCTCCAGAAGGGAGTTCAGCCGGTAGGGCTCGTTGACGCTCCAGCTCTTCTGGGGCTCCAGACGGATCCGGGCTCCGTTGGCGCCGCCCCGCTTGTCGCTGCGGCGGAAGCTGGACGCGGACGCCCAGGCGAGCCACACCAGGTCGCGGACCGGCAGACCGGAGGCCAGGACCATGGACTTCAGCTCCGCGACGGCGGCGTCGTCGAGCGGTGCGTCGGCGGGTTCGGGCAGCGGATCCTGCCAGATCGGGTGCTCGGCGGGGACCTCGGGCCCCAGATAGCGGGTGACGGGGCCCATGTCCCGGTGGGTGAGTTTGAACCAGGCACGGGCGAAGGCGTCGGCGAACGCGTCCGGGTCGTCGAGGAACCGGCGGCAGATCCGGGCGTAGTCGGGGTCCACGCGCATGGCGACGTCGGTGGTGAGCATGGCCGGGGTGCGGCGTGCGGACGGGTCGTGGGGGTCCGGCACCGTGCCTTCTCCGGCGCCGTTCTTGGGCCGCCACTGGTGGGCGCCGCCCGGACTGGTGGTGAGCTCCCACTCGTAGCCGAGCAGGATCTCGAAGTAGCGGTTGTCCCAGCGGGTCGGGGTGTCGGTCCAGATCACCTCCAGGCCGCTGGTGGTCGTGTCGTTGCCCGTTCCGGTGCCGAAGGTGCTCTTCCAGCCCAGCCCCTGCTGCTCGATCGGAGCCGCCTCGGGTTCGGGGCCGAGACTGTCGGCGCCCGCCGCGCCGTGGGTCTTGCCGAAGGTGTGGCCACCGGCGCAGAGGGCGACCGTCTCCTCGTCGTTCATGGCCATGCGGGCGAAGGTCTCGCGGATGTCGGTGGCGGACGCCATCGGGTCCGGATTCCCCCGGGGGCCTTCGGGGTTGACGTAGATCAGGCCCATGGTGTCGGCGGCCAGCGGGGTGAGCAGTTCGCCGTCGTCCTTGTGCCGCTCGTCGGTGAGCCAGTTCGTCTCCGGCCCCCAGTAGACGGCTTCGTCGGGGCCCCAGGTCTCCTCCCGGCCGCCGCCGAAGCCCACGGTGTCCAGACCCATCGATTCCAGGGCGACGTTGCCGGAGAGCACCATCAGGTCGGACCAGGAGAGGGCGCGCCCGTACTTCTGCTTCACCGGCCACAGAAGCCGGCGCGCCTTGTCCAGGTTGACGTTGTCCGGCCAGCTGGCGACCGGGGCGAAGCGCTGCAGACCGGCGCCGTTGCCGCCGCGGCCGTCGGTGGCCCGGTACGTACCCGAGAAGTGCCACGCCATCCGGATGATGAAGGGGCCGTAGTGGCCGAAGTCGGCGGGCCACCAGTCCTGGGAGGTCGTCAGTGTCCGCGCGATGTCCTGCTTGACCGCGTCCAGGTCGAGGGCGCTGAACGCCTCGGCGTAGTCGAACCCCTCACCGTAGGGGTCGGCGGAGCGTTCGTGCCGTCTCAGGATCTCCAGGTTGAGGCGGTTGGGCCACCACTGCCGGATGCCGTCCCCCTTCATCGGATCGGCGGCGGCCTGCTGGACGGGGCATCCCCCGGCTGCCGGGTCCGTGTTGTCCGGCAGGGACTTCATATCGGCCGGTACGCGTTCTTCGTGCATGGGGGAAGCCCTTTCGGCTCGGAGGAAGGAAGCGACGAGGTCCGCCGGACGTCCGGCGGGATGTCCCTCCGCGGCCCGGGAGGGGAGGGACGCGGGCCGCGGACGCGAAGGCCCGGGCGCCCGCGGAGCTCCACGACGGGCGTCGTCAGGAGCGGGGGAAGCGGAAGGCGCCCTGGCCTCCGCCCATCTGGAGCCAGAGGTGCCCGGGCTGCTCGACCAGGCGCAGGGCCAGCGCCTCGCAGCCGGGGCAACGCCCCGTGAGCCCGGGTTCCGGTCCGTAGACGTGCAGTTGGGCGAGCGATCCCGTGAGCCCGCAGCGCGGGCAGCGCCGCCAGGCGGTGGTCGGATCCACGGAGAGGATCTGCGACAAGGGGCCGGCGAGGGAGTTGCCGTCGAGGTGGGAGAGGGAGGTCACGGTGTTCTCCAGGGAGAGGCTGCGCACGGCAGCGGTGGGGGCGGGTCAGCCGAAGCGTTCGGTGCGGATGCGGTCGGGTGCGTGGCCGGCGGCGGACAGGAGACCGGCGGCGTGTTCCACGAAGCCGGTGGGCCCGCAGACGAAGCACAGGACCGGGAGGCGGCCGGCCCCCTCGGGCGGCAGCAGGTCACCGGCACCGATGTGTCCGGGCGGCCGGGAGGAGCCCGGTGGCGCCTGCCGGGTGTAGAGGATCCGGGAGGCGGCGGCCGCGCCGGTGCCGGTGGTGAGTTCCTCGCGGTACCAGACCTGGCCGGGATCGCGGACCGAGTAGACCAGTCGCATCGGAGCCCGGGATCCTTCGAGGCGGTGGGACCGGACCATGCCCATCAGGGGCACGATGCCGCAGCCTCCCGCCACCAGCAGGACCGGATCCTCCTGCCCGGGCCGCCATACGAACCATCCGCCCAGCGGGCCCCTCACCTCGACCTCGGCGCCCACCGGGAGTTCGTGTGCGAGGTAGGGGGAGACCTCACCGCCGGGTACGGTCTGCACACCCAGTTCGATCCCGGTCCCCCGCGCGGGTGCGGCGAGGGAGTAGCTGCGTACGGCCCGGTAGCCGTCGTCCGCGCTCAGCCGTACGTCCACGTGCTGGCCGGCGAGGTGTCCGGGCCACCCGGGGACGTCGAACAGGAGGGTGCGCCCTGTCCGGGACTGCTCCCGGCGTCCGACGAGGCGGGCGCTGTGCCACGCGCTCATGGTCAGTCGCTCCAGGCCCGCTGCTCGCGCCAGGGGTCACCGTAGTTGTGGTAGCCGGCCGCCTCCCAGAAGCCCGGTTCGTCCTGGAGGGTCAGGCTGAGGCCGGTGACCCATTTCGCGGACTTCCAGAAGTACAGGTGGGGGACCAGGAGCCGTACGGGGCCGCCGTGCTCGGGCGACAGAGGGAAGCCGTCATAGGTGTGGACGAGCCACGCCTTGCCGCCCCGGAGGTCTTCGAGCGGCAGATTGGTGGTGTAGCCGCCCTCGCCGTGGGCGACGGCGAAGTCCGCCGTGGTCTCCACGCCGTCGAGGAAGGTGTCCACGGACACGCCCCGCCACACGGTGTCGAACTTCGACCACCGTGTGACGCAGTGGATGTCGACGGTCACCTCCTCCTGAGGGAGCGACATCATCTCCTCCCAGTCCCAGCGGCGGGCCCGCCCCTGCTCCGCCGTGACGGTGAAGGACCAGTCCTCGGTGGGGACATGAGGCGTCGGGCCGGCCGAGAGGACGGGAAACGACTCGGTGGGGTACTGCCCCGGCGGCAGCCGCCCCTCGAAACGGTGCGTACGGCCGTGGAAGCCCGGAGAGAAATTGCTCATGGCTGTGCGTCCGTCCTCGCGTTCTGGCCCCGCCGGGGACCGGCGGGGGAGGAAGAGGTCACGGGTGGCCCGTGCCCGTACCCGAGAGGTCCGGGTACGGGCCGGTGAACTCCCCCGGCCGCCCGCCTCCTCGGACGCGGCGACCGGCGCGGTGGTGTCTCAGACGGCGAGGAAGTCGAGGAGGTCGGTGTTGAACTTCTCTTTGTCGCCGGGGACGAGGGCGATGCCGTGGGAGCCGCCTTCGTAGACCTTGAGGGTGGCGTCCGGGATGATTTTCGCGGATTTGCGGCCGGTGGCGTCGATGGGGACGACCTGGTCGTCGTCGCCGTGCACCACCAGGGTCGGCACGTCGAACTTCTTCAGGTCTTCGTGGAAGTCGGTGGCGGCGAAGGCGTCGACGCAGTCGACGCCGCCTTCGATGGTCTGGGCCATGGCCATGTACCAGAAGGCGTCCTTGTTGCCCTGGGTGACCTTGTTGCCGTTCCGGTTGGCGCCGAAGAAGCCGACGGCGGTGTCCTTCCAGAACTGGGAGCGTTCGGCGAGGATGCCGTTCTTGATGTCGTCGAAGACGGACTGGGGGACGCCTTCGGGGTTGTCCGGGCCCTGGAGCATCAGCGGGGGGACCGCGGAGAGCAGGACGGCGGAGCGGATGCGGCTGGTGCCGTGGCGGCCGATGTAGCGGGCCAGTTCGCCGCCGCCCATGGAGTGGGCGACCAGGGTGACGTCCCTTAGGTCGAGGTGGGTGATGAGGTCGTTCAGGTCGTCGGCGAAGGTGTCGAAGTCGTATCCGTCGTAGACCGGGGTGGAGCGGCCGTGGCCGCGGCGGTCGTGGGCGATGCCGCGGAACCCGGCGTCGGCCACGGCCTTCAGCTGGTCCTGCCAGGCGTCGCCGTTGAGCGGCCAGCCGTGGATGAAGACCACGGGGCGCCCCTGGCCCCAGTCCTTGTAGAAGATCTCGACACCGTCACGCGTCGTACACACAGGCATGAGCGGACTCCTCTCGTTCCGTGAGTGTCCGGCTGCCGGGGAGGGCGGCCGGACGTGAGGGAGAAGGCCCCGATGCGGGGGAGTCCCGGACCGAGGACGTTCGGGAGCAGCACGTACGGGTCCTTCTCGCCCCCCTGTTCCATCTTCCATGGCCCGGGACTTCCCGCACGTCGGGCCTTCCGCACGCTCGCGGGCGCGCACCGCGCCGGAAAGCGGACCGGCGCCGGAAATTCCTGGCCGGACGCACCGCGCGGGCACACCGGCCCCGGCCGGGAACCGCCGGTCCGGAGCGAGGACCGCCCCGGCGGGGGCGTAGCAGGCCCTCACGGATCTCCTGCGGGCCGCGGCCACGCCCGAGGGAGACCTCCACGGACAGGGCGGCGTTGTGGGGCTGGTGCTCGCCGGGCCGGCTGACCTCGTACTCCTGGCCGTGCGGCTGGAACCGCATCGCTCGCCCGCGACGGGGTCGGGACGCACGGCGGTCATCTCCGACACGAACGGTTCCAGGTGCTCCGCGGCCGGGGCCATGTGTGTGCGAGAAGCGCCGGGGCGCGCCACAAATCGATGGACGGGCGCAGGGGCGGGCGCCAGGATCAACGCGTATGGAACCTGTCTCGCTGACGACGCGGCGCCTGCTCCTGCGCCCGCACGACGCAGGCGACGAGGACGCGGTCCTCGCCGCCTGCCAGGATGCCGGCATCCAGCGCTGGACGAACTTCCCCGTGCCGTACGAACGTCAGCACGCCGCCTCCTACCTGCGCGAACTCGTGCCACGCGGCTGGCACGACGAGACGATGTACCACTTCGCTGTGGAGGACCGGGAGAGCGGAGCGCTGGTGGCATCGGTCAATGCGCACCGCTACGCCGACACCTGGGGGATCGGGTACTGGACCGTGGCGGAGCACCGGGGCCGGGGCTATGCGACGGAGGCGGTGCTCGCCCTGGCCACGTGGGCCTTCACCGAACGAGGGGTCCAGCGCCTGGAGTGGAGAGCCGAGGCGGGGAACAGGGCCTCCTGGGCCGTGGCGGAGAAGGCCGGCTTCGTCAGGGAGGGCACCCTGCGCGCGGCGCGGACCAGGGGGAACATCCTGAGGGACATCTGGATCGGTGCCCTCCTGCCCGCCGACCTCGGTCTGCCCTTCGCCCTCCCCTACCGCCCCGTACGGAGCGGCCTTCCGGAGTGAGGCGCACAGAAGTGCCCGCGTACGCGAGCCCCACGGCGACGCGCCCGGCCCGCAGGCGACCGTAGCGCCGCGCGCCTCACTCCTCCACGCGGCGGTGCACCTCCGCCAGCGGCCGGCGCGGAGTGGCGGGCGGGCGCACACGCGGGTACCCCAGACGCAGCACCATCTGCGGGTGGCCGTAGTGCGCGGCGCTGCTGGAGACGTCCTCGCGCAGATCCGGGTCCTCCAGCGGCTGGTTGGCGAAGGAGGCCGCCACACCGTGCCCCGTGGCCTCCAGCAGCAGACGCTGGAGGGCCTGGCCGGCGGCGATCCACGCGGCGGGGTCGTCACCGGGGGTCTCCAGGACCGCGAGGTCGGGACGGGGTTCGAAGGCGGCCGCCCCGCGCCCCGGCAGGTCCAGGCCCTCGGCCAGGTCCCGCACGGGCGGAACGTCCGGGCCGGCGGCCCGGGGCACCGGCCCGAGGTTCCCGACCGGGATGGACGCCGGGGCCGCCCCGTCCGAGATCCGGGCCGCACGGTCCTCGCGTACCGGTTCCTCCTCGACCAGGGTCGCCTTGCGGATCAGCGTGAGTATCCGCTGGTACTCCGGCTCCCCGTCCAGCAGCCGCAGCGTGGCGCCCTCCCGGGCCGCCGCGTCGTGCAGCAGCGCCAGTACGCCGGCGGGCAGCGCCCGGTCCCGGAACGGGAACCGGTTGGTGCGGCGGTCGGCCACCCAGGGGTACAGGGCGTCCAGGTCCGGGTCCGGGGCGTCGCCGGTCACCTCGACCCGGGCGACGAGCAGCGGGTTCTCGGGGTCGGGCAGCACCGACACACGGGCCCCGCGGCCCAGCCGGGCGAGGGCGACGCGGATGTTGAACACCGCCGCCCCGCACGAGAGCCGGACGTCCCGGGCGGCCGAAGGGGTCGGGATGGAGGCGCTGCCCGGTTCGGCGTAGACCTCGACGAGGGCGGGGGTGGTGACGAACGACCAGGGCTGGGCGTTGAGCACGGAGGGTGCCGAGGACGCGGCGGTGGCCACCATGGTCTGTGCCTGCGTGTCGAGGGCATGTGCGGTGTGCGGCATGGCTCGCTGTCCTCCTGTGGTCGGCCGGCGCGGACAGCCCTTGCCGTCCGCGCGGTGATGTGGCTCACCTTCCAGCGTCCGGCGCCGAGCGGGAGGGCGTCAGGGGCGTCGGGCCCTCGTGGAAGGGCCGTTCGTCCCGGACCCCGGTAAGGGCGGGCCCGGCCTTTGCCGCCCCGCCCGGACCGCCACGGGCCTCAAGGGGAGAGGGCCGCCCCGGGGAGGGCGCACTCGGCCCAGACCGCCTTCCCCGGCGCCCGGTCGCGCGGGTACCGGCCCCAGCGGTCGGCGAACCCTTCGACGAGCATCAGCCCCCGGCCCCCGTCGGTGGGCCCGGAGCCGGACGGGTGGGCGATGGCGGAGGTAGTTCGAGGCGGTGCCGAGGCGTGCTGCGCCGAGGCCGGGGGCAGCTTCGAGTACGTCACGGGCGTGACCGGAGCGGTATGGCCCGAGGACGACATCTCCGTCAGTGGTTCGCGCAGACCCTCCGTGATGAGCAGGACGGCGAGGGCGGTGGTGTCCTCGTCCGGCGCCGTAGAGGCGGACCGGGCGACCCGGCAGGAGGGCGCGCAGGCCCGGTTCCGCGCGCTCGTGGAACGTCAGCCGTTTGCCCCGCCGCAGACCTGGACCGTGTTGCCGGAGCGGATGACGGAGGGGGTGGACCCGGTGACGGCGGCGATCTCCGCCGGCCGGTCGAAGGCGGTCGCACAGGGCATGTGGCGTGCGGGCGGGGTGCGGGACCGCAGTTCGTCCAGGTACCGCTCGGGGCTGCAGGCGGCGGCTGGAAAGCCGAGTCTGTCCGTCAGCACTCTGTGCCCGGTTCTCCCGGAAGCGTGCGGGTCCGCGAATTCCAGAACGCGATACAGCATGAACCCGCACGTTTGACGGCCGTGAGGGCTGCCAGGAGTGCGGGTTCATCGGGTCACGTGGCAGGTGGTACGGCTCAGCCGTGTGCTGAACCGCCGCGGACGGCGGTGACCAGCCAGGAACTGCTCCGCAGCCACACCCCGCCGTCCGCCTCGTGGGGCTGCAGAGCGGCCGTCAGCGCCTGGCGCGCGGCGTCCTGCGCGGACGGGATCACCTGGTCGAGGTGGTGACGTACGGGGCCGGAGTCCAGGAGGAACGCGGCGGCGTCCGCCGCGTCGGTGCCCCACTTCCCCGCCGCTTCGGTGCGCTGCACGTCCACCTCCTCGAACCTGCTCGCGGCGAGCAGGTCGCGGATGCGGCGGGGATCGGTGAGGGAGAACATGCCGGGGCCTCCGGCCTTCCCGAAGCCGCCGAGCGGCAGGGTCTCCTTGAGCGAGGTCAGCGCGGCGAGCCACTCGTTGGCCCCGGCTTCGGCCGCGCAGACGAAGGCCAGCCGGCCGCCGGGGCGCAGAGCGCGGTGGAGGTTGGCGAACGCGGCGACGGGGTCGGTGAAGAAGGTCATGCCGTACCGGCTGATGACCGTATCGAACGCCCCCTCGTCCAGGGCGTGGACCTGGGCGTCGCCCTGCACGAAGGCCACGTTCTCGACCCCTTCGCGTACGGCGCTCTCCCGGGCTCTGTCCAGCATCGGCTCCGACAGGTCCAGGCCGAGCGCCCGGCCGCGTGCGGCGCGCCGGGCGGCGAGGCGGGTGGTCCGGCCGGCTCCGCAGCCGACGTCCAGCACGGCGTCGGTCCCGGAGATGGCCGCGGCGTCCAGGAGGGGCTGGTTGAAGCCGTCGTTGACAGCGTCCCAGCGCTCCTGGCTGCGGGCCCACTGTGCGCCCTCGTATCCGTTCCACGCCTCGGCCTGCGCGGTGTTGGCGAACTGCCCCATGGGTGAACTCCCTCCCGCCGGGGTGTGGTGGGGCACCCCGACCCTAGAATGGGCATGTGCCCAAACAATATGGGCGAGTGCCCATACTTGCAATCGACTGACGTGAAGGGGCTGTTGTGTCACCTCGTGGAGTAGCGATTCCGGACTTGCGCGAGCGGCTGTTCGCGGCTGCGGAACGGGTGGTGGCCCGCGACGGCGCCACGGCCCTGACCAGCCGCGCGGTCACCGCGGAGGCGGACTGCGCCAAGGGCGTCCTGCACACGCACTTCTCCGGCCTGGACGAGTTCGTCGCCGAGCTGGTCCTGGACCGCTTCGCACGCAGCGCCCGCCAGGCCGAGGCCCTCGGGGCCAAGGTGGGACAGGCCACGGTCGCGGAGAACCTCCAGGAGGTCGTCGGGGCCCTGCTGGACTCCCTGCCGCCGGCGGTGGTGGGCCTGGCGATGACCCGGCCCGCGGCCGCGTCGCACACCCGCGAGGGCTTCCGGTCGGGCGCGCCGGCGTTCGATGCGATCCAGGACGCCGTCAGCGACTACCTCCAGGCGGAACAGCACGCCGGTCGGCTCCCGGCGGGCAGCGACGCCGCCGCCGTCGCGCTCGCGCTCGTCGGTACGACCCATCACTTGCTGATGACCCGCAGCCCCGCGCAGACCGCCGGCACCGCGGCGACCGTGAAGCGCCTGCTGGCTGTCCTTCTCGGCGACTGAGTGCCGGTCACCGCCCCGGCACTGTCCGGTTCCAGGGTCCCTGGGCACGCTTCGACCGGCGGATCCTCCAGGCGGCCGAAGGCCCCGGCCGGGGGCGGATCGTACGAGGGGCGCACGGCGACCTCCTCCGCGCAGCCTTGGAGCCGCCCTGCCGGGCGGCTGTCCGTGCCGCTGGTGATGGCGGTGCTCACCGGCCTGCCGGACATGCACGTCCTCGGCCCCGGGGTGCACCGCAGTCGCCGCGTGCGGAGGAAGGCCACCACGGCATGGCGATGGCCATGGCCGCCGACGACGCGTCGCACGCGAGCGCGGGGTGCTCGCACACGGACGGCGGAACCAGTGGAACATCACCCGCCGGTCGTCTATCAGCCACAGGTCGTTTCCGGGAGGGCGATGCCGGAGGCGAGACGGCGGGGAGCCGGCGGACCTGTCCACCGACGGCGACGCCGACCGGGGTCAGGGCGTGTTCCCGCCGGATGTCATCGGTCACCGGCTCGGAGACGATCCGGGCCCGGCGCACTTGGACATCCCTGGCGACGGCTTCGCGCACCAGCGGCGTGACGTGAGGCCCGGACCGTCACCGGCGGTCTTCAGGTCCGCCCCGGCCCGCCCGCCCCGCCCGGGACCGGGAGAGCGCCACCCCCGCCAGGCAGAGCACGCCGCCGCCGACCGCGAGCGGCGCGGGTATCTCGTCGAGCAGGACCCAGGACATCAGCACCACCAGCGCCGGTACCGCGTACGTCGTCGCGCCCATCCGGCCCGCGGTGGTGCGGGCCAGCGCGTAGGCCCAGGTGGTGAAGGCCAGGGCCGTCGGGAAGACACCGAGATAGACCATGTTCAGCGTCGCGGGGACGGGGGCGGCGGCGGCCTCGGAGACCAGGGTCCCGGCGAACGGCAGACAGGCGACCGTGCCGGTCAGGCAGCCGAACGTGGTGACCTGGAGCGCCGAACCGTGCCGCAGCGCGGGCTTCTGGGCGACCACCCCGCCCGCGTACGCCACCGCCGCCAGCAGGCAGAGCAGGACACCGAGCACCGAGGCGCCCTCCTCCCCGGACAGCGACACCCCCACCACGGCCGCGCCCGCGAAGGACACGGCCATCCCGGCGAGCAGCCGGCGCGGCAGCCCCTCGCCGAGCAGCCCGGCGCTCAGCAGGGCGATCAGGAGCGGGCCGGTGTTCACCACCATCGCGGCGGTGCCCGCGTCGACCTCCCGCTCGCCCCAGTTGAGCACCACCATGTACAGCCCGAACCAGAGCAGTCCCGAACCCGCGATGCCGGGCCACGCGCCGCGGCCCGGCAGTCCTTCACGGCGTACGAGCAGGATCGCCCCGAGGACCAGGGTCCCGGCGAGCAGCCGGCCCAGCGCCAGCGCTCCGGGGGAGTAGGCATCGCCCGCGCTGCGGATGGAGACGAAGGCGGAGGCCCACAGGACCACCGTGGTGCAGGCGGCGGCCAGGGCGCGCCGGTCGCGGGCGGGGGCCGGCGCCGGGGGCGGTGTCGAAGTCATGGGACGACCGTAGGGGCGCGGGATTTCGGCCCCCGCCGAACTGTCGGGGGGCGCTGAGGAGCCGTCAGGGACGGTCGGGAGCCATCAGGAGCTGTCAGGGAGTCGTCAGGAGCCGTCGGGGGCGTCGAGCGACGCGGGGTCGATGCCCAGATGGGCCCGCAGGGACCGCAGCCCGAGCGCGGTGGGCCGGACCGCCCGCCCCGTCCCGATCCGCTCGCACCAGCCCGCGTCCAGGGTGTGGCGGCACAGGGCCGCGCCCGCGCCGCCCGCCAGATGGGGCCGCCGCTCGGTCCAGTCAAGGCAGGCGCGCGCCAGGGGGCGGCGGGAGGCGGTGTCCAGCGCCACCCCGAGCGCCCCGAACCACTCCAGGCCCTCCCCGGTGAGCGCGAAACCGGTGTCCTGCCGCAGCAGCCCCCGCTCGGTCATCGCGTCCGTGATCCGGATGCCGAGCCGCCCCGCGAGATGGTCGTAGCAGGTGCGCCCCCGGGCCAGCGCCCGGCCCGCGCTCACCTCCCGCAGGGAGCGGGGCGCCGCCTCCGGACCGCCGTGGGGCACGGCGTACGCGGCCAGTTCCTCGACGAGCTGGGCGGCCCGGGGCCCGGCGAGACGCAGATAGCGGTGGCGGCCCTGGCGCTCCTCGGCCAGCAGCCCCCCGGCCACCAGCTTCCCCAGGTGCTCGCTGGCCGTCGACGCGGCCACCCCCGCCCCCCGGGCCAGCTCGCCCGCCGTCCAGGCCCGGCCGTCCAGCAGGGCGAGGCAGAAGGCGGCGCGGGTCTCGTCCGCCAGCAGCGCCGCCAGGGCGGCGAGCCGGGGCGCCGAGGGAATGTGCGGTGTCGTACGGGCCATGGGACCAGGATGCGTCAGCGACGGTTCGGTCCCCGCCGAACGGTGGCGGAGGTGACCATCTGCTCGTACTGGAGCGACAGCCCGTCCAGCAGGGCCCGCAGGCCCGTCTCGAAGGCCCCTTCGTCGACCTGCTGGCGCCGTTCGGCCAGCAGGTGGGCCTGGCCCAGGTGCGGGTAGTCCGCCGGGTCGTACGCCGTCTCGTCGTCGACGAAACCGCGGGCGAAGGAGCCGAGCGCGGAGCCGGTGACGAAGTAGCGCATCAGCGCGCCGATGTACGTCGCCTGGGCGGGCGGCCAGCCCGCCTCGACCATCGCGCCGAAGACCGCGTCGGCGACCCGCAGCCCGGCCGGGCGGCGGCCGGGGCCCTGGGCGAGCACCGGGACGATGTGCGGGTGCGCGGCGAGCGCGGCCCGGTAGGAGACGGCCCAGTCGTGCAGGGCGGCCGGCCAGTCGCGCGGGTCGGACTCCTCGAACATCGACAGGTCGACCTGGGCCGAGACGGCGTCGGCGACCGCGTCGAGGATCTCGTCCTTGTTGCGGAAGTGGTTGTAGAGCGAGGGCCCGCTGACCCCCAGCTCGGCGGCCAGCCGGCGCGTCGAGACCGCGTCGAGCCCTTCGGCGTCCACGAGCGCGCCCGCCGCCTCGACGATGCGGTCTCTGCTGAGGAGGGGCTTGCGCGGTCGGGCCATGCGGCTCATAGTAGGGCCTGCACAGATAAAACTAGCAGTGCTAATTTAAAGTGGGGTGCCGCAGGATGAACCTGGAGCTGAGCGAGGAGCAGGAAGCCGTACGGCAGCTTGCCGAGGACTTCGTCGCACGGGAGATCACCCCGCACGTCGTCGAGTGGGACCGCGCCGAGAGTGTCGACAAGTCGATCGTGAAGAAGCTGGGCGCGCTGGGCTTCCTCGGGCTGACGATCCCCGAGGAGTACGGCGGCTCCGGCGGGGACCACCTGGCGTACTGCCTGGTCACCGAGGAGCTGGGGCGCGGTGACTCCTCCGTGCGCGGCATCGTGTCCGTCTCGCTGGGCCTGGTCGCCAAGACCATCGCCTCCTGGGGGAACGAGGAGCAGAAGCGGCAGTGGCTTCCGCGCCTCACCTCGGGGGAGGCCGTCGGCTGCTTCGGGCTCACCGAACCGGGCACCGGCTCCGACGCGGGCAGCCTGAGCACCCGTGCCGTACGCGACGGCGACGACTACGTGATCAACGGCTCCAAGATGTTCATCACCAACGGCACCTGGGCCGACGTCGTCCTGCTCTTCGCCCGTACCGGCGACGCCCCCGGCCACAAGGGCGTCTCCGCCTTCCTGGTGCCGGCCGACGCCCCCGGACTGACCCGGCGCACGGTCCACGGCAAGCTGGGGCTGCGCGGCCAGGCCACCGCCGAACTGGTGCTGGAGGACGTCCGCGTCCCCGCCGCCACCCTCCTGGGCCCCGAGGGCAAGGGCTTCTCCGTCGCCATGTCCGCCCTGGCCAAGGGGAGGATGTCGGTCGCGGCCGGCTGCGTCGGCATCGCCCAGGCCGCACTGGACGCCGCCGTGCGCTACGCCGGTGAGCGCGAGCAGTTCGGCAGGCCCATCGCGGGCTACCAGCTCGTCCAGGAGCTCATCAGCGACATCTCCGTCGACGTGGACGCCGCCCGGATGCTGACCTGGCGCGTCGCCGACCTCATCGACCGCGGCCAGGACTTCGCCACCGCCGCCTCCACCGCGAAGCTCTTCGCCTCCGAGGCCGCCGTCCGCGCCGCCAACAACGCCCTCCAGGTGTTCGGCGGTTACGGCTACATCGACGAGTACCCGGTCGGCAAGCTGGTCAGGGACGCCCGCGTGATGACCCTGTACGAGGGCACCAGCCAGATCCAGAAGCTGATCATCGGGCGCGCGCTCACCGGGGTCTCCGCCTTCTGAGGCCCCCGTGTCCGGGGCGGCCCCCCGGGGCCGCCCCGGCCTTCGTCCCCCGTCCCCGCGCGCCCGGTGCGTGCCCGGTGCGCGCCGGCCCGTACGGGCAAAGGCTTCTAAGCGCTTGCTCAGGGTCGGGTATGGTATGCCTCCGACGAGGGGAAAGGGGCATGTGGCGATGAGCACGGCGGAGGAGACCCGCGGCGAGGACACGCCGTGGAGCGAGGTCACGCCCGAGGCGGCCAGGCGACTGCTCGTGGCCGCCGTCGAGGCATTCGCGGAGCGCGGGTACCACGCGACCACCACCCGTGACATCGCCGGCCGGGCCGGGATGAGTCCCGCCGCGCTCTACATCCACTACAAGACCAAGGAAGAGCTGCTCCACCGGATCAGCCGGATCGGCCACGACCGCGCCCTGCGCCTCCTGGAGGCGGCGGCCGACGGGGAGGGCAGCGCGGCCGGCCGGCTGGCCGACGCCGTACGTTCCTTCGTCCACTGGCACGCCGAGCGCCACGCCACGGCACGCGTGGTGCAGAACGAACTCCAGGCGCTCGGCGACGAGCACCGCGCCGAGATCCTCGACCTGCGCCGCAAGAGCGACGCGATGGTGCGCCGGATCATCAACGACGGTGTGGAGGCGGGGGAGTTCGACGTCCCGGACGTCCCGGGGACCACCCTGGCCGTGCTGTCGCTCTGCATCGACGTCGCCCGCTGGTTCAACGCCCAGGGCAGCCGGACGCCCGAAGAGGTCGGCACGCTCTACGCCGGGCTCGCGCTGCGCATGGTGGGCGCCCGCGTGTGAGGCCGGCCGCCTGCGCCCGCATGTGAGGCCGGCCGCTTACGCCCGTGTGCGAGACCGGCCGCCTGCGCCCGCGTACGAGACCGGCCGACGGTGCGCGCCGGGGACGGGCCCCGGCGCGCGAGGCCCGGAGGGCGGCCCGCGGCTCAGAAGTAGTAGCGGGACACCGACTCGGCGACGCAGGCCGGCTTGTCGCCGCCCTCACGCTCGATCGTGACGAGGGCGGTCACCTGGACCCCGCCGCCCGCCTCCTCGACGTTCTTGAGCACGGCCGTGGCGCGCACCCGTGAGCCCACCGGCACGGGGGAGGGGAAACGGACCTTGTTGGTCCCGTAGTTGATGCCCATCTTGGCGCCCTCGACCGTGAGGACCTGCGGTACCAGCACGGGCAGCAGCGACAGGGTGAGGTAGCCGTGCGCGATCGTCGTGCGGAAGGGGCCGGCCGCGGCGCGCTCGGGGTCCACGTGGATCCACTGGTGGTCGCCGGTGGCCTCGGCGAACTGGTCGATCCTCTTCTGCTCGATCTCCAGCCAGTCGCTGTGGCCGAGTTCCCGGCCCACTCCGTCCCGCAGCTCCTGGGCGGACGTGAAGATCTTCGGCTCTGCCATGTTCCTGCTCCCTGCCTTCCGGCGCCCCTCCTCGGGGCTCGGTCGTCGCGATGTCTAAGCGCTTGCTCAGCATGGTTGGGCGGTGCGCCCCTGTCAACGACGGGCGGCCGTGAGGTGAAAACCACGGGCGGACGCGGCACGGGGAGCAGTAGGGTCCATGGAGTGCCACAGATCCCGCAGACGCTCAACGAACTCTCGGTCGGCCAGCTCTCCGCGCGCAGCGGGGCCGCCGTGTCCGCCCTGCACTTCTACGAGACCAAGGGCCTGATCAGCAGCCGCCGCACCAGTGGCAACCAGCGCCGCTACACCAGGGACGCACTGCGCCGGGTCGCGTTCGTCCGCGCCGCGCAGCGGGTCGGAATCCCGCTCGCCACCATCCGGGAGGCGCTGGCGGAACTGCCCGAGGAGCGCACCCCCAACCGCGACGACTGGGCGCGGCTCTCCCGGGCGTGGCGCTCGGAACTGGATGAGCGGATCAGGCAGTTGGGGCGGCTGAGGGACCACCTGACGGACTGCATCGGCTGCGGGTGCCTGTCCTTGGAGACCTGCGTGCTCTCCAACCCGGACGACGTCTCCGGCGAGACCATGGCGGGCTCCCGGCTGATGCCCGAACGCCGCCCGAAGGGCCACCGGTAGGCCGCACCCGGTGCCCGGTGCCCGGTGCCCGGTGCCCGGTGCCCGGAGCACGCCGCGGAGCCCGGACGGGCCGGGCAGCCCGGCGCGCGGATCCGCGCACGTCCGGCCCGGTGGCCGGCGGCCCGCCTCCCCGGCGGGCCGCGCCGCCCCCGCGCCGCTCACGCCGCCGACGCCAGCCGCTCCCCCCGGGACCGGTGGGCCCGCTCCACCGCCTCGGAGGTCAGCACCGGCCGCGGCACCAGGATCCCGCACCCCGTGCAGACCGGCCCGTACCAGGGCTCGCGGTCCAGGTCCCGCCGCCAGACGATCTCCGTCGCCGCGCACACCGGGCAGGCCGGTCCCGGCTCGCCCCCCAGGGCGGAGATCAGCCGGCCCAGCACCTCGGCGAGCGGCGCGTCCGGATGGACCGCCGGGTCGTCGCAGGGGGCGATGTCCCGGCCGCCCCAGGTCCGCCGGTGCCAGTCGTCGAACGAGCCCGGCCGGCGCAGCCCGCCGTGCTTCTCCCGCCGCCGGCGCTCGGCGAACCCCGCCTCGTACGCGAGCCAGACGGCCCGCGCCTCCTCCAGCTCCTCCAGCGCGCCGATCAGGCGCTCCGGATCGGGCGCCCGGTCCTCGGGACCGATCCCGTGCCGGGCGCACAGATGGTCCCAGGTCGCCCGGTGCCCGTAAGGGGCGAACCGTTCCAGGCATTTGCGCAGCGAGTACCGCCGCAACGCCAGATCGCCCCGCGGGTCGCGGACCTGTCTCGCAAGACTCCGGAAACCGGCCATCGCACTGCCACCTCCGTCACTCGTACTCCGGCTCAAGGGATGGACGTACGACTGCCCGGTTCGGCTCCATCGAAAGGTGGAAAGCGTCCATGGAACGAGACGGCGCACGTGGGGCGGCGCACACGGAGAGGGGAACGGGGGGCGTGCGCGGAGGGCGTGCCGGTGCGCGGGGCGCCGGGCGGGCGGATGTGTGCCGATTCGGAAAAGGTGACTGATGTTCATCTTACCGAGTGGCCATACCGCCGGTAACCTCCGGCGCATCGGCCACCCGGAGGAGCACGCATGCCCCCACGCACCCGCACGCTCAGAGCCGCCACAGCCGCGGCCGCCCTCGCTCTCGGTACGTCCCTGCTCGCCGCCGCACCCCAGGCCACGGCGACCCCCGCCGAGCCCGCCGCCACCGCCGCCGCCACCGACCACTGCCAGGGGCGGTGCGCCGACATCCTGCCGCCCGGCCAGAACGGCAACGCCACCCTCGTCGAGATCCTCGGCAACAAGGCGTTCGGCACCCACCCCGCCCACAGCGACGACCAGATCGACCGCTACAACGGCCTGGTCGCCGGCCACACGGGCCTCACCGACCAGAAACTGACCGACTTCTTCAACGACGCCTCGTTCGGTGTCCCCGCGGACCAGGTCGAGTCCGTCACCAAGCCCCGCGAGGACGTCACGATCACCCGGGACAAGAAGACCGGCGTCCCCCACATCCAGGGCACCACCCGCTACGGCACCGAGTACGGCGCCGGCTACGCGGCCGGCCAGGACCGGCTCTGGCTGATGGACCTCTTCCGGCACATCGGGCGCGGGCAGCTGACCTCGTTCGCCGGCGGAGCGCTCGCCAACCAGGGCCTGGAGCAGCAGTTCTGGCCGCAGGCCCCGTACACCGAGGCCGACCTGGAAGCCCAGATCGAGCGGATCCGCACCACCGAGGGCGCCCGCGGCGAACAGGCCATGGCCGACGCGCAGGCCTACGTCGACGGGATCAACGCCTACCGCGACAAGGCCAAGAAGGGCCGCTACTTCCCCGGCGAGTACGTCCTCACGGGCAAGATCGACGCCATCACCAACGTGGGCGAGATCCAGCCGTTCAAGCTGACCGACCTCATATCGATCGCCTCCGTCGTCGGCGGGCAGTTCGGCGGGGGAGGCGGCGGCGAGGTCCAGGCCGCGCTCTCCCTGCTCGCCGCCCAGCAGAAGTACGGGCTGGAGGAGGGCACCCGGGTCTGGGAGTCCTTCCGCCAGCGCAACGACCCCGAGGCCGTCCTGACCGTCCACGACGGCACCTCCTTCCCGTACGCCACCAAGCCCGACCGGGCACGCGGCACCGCCCTGCCCGACGCCGGTTCCGTCACCGCCGAACCGCTGATCCACGACCGCACCGGCTCGGCGGGCACAAACAGGAAGGACCCCGTCGACGCCCCGGCGGACCTGAAGCCGGCCCAGGGGATGTACGACGACGGCGTCATCCCGGAGGGCTCCCTGCCCGGCTCCGGCGACGGTGCGGCCAAGCGCGGCATGTCCAACGCCCTGCTGGTCGCCGGGAAGCACACCGCGAGCGGCAACCCCGTCGCCGTCTTCGGCCCCCAGACCGGCTACTTCGCCCCGCAGCTGATGATGCTCCAGGAGCTCCAGGGCCCGGGGATCAGCGCCCGCGGCGTCTCCTTCGCCGGGGTCGGCATGTACGTCCAGATGGGCCGCGGCCAGGACTACGCCTGGAGCGCCACCTCGGCCGCGCAGGACATCACCGACACCTACGCCGTCGAACTCTGCGAACCCGACGGCTCCGCGCCGTCCAAGAACTCCGCCCACTACCTCTACCGGGGCACCTGCACCGCGATGGAGAAGATGGAGCGCACCAACTCCTGGAAGCCCACCGTCGCGGACTCCACCGCCGAGGGCTCCTACCGGATGCAGGTGTGGCGGACCCGCTACGGCGTCCTCACCCACCGGGCCACGGTCGGCGGCAAGCCCGTCGCCTACACCTCGCTGCGCACCACCTACCGCCACGAGGCCGACTCGATCATCGGCTTCCAGATGCTCAACGACCCGGCGTACGTCACCGACGCGGCCTCCTTCCAGCAGGCGGCCTCCCACATCGACTACGCCTTCAACTGGTTCTACGCCGACTCCCGCACCACCGCGTACTACAACAGCGGCATGAACCCGGTGCGCGCCCCCGGGGTGGACGCGGCGCTGCCGGTGAAGGCCGAGAAGGCGTACGAGTGGCAGGGCTTCGACCCGGCCGCCAACACCACCGACTACACGCCGTTCGCCCAGCACCCGCACTCCAGCGGCCAGGACTACTACATCTCCTGGAACAACCGGCAGGCGAAGGACTACTCCACCGCCGCGTTCGGCTTCGGCGCGGTGCACCGCGGCGACCTGCTCGACGACCGGGTGGCCGCGCTCGTCGCCGACGGCGGGGTGACCCGGGCGTCTTTGACCCGGGCCATGGAGGAGGCCGCCCTCACCGACCTGCGGGGCGAGCAACTGCTGCCGGAACTCCTGAAGGTCATCCGCTCCCAGCCGGTCACCGACCCGGCCCTGAACACGGTGGTGCAGCAGCTGGACTCCTGGCGGGCGGCCGGCGCCCAGCGCAAGGAGACCGCCCCGGGATCGCACACGTATACGCACGCGGACGCGGTCCGGATCATGGACGCGTGGTGGCCGGAGCTCGTCGAGGCGGAGTTCCGCCCCGGACTCGGTGACGACCTGTACGCGGCGCTCACCGCGAGCCTGGCCACCGACGAGTCCCCGGCGGCCAGCCACGGGCCGAGCGGGGCGCACAGCGGCTCCGCCTTCCAGTACGGCTGGTGGGGCTTCGCCGACAAGGACCTGCGCCAGGTGCTCGGACAGACCGTCAAGGGACCGCTGGCCAGGACGTACTGCGGCAACGGCGACCTGAGCGCCTGCCGTGACGCGCTGCTGACCACCCTGAAGCAGGCGGCCGCCGCACCCGCCACGGAGGTCTACCCGGGCGACGACAGCTGCGAGGCCGGGGACCAGTGGTGCGGCGACGCCATCGTCCACCGCGCCCTGGGCGGGATCGGCCACAAGACGATCCACTGGCAGAACCGCCCGACCTACCAGCAGGTCGTGGAGTTCCCCTCGCACCGGTAGCCGCCGGCGCGGCCCCGGCCCGGCCGCCGGATATCCGGTGGCCGGGCCTCACGGTGCGCGGATACGGTCCGGATCATGAAAGCGACCGTACGCCTCGAAGAACTCACCCCGGACAACGTGCTCGACGCCTGCCGGCTGGAAGTGGCCCCGGGCCAGGAGGGGTTCGTGGCCCCGGTCGCCCGCTCGATCGCCGAGGCGTATGTCCACCCGGACGTCGCCTGGCCCCGGCTGATCTGCGACGGGGACCGCGCGGTGGGCTTCGTGATGGCCTTCTTCGGCATCCCCTTCGCCTACGACCGGGGCGTCCCCGGGGCCCCGGCGCGCTCCGGGCTCTGGCGGCTGGCCGTCGCCGCCGGCGAACAGGGCCGGGGGTACGGCCGGTTCGCCGTCACAGCCGTGAACGACGAGATCCGCCGGCGGGGCGGCACGCTGTCCACCGTGACCTGGCGTTCCGGGGAGGGCGGGCCGCAGGAGTTCTACCTGCGCCTGGGCTACCGGTGGCGGGGGCTGACCGAGGACGGCGAGAACCTCGGCGAGATGGACCTGGCCTCACCCGGCCCCGCCTGACCCGCCCGCCGGGACGCCCGGGGGCGGCCCGGACCGCCCGGCCGCCCCAAACGCCTCACCGGTACAGCAGGTACTCCCGCCGCACCTTCCGGAACGCGGCCAGGTCCGCCTCCCAGGCGCCCACCACCTCGTCCGTGTCCGCACCCGCGTCGATCATGGTGCGGACCAGGGTGCTCCCGGTGAGCTTGTCGATCCAGTGGTCCGCGCGCCAGGCGAAGCCGCTCCAGGTCCGCTTCGCCGTCACCAGCAGCCCGATCCCCGTACGTACCGGGTCGAAGGACTCCCGGTCGTGGACGTGCAGCTGCACCCCGCCGGCCGTCCTGCCCTGGAACTTCGAGAAGGACGGCGTGAAATACGCCTCCCGGAACGTCACGCCCGGCAGCTCCAGCGCGTTCGCCGCGGCCGCCCACCGGCGGTCGATCCCCTCCGCGCCCAGCAGTTCGAACGGGCGGGTCGTGCCCCGGCCCTCCGACAGGTTGGTGCCCTCGAACAGACAGGTGCCCGGATAGACCAGCGCCGTCTGCGGCGTCGGCATGTTCGGGCTGGGCGGCACCCACGGCAGGCCGGTGGCGTCGAAGAAGTCCGAGCGCCGCCAGCCCGACATCCTCACCACCTCCAGCTCCACGGGCCGCTCGGTCAGGAACTCCCCGGCGAACAGCAGCGCCAGCTCGGCGACCGTCATCCCGTGCGCCTGGGCGATCTCCCGGCGCCCCACGAACGTCGCGAACGCCGGGTCCAGCACCGGCCCCGAAGCGGCCCGCCCGGCCACCGGGTTCGGCCGGTCCAGCACCACGAACCGCTTCCCCGCGAGCGCCGCCGCCTCCATGCAGTCGTACAGCGTCCAGATGTACGTGTAGAAGCGGGACCCGGCGTCCTGGATGTCGAAGACGACCGTGTCCACCCCGGACGCGGTGAAGACGTCCGCCAGCGCCTGACCGCTCTTCAGATAGGTGTCGTGGACGGGCAGACCGGTCGCCGGGTCGTCGTACCGCCCCTCCGAGCCGCCGGCCTGCGCGGTGCCCCGGAAGCCGTGCTCGGGGCCGAAGACCGCGGTCAGTTCCACCCGGTCGTCGGGGTGCATCACGTCCACGATGTGCCGCACGTCCGAGGTGACGCCCGTCGGGTTGGTGACCACCCCCGCCTTCTGCCCCGCCAGCAGCCGGTACCCGTCGGCCGCCAGCCGCTCGAAGCCCGTACGCACACCGGGGCGGCCGGGGCCGCGGCCCGGGGAGGCCGCGGCGGGACCGGCCTGGGCCGCGGTGACCGCGAGCGCCCCCACCGCACCGCCGACGGCCAGCACACCACGTCTGGACAGGGTCATCCCACTACCTCCATGATCGCGCCGACTGTCA
Organism: Streptomyces nitrosporeus; assembly: GCF_008704555.1. Classification (NCBI taxonomy): domain Bacteria; kingdom Bacillati; phylum Actinomycetota; class Actinomycetes; order Kitasatosporales; family Streptomycetaceae; genus Streptomyces; species Streptomyces nitrosporeus. Next base: position 6,300,012 of record NZ_CP023702.1, read on the forward strand.
TGGCCATGCACGCTAGCGCGGCCGGCGGCGGCGCGGAACGCCTCCGGCTGGGCAGGTTCCCAGTCCTGCCCCGAACCCCTTCCCCGATCACATACCGACTGGTTAGTCTGCCCGCAGGACGGACAGGAGAGGCGGAGGCGCATGGGTACGGTGCAGGGCGCGGGCGTAGTGGTGACCGGGGCGGGCGGCGGCATCGGCGCCGCGCTGGCCCGCAGATTCGCCGCGGAGGGTGCCCGGGTCGTCGTCAACGACCTCGACGGGGACCGCGTGAAGGCGCTCGCCGACGAGATCGGCGGCACCGTCGTGGCCGGCGACGCCTCCGGCATCGTGGACGCGGCCCGCGAGGCCCTCGGCGGGACGGTGGACGTCTACTGCGCCAACGCCGGCCTCGCCTCCGGCGGCGACGCCTTCGCCGAGGAGGACGTCTGGGCCAGGGCCTGGGACGTCAACGTGATGGCCCACGTGCGCGCGGCCAGGGCGCTGCTGCCCGGCTGGCTGGAGCGCGGCAGCGGCCGCTTCGTCTCCACCGCCTCGGCCGCGGGCCTGCTCACCATGATCGGCGCGGCCCCGTACAGCGTCACCAAGCACGGCGCCGTCGCCTTCGCCGAATGGCTCGCGCTGACCTACCGGCACCGCGGGATCAAGGTCCACGCGATCTGCCCGCAGGGCGTACGCACGGACATGCTCACCGCGTCCGGCTCCGCCGGCGACCTGGTGCTCGCGCCCACCGCGATCGAGCCGGAGGCCGTCGCCGACGCCCTGTTCGACGCCATGGAGCAGAACCGCTTCCTGGTCCTGCCCCACCCCGAGGTCGCCGGCTACTACCGGGCCCGGGCCGAGGACCCCGACCGGTGGATCGGCGGCATGAACCGCCTCCAGCGCGCATGGGAGGGGACCGGCGCATGAGCGGGTCGATCTACGCGGCCAGGCCCTGGACCGCCCTGCTCAGCGAGGCGCAGCTGGCCCCCGTCCACCCGGCCGAGACACTGGTCCACGCCTTCCGCGCCGCCGCGGACAGGGCCCCGGACCGCACCGCCCTCGCCTACTTCGACGGCCGTCTCGGCTACCGGGAGACCGACGCGCTCTCCGACTCCGTGGCCGGCCACCTCGCGGCCGAAGGGCTGGAGCGCGGCGACCGGGTCGCGATCATGCTCCAGAACACCCCGCACTTCGTCCTCGCGCTGCTGGGCGCCTGGAAGGCCGGCGCCACCGTCGTGCCGCTGAACCCGATGTACAAGTCCGGCGAGGTCGGCCACGTCCTGAAGGACGCCGGGATCAGCGCACTCATCTGCTCCGACCGGGCCTGGGAGTCCTATCTGCGGGACACCGCCGAGGCCGCCCCCGGCGTGCGCATCGTCCTGACCGCCTGCGAACTCGACCTGCAGAGCGCGGACGACCCCCGCGTGCTCGGGTTCGAGCGGCTCCCCGCGCCCGGCCCCGGCGACCGGGCCGCCGACCTGGTGGCCGTCGCCCGCAAGGGCACCGCCGCGCCCGGGGGCAGGGGACCGGCCGCCTCGGACACCGCGCTGATCAGCTACACCTCGGGAACCAGCGGCACCCCCAAGGGCGCCATGAACTCCCACCGCAACATCATGGTCAACGCCGAGCGCCAGCGGACCGGCCACCCCATCGGGGAGGGGGCCGCCTACTTCGCGCTCGCCCCGCTCTTCCACATCACCGGCATGGTCTGCCAGCTCGCCGCCTGCGTCGCCAACGCGGGCACCCTGGTGCTGGCCTACCGCTTCGAGCCGGGCGTCGTCCTGGACGCCTTCGCCGAGCACCGCCCCGCCTACACCGTGGGGCCCTCCACCGCCTTCATGGCGCTCGCCGCGCACCCCGGGGCCACCCGGGAGCACTTCGCCTCCTTCCAGGTGATCTCCTCCGGCGGCGCACCGCTGCCGCCCGCCCTGGTCGAGAAGTTCCGCGACGGCCTCGGCCCGTACCTCCGCAACGGCTACGGCCTCACCGAGTGCACCGCGCCCTGCGCCGCCGTGCCCCCGGAGCGCGAGGCCCCCGTCGACCCGGTCTCCGGCACCCTGTCCGTCGGCGTCCCCGGCCCCGACACCCTGGTGCGGATCATCGACGAGAAGGGCGACGACGTCCCCTTCGGCGAGCTGGGCGAGATAGCCGTACGCGGCCCGCAGGTCGTCTCCGGCTACTGGAACCTCCCCGAGGCCACCGAGGCCGCCTTCCCGGACGGGGAGCTGCGCACCGGCGACATCGGCTTCATGGACACCGCGGGCTGGCTCTACGTCGTCGACCGCAAGAAGGACATGATCAACGCCTCCGGCTTCAAGGTGTGGCCGCGGGAGGTCGAGGACGTCCTCTACACCCACCCCGCCGTCCGCGAGGCGGCCGTCGTGGGCGTCCCCGACGCCTACCGGGGCGAGACCGTCCGCGCCTACGTCAGCCTGCGTCCCGGCGCACAGGCGGAGCCCGCCGAACTGAGCGCGTACTGCAGGGAGCGCCTCGCCGCCTACAAGTACCCCCGCGAGGTGGAGATCCTGACGGAGCTGCCCAAGACCGCGAGTGGGAAGATCCTGAGGCGGGAACTGCGTTCCTCCCGTTAGACGGCGTACGAAGAGGTCCGGACAGGACGCAAGACGGTCCGGACAGGACGAAAGGGCAGGTGGCGGCAATGGCCAAGGCGACGGAGGGGAACGGCACACCCGTTCCCCAGAGGCTGCTGGCCGCCGCCACCCGGCTCTTCGCCGAGCGCGGTTACGACCGCACCTCGGTCCAGGAGATCGTCGAGGCGGCAGGAGTCACCAAGGGGGCCCTCTACCACTACTTCGGCTCCAAGGAGGACCTCCTCCAGGAGATCTACGCCCGGGTGCTGCGGCTCCAGCAGGAGCGCCTCGACGCCTACGCCCAGGCCGACGCGCCGGTCGAGCGGAGGCTGCGGGAGGCCGCGGCGGACGTGGTGGTCACCACCATCGACAACCTCGACGACGCCTCGATCTTCTTCCGCTCGATGCACCACCTGAGCCCGGAGAAGAACAAGCAGGTCCGCACCGAGCGCCGCCGCTACCACGAGCGGTTCCGCGCCCTGGTCGAGGAGGGCCAGCGGGCCGGGGTGTTCTCCACCGCCACCCCCGCCGACCTGGTCGTCGACTACCACTTCGGCTCGGTCCACCACCTGTCCACCTGGTACCGCCCGGCCGGCCCGCTCAGCCGCCAGGAGGTCGCCGACCACCTCGCGGACCTGCTGCTGCGCGCCCTGCGCCCCTGAGGGCCACGGCCCGCCGGGGCGCGATGTCAGCGCCCGACCCCGGAAGCGACACCTCCGGATGGTCAAGTAACCTGTTGTGTACCGCCGTTGGATCCGCCCGCCGGGAGCGGCGTGACGGCCCTGGTAAGGCCCGCCGAGGCCGCCACCACACGACGGAGATGGTCGATGAAGCTCCTCCCGCTGTTCCTCCGCAGGCCCATCGAGGCGGTGTACGAGCGACGGCTGGCCACCGGGCTGGCGGGGCTGCCGCGCCCCCAGCACGTCGGGATCATGCTCGACGGCAACCGCCGCTGGGCCCGGAAGGAGGGCCTCGCGGACGTCCGCGACGGCTACCGGGCCGGCGGGGCCAAGGTGACGGAGTTCCTCACCTGGTGCACCGCCGCGGGGATCGAGCGGGTCACCCTCTTCATGCTCTCCGACGACAACCTCGGCCGACCCGCCGAGCAGCTCGGCCCGCTGATCGAGATCATCGAGCAGACCGTCCGGGACATCACGGCCGAGGGCCGCCCCTGGGAGGTCCAGGTGATCGGCTCCCTGGACATGCTGCCCGGCGCCAGCGCCCGGGTGCTCAAGGAGGCCACCGCCACGACGGCCGGACGCGGCGGCCCCAAGGTGGACGTCGCGGTCGGCTACGGCGGCCGGCGCGAGATCGTCGACGCGGTGAAGAGCGCCTTCCAGGAGCACATCGCGGCCGGCGGCGACCCCGCCGAACTGGCCGAGCGGTTCGACATCGACGACATCTCCCGGCACCTGTACTCGCCGACCGCCGACCACACCGACTTCATCATCCGGACCTCCGGCGAGCAGCGGCTCTCCGGCTTCCTGCTCTGGCAGTCCGCGTACGCCGAGATGCACTGGGTGGACTGCTACTGGCCGGCCTTCCGGCACGTGGACTTCCTGCGCGCCCTGCGTTCGTACGCGAACCGGGAGAGGCGCTTCGGCAAATGACGGCCGGCCGGGCCCGCCGAGGGCCCGGCCGTGACCCGCCGCGAGGTCAGAGGTACTTCTTGATCTCCCGGCGCGCCAGCGAGCGCTGGTGCACCTCGTCCGGACCGTCGGCCAGCCGCAGGGTCCGCGCCGACGCCCACAGCTCGGCGAGCGGGGTGTCCTGGCTGACCCCGCCCGCGCCGTACAGCTGCACCGCCTGGTCCAGGAGCGAGACCACCGCGCGCGGGGTGGCGATCTTGATGGCCTGGATCTCGGTGTGCGCGCCCCGGTTGCCCACGGTGTCCATCAGCCAGGCGGTCTTCAGCACCAGCAGCCGCAGCTGCTCCACCGTGACCCGGGCGTCCGCGATCCAGTTCTGCACGACGCCCTGCTGGGCGAGCGGCTTGCCGAAGGCCGTACGGGACACCGCCCGCTCGCACATCAGCTCGATCGCCCGCTCGGCCATCCCGATCAGCCGCATGCAGTGGTGGATACGGCCCGGCCCCAGCCGGGCCTGGGCGATGGCGAAGCCGCCGCCCTCCTCACCGATCAGGTTCGAGGCGGGCACCCGGACGTCGGTGAAGACGACCTCGGCGTGACCGCCGTGGGAGTGGTCCTCGTAGCCGTACACCCGCATCGCGCGGCGCACCTCCACGCCCGGGGTGTCGCGCGGCACCAGGATCATGGACTGCTGGCGACGGATGTCCTCGCCGTCCGGGTCCGTCTTGCCCATCACGATGAAGACCGCGCAGTCCGGGTTCATCGCCCCGGAGATGTACCACTTGCGGCCGTTGACGACGTAGTGGTCACCGTCGCGCTCGATCCGGGTCTCGATGTTCGTGGCGTCCGAGGAGGCCACCTCGGGCTCCGTCATCGCGAACGCCGAACGGATCTCCCCGGCCAGCAGCGGCTCCAGCCACTGCTTCCTCTGCGCCTCGGAGCCGAACTGGAAGAGCACCTCCATGTTCCCGGTGTCCGGGGCCGCGCAGTTCAGCGCGGTCGGCGCCAGGTGCGGGCTGCGGCCGGAGATCTCGGCCAGCGGCGCGTACTGGAGGTTGGTCAGCCCGGCGCCGTACTCCGCGTCCGGCAGGAAGAGGTTCCACAGCCCCTGCCGCCGCGCCTCCGCCTTGAGGTCCTCGACGGCCTGCGGGGTGTCCCAGGGGGACGCGAGCCGCGCGCGCTGCTCCTCGGCGACCGGCTCGGCCGGGTACACGTGCTCGTCCATGAAGGCGAGCAGCCGGGTGCGCAGCTCTTCGGTACGGGCGTCGAATGCGAAGTCCATGAGGTGGATCAGCCTTCCTGGAGGGTGGTGAGGCCGTGCGCGATGAAGACGGGGACCAGATCGCCGATACGGTCGAAGCCGGCGCCGACCGTCCGGCCCAGGGTGTAGCGGTAGTGGATGCCCTCCAGGATCACGGCCAGCTTGAACCACGCGAAGGCCGTGTACCAGGAGAGGGCGGAGGTGTCCCGGCCGGACCGGGCGGCGTAGCGCTCGATCAGCTCGGCGGGGGCGGGGTGGCCCGCGGCCCCGCTGGTCGTGGAGACCGGCGACTCGGGCAGGCCCAGGTCGGAGCTGTACATCACCAGCAGGCCGAGGTCGGTCAGCGGATCACCGAGCGTGGACATCTCCCAGTCCAGGACCGCCTTGATCCGGTCGTCCGCGCCGATCAGCACGTTGTCCAGGCGGTAGTCGCCGTGGACCACGGTGGGGGCGGGGGAGGAGGGCAGGTCCCGGCCGAGCGAGGCGTGCAGCTCGTCGATGCCGGCCAGCTCCCGGTTGCGGGAGGCGTCCAGCTGCTTGCCCCAGCGGCGCAGCTGCCGGTCCAGGAAGCCCTCGGGCCGCCCGAAGTCAGCGAGGCCGGCCTCCCCGGGGTCCACCGCGTGCAGGTCCACCAGGGTGTCCACGAGCCCCAGCACGGCCGCCCGGGTCCGCTCGGCCCCCAGCGGCGCCAGCTGCTCGGCCGTACGGAAGGGAGTGCCCTCCACGTACTCCATGACGTAGAACTGCGAGCCGATGACCGTCTCGTCCTCGCAGAGCAGGACCGGCTCCGGCACCGGGACGGCCGTCGGGTGCAGGGCGCTGATCACCCGGTGCTCGCGCTTCATGTCGTGCGCGGTGGCCAGGACATGGCCCAGCGGCGGCCTGCGGACGACCCAGCGCCCGGTGCCGTCCGTCACGACGTACGTCAGGTTCGAGCGCCCGCCCTCGATCAGCCGGGCTTCGAGCGGTCCGTTCACCAGCCCCGGCCGCTCCCGGTCGAGGTGTCCGCGCAACAGGCCGAGATCGAGACCTGGCGGGTGGACTGGGCTCATGGCGGCTACCTCCGGGGGCGGTCGAACGGTCGGCACCATGATGCCGACCAGTCGGTATGTCGTCCAGTGCCCGCCCGGAATCGATGCGTGATCTGTGCGCGCACCCTGGTGGACGGTCGCACTGCTGAATAGGGTTCATGTATGGATACCGCCTTGCTGATCGACGACGTCCGGCTGACCCCGATCCTCATCGCCGACCCGCCCCTGCTGAACACCCAGGGCGTCCACCAGCCGTACACCCCGCGGCTCGTGGTGGAGGTGGTCACCCGGGGCGGGGTGACCGGAGTCGGCGAGACCTACGGCGACGGCGCCTACCTGGAGCCCGCCGAGTCGCTGGCCCGCGCGCTCGTCGGCCGCCCGGTCAGCGATGTGAACGGCCTCTTCACCCTGGCCGACCAGGTGTGCGGTGACTCACGCACGGCTGACGAGGGGGTGGACGCCGGCGGACTGCGCGGCGTCCGGAACGCCGGGAAGCTGCGGCTCTCGGTCGTCTCCGGGTTCGAGGTGGCCTGTCTGGACGCCCTCGGCAAGACCCTCGGCCTCCCGGTGCACGCCCTGCTCGGCGGCAAGGTCCGCGACCGGGTCGAGTACAGCGCCTACCTCTTCTACCGCTGGGCCGCCCACCCCGGCGGCAGCGGCGAGAAGGACGACTGGGGCGCCGCGCTCGACCCCGCCGGAATCGTCGCCCAGGCCCGGCGCTTCGCCCGCGAGCACGGCTTCGGCTCCTTCAAGCTGAAGGGCGGGGTCTTCCCGCCCGACGAGGAGATCGCCGCCGTTTGCGCGCTCGCCGAAGCGTTCCCCGGGCAGGCGCTGCGGCTGGACCCCAACGGAGCCTGGTCGGTCGCGACCTCCCTCCACGTGGCCGGCCGGCTGAAGGACGTACTCGAATACCTGGAGGACCCGGCGAGCGGTATCCCGGCGATGGCGGAGGTCTCGGCGGGCACGGACCTGCCGCTCGCCACCAACATGTGCGTCACGACCCTCGCCGAGCTGCCCGAGGCCCTCGCCCGGGACGCCGTCCAGGTCGTCCTGTCCGACCACCACTACTGGGGCGGACTGCACCGCACCCGCGAACTGGCCGCGATCTGCCGGACCTTCGGCGTGGGGCTCTCCATGCACTCCAACACCCACCTCGGCATCAGCCTGGCGGCGATGAACCACGTCGCCGCCACCGTGCCCGGCCTCGGCCACGCCTGCGACACCCACTACCCCTGGCAGAGCGAGGACGTCCTCACCACCCGCCACACCTTCCAGGACGGCTTCCTCACCGTGTCCGACGCCCCCGGACTCGGGGTGGAACTCGACCGCGACCGGCTCGCGGACCTGCACCGCCGCTGGCTGGACGACGACGGCACGATGCGCGCCCGCGACGACGCCGCGGCCATGCGCAAGGCCGACCCCGACTGGGTGGCCCCGGCCGTCCCGCGCTGGTGAGAGGGGCTGAGTTGCGGGCGCCCCGGGCCGCGCGGATGGTCGGAACATGAAGGCGATCAGCTACAGCAGGTACGGCTCGGCCGGCGTCCTGGAGTACGGTGAGCGGCCCGACCCGAAGGTCGGCCCCGACACGGTCCTGGTGAAGGTACGGGCCGCCGCCGTGAACCCGGTCGACTGGAAGGCCCGCGAAGGCTACCTCCGCAGCACACTGGAGGCCGTCTTCCCGGTCGTCCCCGGCTGGGACGTCTCCGGGGTCGTCGTGCAGCCGGGCGCCGCCGTCGACGAGTTCGAGGTCGGGGACGAGGTCATCGGCTACGTACGCGAGGACTTCCTCTCCCGCGGCACCTTCGCCGAGTACGTCGCCGCCCCCGTGCGCACCCTCGCCCGCAAACCGCTCAGCGTCGGCTTCGAGGAGGCCGCCGGTCTGCCGCTCGCCGGACTGACCGCCTACCAGGTGCTCCACAAGGTCCTGAGGATCCAGCCCGGCGAGAGGATCCTCGTGCACGCCGCGGCCGGCGGGGTCGGCTCGCTCGCCGTCCAGCTGGCCCGGCACGCCGGCTGCCGGGTCGTCGGGACCGCGAGCCCCCACAACCACGACTACGTGACCGGGCTCGGCGGGGAACCCGTGGAGTACGGCGACGGACTGGCCGGACGGCTGCGCGCCCTGGCCCCGGACGGCTTCGACGCCGCGTTCGACACCGTCGGCGGCGAGGCGCTCCGCGTCTCCGCCGACACGCTCGCCCCGGGCGGCCGGCTCGCCTCGATCGCGGACGCCGAGGTCTTCTCCTACGGCGGGCGCTACGCCTACGTCCGGCCCGACGCCGACGACCTCGCGCACCTGGCGGGCCTCGCCGAGCAGGGCATCGTCTCCGTCCGCGTGGCCCGGACCTTCCCGCTGGAACAGGCCGCCGAGGCATACCGCCTCAACGAGGAGGGCCGCGCCCGCGGCAAGGTCGTCGTCACGGTGGACTGGGACGCCTGAACCGGGCCGGCGCCGGGGCGCCTCCCGGGCGGCGCGGCCCCCGGCCACAGGCCCCGCCCCCGGCCACAGGCCCCGCCGCGGCCGTCAGTACAGCATCGCGGCGGCGAACACCGCCAGCGCGACCGTGCACACCGCGACCGTCAGCGCCCGGCGCGGCCCCAGCGGGCCCGGCTCGGCGGCTTCCATCGACGCCATCCGCCGGTGCGCGGTCCGCAGGAACCCCAGCCATGCCAGCAGGCTCAGCGCCACGGCGACCGCCCCGGCCGCACCCGCCCCGCCCTGAAGGGCCTGGCGTACCCCGAGCAGCGCCACCACCGTGCAGGACAGCGTCGTACGCCGCCACGCCAGCCGGGTCCGCTCCGGCTGGAGCCCGGGATCCCGGGGCGCGCCGGTCACCGGCCCTCCCAGCCGAACAGGACCACCACCACCATCGCCAGGGCCACCACACCGACGGCCAGGCTCAGCAGCACCGGGAACCGGGACACCGGCAGATCCTCGCCGCGCCGCATCGCGCGTTCGCACCGTACCCAGTGGTTCACGGCCCGCAGCGCGCACAGCACCCCGGCCACCAGCAGGGCGAGCGCGAGCCCGGACCGCACCGCCGAGGTCAGACGGGGCAGGAACTGGTCGACTGCGAAACCACCGCCGATCAGCGCCAGCGCCGTCCGGATCCAGGCCAGGAACGTGCGCTCGTTGGCCAGCGAGAAACGGTAGTCCGGGGTGTCGCCCTCCTCGCGGATCCCCTCGGGGGCGAACCACAGGCGCAGCCCCCGCGCGAAACCGCCCCGCGCCCCCGTGCCGCCGGTCCCGTCGTCCGTCCCGCCGGTGCTGTCCGTGCCCCCGTCCGTGCCGCTCACGCCGCCGGTCCCGCCGTCCGTCCCGCCCGGCCGGCGCGGAAGGCGCGGAGCCGGTGGTAGGCCTCCAGCCCGTCCGGCACCCACAGCCGGTCGCCCAGCCGGTGCTCCAGTTCCCCGTCGCTCAGGAAGGCGTGCCAGGCGACCTCCTCCACCTGCGGGCGCACCGGGAGCGCGCACCGCACCTGGTGGACGTACGACCACCAGCGGTGCTCGCCGTCCTCGTAGAGGAACTTGAACAGCGGTTCGGGCCGGGGGAGCCCCGGGACGCCCAGTTCCTCGCCGGCCTCGCGCAGGGCCGCGTCGCCGTAGGTCTCGCCCGCACCCACGACCCCGCCGACGAACATGTCGTAGTACGAGGGGAAGACCGCCTTGGCGGACGTCCTGCGGTGCACGAAGATCCGGCCCTCCGGATCCCGGGCCTCGATGAAGACGCAGCGGTGGCGAAGGCCGCGTGCGGTCGCCTCACCGCGTGGCGCCTGCCCGACGACCTCGTCGTTCTCGTCGACGATGTCCAGGATCTCGTCAGCCGGATTCATGCCCTCCATCCAACCTCACCGCGTCCGCGGCCGTGGAACCGTGTCCCGTCCCGTTCTTCCCGGCGGGCATCGCCGGGTGCCGGCCGAGCAGCACGATCCCCGTCACGATCGCGGCGAGTCCCACCGCCTGCCAGGCCAGGGCGGCGGCGTCGGTACGCACCTGGTCGCCCAGGAAACCGATGCCGCACACGATCCCGGCGAGCGGCTGGGCGGCGGTGAGCGGAGGGAGGGACACCCGCAGCGGCCCCGCCTCGAAGGCGCTCTGGACCATGATCAGGCTGGTGACGCCCATGACGACCAGGGCGTACGGCTCCCAGCTGGTGAACAGCGCCCCCCACCCGCCCTCGCTCAGCCGCAGGGTGCAGACCCGGGTCAGGGCGTCCTGGAGTCCGTACAGCAGACCACCCGCCAGACCGAGCAGCGCGGGAGTCGCGGGCGCCCGGGGGTGGCGGGCGAACGCCGTCAGCAGCAACGAGAGCCCGGCCACCAGGCCGATCACCAGCCAGCGCCGCAAGGGCTCCGTCACCGCCTCGCCGCCGGACGGGCGGCCCGCCAGCAGGAACAGGGCGACCCCGCCCGCCAGCAGCCACAGCCCGCCCCAGCCCTGCCGGCCGAGCCGCTGGCCGGTGAGCCACCGGGAGAGGCCCATCGCGAACAGCAGGTTGGTGGCCATCAGAGGCTCGACGACCGACACCTCTCCCTGCCCCAGCGCGAATGCGCCGAGGACCATTCCGCAGATCATCAGACCGATTCCGGCGAGCCAGCTCGGGACCCGCATGAGGTCGAGCAGCAGCCGGGGGGAGAGGAAGTCACCGGGAGGCGCGGTGCGGGCCGCGGCCTGTTGCAGGACAAAACCGAGGCCCAGACAGCAGGCGGCGCCGAGGGAGAGCAGGACGACCAGCAAGGACACGGTCCGACGATAGCCCCGGGAACGCGCAGGATCCGTGAAGCCGCTCCCGGCGGAACGGTTGACGGGAGGGGCCGGTGGTACCGAAGATCTGACGCACCGGTAACTTGCGGGCCCGCCCACCGCCCGCACGTCCCGCACGTCCCGCACGTCCTGCACCGCCCGTACGTTCCGCACCGCTCGTACGTCCCGTATCTCCCGCGCTTCCCGCATCGCCCCCCGGAGGACACCACCCATGGCGTACGACGCTGACGTGATCGTGATCGGGGCAGGGCTTGCGGGGCTGGTCGCCACCGCCGAACTCGTCGACGCGGGCCGGACGGTGATCCTGGTGGACCAGGAACCCGAGCAGTCCATCGGCGGGCAGGCCCACTGGTCCTTCGGCGGCCTCTTCCTCGTCGACTCACCCGAGCAGCGGCGCCTGCGGATCAAGGACAGCCGCGAACTCGCCCTCCAGGACTGGTACGGCACCGCGGGTTTCGACCGCAAGGAGGACCACTGGCCCCGGCGGTGGGCCGAGGCGTACGTCGACTTCGCGGCCGGTGAGAAACGCTCCTGGCTGCACGCCCGGGGGGTCCGGTTCTTCCCGGTCGTCGGCTGGGCCGAGCGCGGCGGCTACGACGCGGGCGGCCACGGGAACTCCGTCCCCCGCTTCCACATCACCTGGGGGACCGGCCCCGGCCTCGTCGCGCCCTTCGAGCGCCGGGTGCGCGAGGGTGTGGCCAAGGGGCTCGTCCGCCTGGAGTTCCGCCACCGGGTGACCCGGCTGGGCCGCACCGCCGGGGTGACCGACACGGTCTCCGGCGAGGTGCTGGAGCCCAGCGGCGCCGAGCGGGGCACCGCGAGCAGCCGTGAGGTCACCGGCGCCTTCGAGTTCCGGGCGCAGGCCGTGATCGTCACCTCCGGCGGCATCGGCGGCAACCACGACCTCGTACGCGCCCAGTGGCCGGACCGGCTGGGGACCCCGCCGGAGAAGATGCTGTCAGGCGTCCCCGCCCATGTGGACGGCCTGATGCTGGGCGTCGCGGAGAAGGCCGGCGCCCGCCACATCAACCGCGACCGGATGTGGCACTACACCGAGGGCATCGAGAACTGGAACCCGATCTGGGCCCGGCACGGCATCCGGATCCTGCCCGGCCCGTCGTCCCTCTGGCTGGACGCGCGCGGCAAACGGCTCCCCGTGCCGCTCTTCCCGGGCTTCGATACCCTGGGGACGCTCGAACACATCATGCGGTCCGGATACGAGTACACCTGGTTCGTGCTCGACCAGAAGATCATCGGCAAGGAGTTCGCCCTCTCGGGGTCCGAGCAGAACCCGGACCTGACCGGCAGGTCCGTCCGCGGCGTGATCGGCCGGGCCCGCGCCGACGTCCCCGGGCCCGTCAAGGCGTTCATGGACCGGGGCGCGGACTTCGTCGTGGAGAAGGACCTGGGCGCGCTGGTCCGCGGCATGAACGCGCTGACCGGCGACGGCCTGATCGACGAGGACGAGCTGCGCCGCGAGGTCACCGCACGCGACCGGGAGATCGCCAACCCGTTCACCAAGGACCTCCAGATCACGGCGATCCGGGGCGCCCGTACCTACCTGGGCGACAAGCTGATCCGTACGGCCAGGCCCCACCGCATCCTCGACCCCGCGGCCGGCCCGCTCATCGCCGTACGGCTCAACATCCTGACCCGCAAATCGCTGGGCGGCCTGGAGACGGACCTGTCCTCCCGGGTCCTGACCGAGGACGGCACCCCGCTGGCCGGCGTCTACGCGGCCGGCGAGGCGGCGGGCTTCGGCGGCGGGGGCGTCCACGGCTACCGCTCCCTGGAGGGCACCTTCCTGGGCGGCTGCGTCTTCTCCGGCCGCGCGGCGGGGCGGGCGGCGGCCGCGGCCACCGCCTGAGGGCTCCGGACCGAGGACTCCGGACCGGGGACCCTGGGCCGGGGACCCCGGGCCAAAAACCCCGGCCCGAGGCCCCGGGCGGAAAGGGCTTCTTCCCAGGCCGGCTCCCGCGCCCCTGCGCACGGGGCCAGGCGCGCGTGGTGCCGTCCGCGCCCCGCGCCGGATCCGTGTGCGCCGTCCGGGCCCGTACGTGCGCACTTCCCGGGCCTCGCGTGCGCGCTCCCCGGGGCCTGTACGTGGCGCACTTCCCGGGCCGTGCCCGTGCACTCCCGGGCCGTACGCATGCCCTCCGGGCCCCTGTCCGTGCCCGAAGGGCCCGACTCCGGGTGTGGTGCGCGTCACTTCCGCCCCGTCCGCCCCGGGCACCCCACGGCTCCCGTGCCCCGGTCAGCTGCGCCGATACCCCCGGACGCCCTCCTCGGTCCGCCAACCGGCCACATCCGCGAGCCGGTTGGGTGAAAGTCGTCCTTGACGCCGAACGGCACCTACCGCTTTGCTGTGCGCGATCAACTGCTCGCACAGAGCATCGAACACCGGACTCCTGACCACCGAACCACCCCGCACCCCGATCCGCCCGCACAGCGCGCCGAAGCCGAAAAGGAACCCGCGGATGTCTCCGCCTCCGCCGCCCCTGGGCCGCGCCCGCCGCAAGGCGGGGCGCTCGGCCCACAGCTTCGACCCGGCGCTCGGCGACGGCGAACTCATCGAGGTACGGCACCGGTTCGCCCAGGGCAGATGGACCGGGGCCCGCGCCCTGCTCGCCGCGACCGGCACCGACTGGGACCGCCGGGGCCACCGCGTGATGGTCCTGGCCGGGGTTCCGTCCGCCGCCGGATGGGCCCGTGACTGGCTGCTCGCCGAACCCGGCAGCCCGGACGCCACCACGCTCCTGGCCTGCGCCGACGTCCTGCGTTCCTTACGGCCCAAGGCCCGGCCCGCCGAACGGGACAGAGCCCGCGAGGCATGCCTGGCCGCCGCGGCCCTCGCCCCCGCCGACCCCACCCCCTGGCTCGGCCTGATGACCCTGGACCGCACCCACGGCACCCAGGACACCGTCAGCGCGCACTTCGAGCAGATCCGCTCCCGCCACCCCGAGCACCACCAGGCGCACCACCTGATGACGGCCCGGCTCGCCGAAGCGGGCTCCGGCAGCGACCCGCTCCACCAGGTGTACGACTTCGCCGCGTGGGCCGCCGAACACGCCCCCGCGGACTCCCCGCTCGCGGTGCTCCCCGTCGTCGCGCACGCCGAGCGCTACCGTGTCATGGCCGCCGAGGGCAGCGCGCCCGGCGACCCCGCGGCCTCCGGCCACTGGACCGGGCGCCGGGCCCGGCAGGTCATGAAGGCGGCCTTCGACTGGTGGCTGGAGTGGGAGCGCGAGGACCACCCCCGCCACCACACCGACCTCAACTTCCTCGCCCACGCCAAGGTCTGCGAAGGCCGGTCCGCCGAGGCCGCCGCCCTCTTCCACCGCATCGGCCCGCACGCCACCGAGGCCCCCTGGTCGTACGCGGGGCGCGACCCCTACCCCGCGTTCGTCGCCGCCCGCGCCCATGCCCTGGGCGCCCCCTGACCCCGCACGCGACAGACCGGGACCGGCGCCCGTACACACCGCGACCCGCCCGTTCCCCCGACGAAGGGACCACCCCGCCATGCCGACAGGCAGCACACGGACCGGCGCGCCCGGTACCGGGAAGACACCGCGCGACGCCGGCACCGGCGGCATCAGCACCTACAAGGGGGAGGAGCGCGCCCTGCGCGCGGACCGGCTCGGTACCCCGGGGCTGCTGCTCTCCGTCCTCGCCGCGAGCGCCCCCCTGATGGTCGTCGCCGGGGTGATGCCCACCGTCTTCGGCGTGATGGGCATCGTGGGGCAGCCCCTGCTGTACGTCATCCTCGGCATCGTCCTGATGCTGTTCGGCGTCGGATACGCCGAGATGAGCCGGCACGTCCACAACGCCGGCGCCTTCTACGCCTACATCGCCCGCGGCCTCGGCCCGACAGCCGGCGCCGGGGCCTCGCTCGTCGCCCTGGTCGCCTACAGCGCCATGCAGGTCGGCATCTACGGCATCCTCGGCTTCGAGGTGTCCGGTCTCTTCGCCACCTACCTCGACACCGAGCTGAGCTGGTGGATCCCCGCGCTGGTGGCGGTCGCCGTCGTCGGTGTGCTCGGCTGGCTGAAGATCGACCTCAACGCCAGGGTGCTCGGCGTGCTGCTCGTCATCGAGTGCGCCCTGGTCGTCGTCTTCGACATCGCCGCCGTCGGGAAGCCCGGCCCCGAGGGCCTGTCCCTGCAGGCATTCGACCCCGGCACTCTCACCGGGGCGGGCCTGGGCACCGCGCTCTGCTTCTGCATCGCCGCGTTCGTCGGCTTCGAACAGGCCCCCGTCTACGCCGAGGAGACCAGCCGCCCGCAGGTCGTCGTCTCCCGGGTGATGTTCCTGGCCGTCGGCTACGCGGCGCTCTTCCTCGCCGTCAGCTCCTGGGCCCTGAGCGTCGCCGCCGGCCCCGGCTCCGTGGTCAGCACCTCCCTGGAGGAAGGGCCGGGCATGCTCTTCGGGCTCACCGAGGACCGGCTCGGCTCCACCTTCACCGACGTGCTGCACGTCCTGTTCGTCACCGGCATGTTCGCCGCGTTGCTCAGCTTCCACAACGTGGTCGCCCGCTACGCCTTCGCCATGGGCCGCGAAGGGCTGCTGCCGGCGGCCTTCGGCCGGACCAGCCGGACCAGCGGCGCGCCCGCCACCGGGTCGGTGCTCCAGTCCGCGGTGTCCGCCGTCATCGTGCTGGCCTTCGCCCTCACCGACGACAAGCCGGCCGGTGACCCCACCGCGCCCGTCCTCCATTTGTTCACCTGGATGGGCAACGTGGGGGCGCTCGGCGTGATCGTCCTGATGGCCGCGGCGTCCTTCGCCGTCATCGCGTTCTTCGTGCGCCGGGGCGCCGGCCGCGCCCAGGCCCCCCGGCTCGTCGCCTCCGGCCTCGCGGGGACCGCCCTGCTGACCATCGCCGTGTTCACCGTCCGGGACTTCGGCGTACTCGTCGGCTCGGGCCCCGGGTCCGTACTCAACTGGCTGCTGCCCGGTGTCATCGTCCTCGCCCTCGCCGGCGGGCTGGTGTACGGCGCGGTGCTGCGTTCCGTCAAGCCGGACGTGCACGCGCGCATCGGACTCGGCAACGAGGCGTTCCAGCTGGAGAAGGCGGCCGGGGACACCCCCGCCCCGCGCTGAACCCCCTGGACACGGCACCCCTGGACACGACGGAACCCGCGGCCCCCGGGAAGGGGCCGCGGGTGTCCGCGTACGGGCGCGGCGCCTACAGCACCAGCGACAGCAGCAGGATGAAGACCAGCGAGACGACGGAGATGATGGTCTCCATCAGCGACCACGTCTTGACCGTCTGGCCGACGTTCATGCCGAAGTACTCCTTCACCAGCCAGAAACCCGCGTCGTTGACGTGGCTGAAGAAGAGCGAACCCGCGCCGACGGCGAGGACCAGCAGGGCCGCCTCGGGCGTGGACATGTCCGCGGCCAGCGGGGCGACCAGACCGGCGGCCGAGATGGTCGCCACCGTCGCCGAACCGGTCGCCAGCCGGATCGCGACCGCGATCAGCCAGCCCAGCAGCAGGGCGGGGATCGACCAGTCCTCGGAGAAGTCCAGGATCATCTGGCCGACACCGGCGTCGATGAGCGTCTGCTTGAAGCCGCCGCCCGCGCCCACGATCAGCAGCACACCCGCGATCGGGGCGAGCGACTTCTCCACGGTGGAGGAGAGGCGGCCCCTGGTGAACCCGGCCGCCCGGCCGAGGGTGAACATGCCCACGATCACGGCCGCGAGCAGCGCGATCAGCGGGGAGCCGATCACATCGGTGACCTTCTGGACGCCGTTCCCGGGGTCGTCCACCACGATGTCGACCAGCGCCTTGACCAGCATCAGCACGACCGGCAGCAGAATCGTCGCCAGCGTCGCGCCGAAGCCCGGACGGCGGTCCAGGTCCTCGGACGGGCGCTGCGGGATCATCTTCTCCGGCGCGGGGATGTCCACCCAGCGCGCGGCGTAGCGGGAGAAGACCGGACCCGCGATGATCACCGTCGGGACGGCCACCAGGACACCGAGGGCCAGGGTGACGCCCAGGTTGGCGCCGAGCGCGTCGATCGCGACCAGCGGGCCGGGGTGCGGCGGGATCAGCCCGTGCATCACGGAGAGACCGGCCAGCGCCGGGATGCCGATCCGCATCAGCGAGTAGTTGCCGCGCTTGGCGACCAGCAGCACCACCGGGATCAGCAGCACGATCCCGACCTCGAAGAAGAGCGGCAGCCCGATCACCGACGCGATGAGCACCATCGCCCACGGCATCGCGCGCCCGCTCGCCTTCGCGAGGATCGTGTCGACGATCTGGTCGGCACCGCCCGAGTCGGCGAGCAGCTTGCCCAGGATCGCGCCCAGCGCGATGAGCACGCCCACACCGGCCACCGTGGAGCCGAGCCCCGCGGTGAAGCTGGCGATCGTCTTCGCGGGGGCCGCCCCGGCGAAGGAGCCGAGGGCGAGCGAGCCGATGGTCAGCGCGAGGAACGCGTGCACCTTCAGCTTGGTGATGAGCAGGACGATGACGGCGATGCCCGCCAGTACGGCGATGCCCAGCTGTGCGTTACCCGCCGAAGTGATGGGTTCGACGGCATCCGCTGCCAGCATCTCGACGCTGAGACCGGTCACGGTGGTGATCCTTAGTTGTCGAGCCGGCGCAGCGCGGCGACGGCCCGGTCGGTGATTTCCTGGGGAGTGCCGGACACGTCCACGGCCACGCCCGCCTCGTCCTCCTGCAGGGGCTGCAGGGTGGCGAACTGCGAGTCGAGCAGCGCGGTCGGCATGAAGTGGCCCTTGCGGTCCGCCATCCGGCGTTCGATCAGGGCCCGGTCGCCGGTCAGATGCAGGAAGACGGCGTCAGGGGCCCCGGTGCGCAGCCGGTCGCGGTAGACCCGCTTCAGGGCGGAGCTGCTGACCACCCCGCCGAGCCCCGCCCGGCTGTGCGCCCACTGCCCGATCGCGTCCAGCCAGGGCCACCGGTCCGAGTCGTCCAGCGGGGTGCCGGCCGACATCTTGGCGATGTTGGCGGGCGGGTGGAAGTCGTCGCCCTCGGCATAGGGAACGCTGAGTGCGGCGGCGAGCAGGGGGCCGATCGTGGTCTTGCCGGTCCCTGCAACGCCCATCACCACGACGACGTGGGGGGTGCTCATTGGTGCCTCGCTGTCTTCTTCGACATCGGTCCGTCGCGCTACTGAAACTCATTACATGTGATTTATTCAAGTGGGTGTGACGTAAACGTCGTACTTATTCGCCGTGAAGGGCGCCCCGTAGGCTAAGGGCATGACCGCACAGAGCCCGGGGCTGCATACCCATGTGCTGGACACCCTGGGTCTGGAGATCTCCTCCGGCGCATGCCCCCCGGGACACGTCCTACGCACCGACGAACTCGCCCGGCGCTTCGACGTCTCCCGCACCGTCGTCCGCGAAGTGATCCGCGTCCTGGAATCGATGCACCTGGTCGAATCGCGCCGCCGGGTCGGCGTGACCGTACGGCCCACCGAGGAGTGGAACGTCTACGACCCCCGGGTCATCCGCTGGCGGCTGGCCGGCACCGACCGCCCCCGCCAGCTGCGCTCCCTCACCGTGCTGCGGTCCGCGATCGAACCCGTCGCCGCCTCCCTCGCCGCCCGCAACGCCACCCCCGAGCAGTGCGCCGCGCTCACCGAGTGCGCCCTCGGCATGGTCGCCACCTCGCGGGGCCGGCAGCTGGAGGGCTACCTGCGGCACGACATCGCCTTCCACCGGATCGTGCTCAACGCCTCCGGCAACGAGATGTTCGCCCGCCTCGGCGACGTCGTCGCCGAGGTCCTCGCGGGCCGCACCCACCACCAGGTCATGTTCGAGGACCCCGACCCCGCCGCCGTCACCCTGCACGTCCGCCTCGCCGAGGCCGTACGCGAAGGCGCCGCGGACGAGGCCGAGCGGCTCACCAAGGAGATCGCCGTCGGCGCGCTGCACGAACTCGACGTACTGGCCCCCTGAGGGCGCCCGGCGGAAGAGGGGCCCGGCCCCGGCTCGCGGTGTGCCGGTGCGTGCGGGCGCGGGGCGCCGTGAGCCGGACGCCCCTTCCTTTCCTTCCGGACCTCCGGGAGCCCGCCGGGCGCCTCCGGGAGGGGCGCGCGCCCCGGTACGGTGGTTGCTGTTCGATCTTCGGAAATACCGGATCAGTCGGGATGGGAGGCCGCGCCATGGCGCAGCAGGTACAAGGGGTCATCGCACCGGGTAAGGACGAGCCGGTGCGCGTCGAGACGATCCTGGTGCCGGACCCCGGCCCCGGTGAGGCCGTCGTGAAGATCCAGGCGTGCGGTGTCTGCCACACCGACCTGCACTACAAGCAGGGCGGCATCAACGACGACTTCCCCTTCCTCCTCGGCCACGAGGCGGCCGGTGTCGTGGAGTCGGTCGGCGACGGCGTCACCGACGTCGCCCCCGGCGACTTCGTCGTCCTCAACTGGCGCGCGGTGTGCGGCCAGTGCCGCGCCTGTCTGCGCGGCCGCCCCTGGTACTGCTTCGACACCCACAACGCGAAGCAGAAGATGACCCTCCTGGACGGCACGGAGCTGAGCCCGGCCCTCGGCATCGGCGCCTTCGCCGAGAAGACCCTCGTCGCCGCCGGACAGTGCACCAAGGTCGACCCCGGGGTCTCCCCGGCCGTCGCCGGGCTGCTCGGCTGCGGCGTCATGGCGGGCATCGGCGCCGCCATCAACACCGGCCAGGTCGGCAGGGGCGACTCCGTCGCCGTCATCGGCTGCGGCGGCGTCGGCGACGCGGCGATCGCTGGCGCCCGCCTCGCCGGCGCGGCGAAGATCATCGCGGTGGACATCGACGACCGCAAGCTGGAGACGGCGAAGAAGATGGGGGCCACCCACACCGTCAACTCCCGCACCGAGGACCCCGTCGAGGCCATCCGCGCCCTCACCGGCGGCAACGGCGCCGACGTCGTCATCGAGGCCGTCGGCCGCCCCGAGACCTACCGGCAGGCCTTCTACGCCCGCGACCTGGCCGGCACCGTCGTCCTCGTCGGCGTCCCCACCCCCGAGATGAGCATCGAACTCCCGCTCCTCGACGTGTTCGGCCGCGGCGGCTCCCTCAAGTCCTCCTGGTACGGCGACTGCCTGCCCTCCCGGGACTTCCCGATGCTGATCGACCTGCACCAGCAGGGCCGCCTCGACCTCGGCGCGTTCGTCACCGAGACCATCGGACTCGGCGACGTCGAGCAGGCGTTCGCCCGCATGCACGAGGGCGACGTACTGCGCTCGGTGGTGGTCCTCTGATGGCCGCCCGCATCGACCACCTGGTCACCTCCGGGACCTTCGCCCTCGACGGCGGCGAGTGGGACGTCGACAACAACGTCTGGATCGTCGGCGACGACACCGAGGCCGTCGTCATCGACGCCGCCCACGACGCCGCCGCGATCCGGGCCGCGCTCGGCGGACGCGCACTGCGCGCCGTCATCTGCACCCACGCGCACAACGACCACGTCGACGCGGCCCCCGCCCTCGCCGACGCCACCGGCGCGCCGGTCCTGCTGCACCCGGACGACCTGCCGCTCTGGCGGCAGACCCACCCGGACCGGGCCCCCGACGCCGAACTGGCCGACGGTCAGGAGATCGAGGTCGCGGGCGTCCGCCTGACGGTCCTGCACACCCCCGGACACGCCCCCGGGGCCGTCTGCCTGTACGCGCCGCAGCTGAACACCGTCTTCACCGGGGACACCCTCTTCCAGGGCGGGCCCGGAGCCACCGGACGGTCCTTCTCGCACTTCCCGACCATCGTCGGCTCCATCCGGGAGAAGCTGCTCACCCTCCCGGCGGACACCGTCGTCCGTACCGGCCACGGGGACTCCACCACCATCGGCGCGGAGGCCCCGCACCTGGACGAGTGGATCGCCCGCGGCCACTGACGGCCCGGCGCCCGCCGGCGGCGGGACGGTCCGTCCGTCCCGCCGCCGCCCGGCCGTTCACCGGTCCGGCCACGCGGCGAGCCGCAGCCCGCTCTCGAAGCGGCGCGGCGCACCCGTGACCGGGTCGGTGAACTCCAGTACCCGCGCCAGCAGTTGCAACGGCCGCGCGAAGTCCTCCCGGCCGTCCTCCGGTTCGGGGAGCACCACCGGATAGACCGGGTCGTGGACGAGCGGCAGCCCCAGCCCGCTCATGTGCACCCGCAGCTGATGCGTACGCCCGGTGGCGGGCAGCAGCCGGTAACGGCCCAGCCCCTCCCGGTGCTCCAGCAGCTCGATACGGCTCTCGCTGTTCGGCTCACCCGGCTCCACCCGGGCCGCGATCACCCCGCGCTCCTTCACGATCCGGTTCCGCACGGTGCGGGGGAGCGCCACCTCCGGGCCGTACGGCGCCACCGCCTCGTACTCCTTGCGCACCAGCCGGTCCCGGAACAGCGTCTGGTAGGCGCCCCGCTCCCCGGGCCGCACGACGAACAGCACCAGGCCCGCCGTCAGCCGGTCCAGCCGGTGGGCGGGCTGGAGCGCGGGAATCCCCAGTCCGTCCCGCAGCCGGGCCACCGCGGTCTCGGTGATGTGCCGGCCGCGCGGGGTCGTGGCCAGGAAGTGCGGCTTGTCCGCGACGACGACGTGCTCGTCTTGGTACACCACCCCCACCGGGAACGGCACCGGTACCTCGGGCGCGAAGTCCCGGTGGAACCAGAGGAGGCGCCCGGCGGTGTACGGCTCGCCGCCGCCCACCGCACGGCCGTCCGCCCCGACGAACCGCCCCCCGGCCAGCATCTCCTCCACCCGCCCGGCCCCGACCGCCCCCGCGAACCGGTCCAGCAGGTGGTCCCGCACGGTCGGCCACGCCCCGGCGGCGTCCTCCGGCAGCCGCACCCGCACCGGATCGACCCCGGCACGCTGCGGCAACGGGGCGGCGGGGGGCCTGGCCCGGCCTCTCATCCAGGGAGTTCCTCTCAGGCGACGGGGCGCGGGCCGCCCTCGAAGGCGCCCGGCGGGCCCGTGCGACGCGGGACCGGGGCCATGGCCCCGCCCTCACGGCTCCGGAAACAGGAAAACCCCACACGAAGTGGGGTTCCTGCTGGTGTCCGAGGGGGGACTTGAACCCCCACGCCCGATAAAGGGCACTAGCACCTCAAGCTAGCGCGTCTGCCATTCCGCCACCCGGACCGGGTGCGTCTTCCCGGGCCTCGCCCGTTCCGACGTGGAAAACCATAGCAAACATTCGGGGGTGCTCGATCACACCCCCGGGGCCGCCGGCCCGGGAGCGCGTGTGACAGGCGCGTGACGCCGGGCGGGCGGCCTTGGGTGTGCGGGGCGGGCGCGGGAGGATGGGGGGCACGCACCACCGCGCCAGTGGAAGGAAGCAGCGTGAGCGAGAGCAGCACGGCCGAAACCGTGTCCGGCGGGTCCGCCGAGAGCGAGGTCGTGGACCTCTGCCGTGACCTGATCAGGATCGACACCAGCAACTACGGCGACCACTCCGGGCCCGGTGAGAGGAAGGCGGCCGAGTACGTCGCCGAGAAGCTCGCCGAGGTCGGGCTGGAGCCGCGGATCATCGAGTCCCACAAGGGCCGCGCCTCCACCGTGGCCCGTATCGAGGGCGAGGACCCCTCCAGGCCCGCTCTGCTGATCCACGGCCACACCGACGTGGTGCCGGCCGACGCGGCGGACTGGACGCACGACCCGTTCTCGGGGGAGATCGCGGACGGGTGCGTGTGGGGACGCGGCGCGGTCGACATGAAGGACATGGACGCCATGACCCTCGCGGTCGTACGCGAACGCATGCGCAGCGGCCGCAAGCCCCCGCGCGACATCGTGCTCGCGTTCCTCGCCGACGAGGAGGCGGGCGGCACGTACGGCGCGCGCCACCTCGTCGACCACCACCGCGACCTCTTCGACGGCGTCACCGAGGCGATCGGCGAGGTCGGCGGCTTCTCCTTCACCGTCAACGAGAAACTGCGCCTCTACCTGGTGGAGACCGCGCAGAAGGGCATGCACTGGATGCGGCTCACCGTGGACGGCACCGCCGGGCACGGTTCGATGACCAACAGCGACAACGCCATCACCGAGCTCTGCGAGGCCGTCGGGCGGCTGGGGCGGCACACCTGGCCGGTCAGGGTCACCAAGACCGTCCGGTCCTTCCTCGACGAGCTGTCCGACGCGCTGGGCACCCCGCTCGACCCCGAGGACATGGAGGCCACGCTCGCCAAGCTGGGCGGGATCGCCAAGATGATCGGCGCGACCCTGCGCAACTCCGCCGCGCCCACCATGCTCGGT
Source organism: Streptomyces nitrosporeus (assembly GCF_008704555.1). NCBI lineage: Bacteria > Bacillati > Actinomycetota > Actinomycetes > Kitasatosporales > Streptomycetaceae > Streptomyces > Streptomyces nitrosporeus. The sequence continues at coordinate 6,323,418 of NZ_CP023702.1, forward strand.
GCCGGTTACAAGGTCAACGTGATCCCCGGGCAGGCCACCGCGCACGTCGACGGGCGCTTCCTGCCCGGTTACGAGGACGAGTTCCTCGCCGACCTCGACCGCGTCCTCGGCCCCCGCGTCCGGCGTGAGGACGTGCACGGGGACAAGGCGCTGGAGACCAGCTTCGACGGCTCCCTCGTGGACGCCATGCAGATCGCGCTGAAGGCCGAGGACCCCATCGCCCGTGCCGTGCCCTACATGCTCTCCGGCGGCACGGACGCGAAGTCCTTCGACGACCTCGGCATCCGCTGCTTCGGCTTCGCCCCGCTGAAGCTGCCGCCGGAGCTGGACTTCGCCGGGATGTTCCACGGCGTGGACGAGCGGGTCCCGGTGGACGGCTTGACGTTCGGGGTACGGGTGCTCGACCGGTTCCTCGACCACGCCTGAACCGGGGATGCCAAGAATGGCAGGGAAGCCAGGGACGCCAGGGAAATCAGGGGTTCCTGGGGCACCTGAATTCGCCAGCGTGTACGTACATAGCCGGAAAGAGTGAAACACGTGACGCGCTCGTAGCTCCTTCACCCTCTCCTCGTTGCACATGATGCGGTCCGCGGCTGGGATCGCACATACCGACACAGGAGGAATAATGATCAAGAAGGTCGTCGCCATCGCGGCTGCCACCGGTGGTCTCGTGCTCGCGGGTGCGGGCATGGCCGCCGCCGACGCGGGTGCCCAGGGTGCCGCCATCGGCAGCCCCGGCGTGCTCTCCGGCAACGTCGTCCAGGTTCCGGTCCACGTCCCGGTGAACGTCTGCGGCAACACCATCAACGTCATCGGTCTGCTGAACCCCGCCTTCGGCAACGTCTGCATCAACGACTGACGTCGTCGTACGTCAACCCGTAAGGGTGTGAGTCCGGCCGGCCTCGGAGTGCGCGCCATGCACTCCGGGGCCGTCGGCCATTTGTCCCCGCACGGTTGTGCCGGGGGGTGTTCCAGAAGCCAGAAGGCAGGAAAGCAACCTATGCGACAGGTCACACGTAAAGGCCTGATCACCATGGCAGCGGCGGGCGGCGTTCTCGCGCTCGGCGGGGGGTACGCACACGCGGACGCGGGTGCGGCAGGCGGTGCGTCGAACTCACCGGGCGTACTGTCGGGCAATTCCATCCAGGTTCCCGTCCACGTTCCCGTGAACGTCTGCGGAAACTCCGTGGACGTCGTGGGCGCGCTCAACCCGGCGAGCGGGAACGGCTGCGGCAACGGGCCGGCGTACGCCGCTCACGCACAGTCCCCGGACAGCGCCCCGGCCGGCGGGCACGGGGCCGGCGGCCGGGAAGCCGGCGACCGGGGGACCGGGAGCCACACGTCCGAAGGACACGGCCCGGACGCCTACGGCTCCGGCGGCCAGGCGTCCGCGTACGACGAGACCCGCGGCAGCGGGGCGGGCACCGGCAGGCACCGGGCGTCCGGCGCCTCGGCGGAGGGTGAGGCGACGGGTTCGCCCGGCATCCTCTCCGGCAACCAGGTACAGGTCCCGATCGAGGTGCCCGTCAACCTCTGCGGCAACAGCATCACCATCGGCGGTCTGCTCAACCCGGTCTTCGGCAACGACTGCGAGAACGGGACCGGCCCGGCCACCCCCGAGGTGCCGCAGACGCCCGGGACCCCGCACGAGCCGGTGAAGCCGTCGGAGCCCTCTGAGCCCAGGGCCCCCGAGACCCAGTTCCTGTCCGACGAACAGCTCGCCCAGACCGGTGCGGGCGGCGCCGGACTGCTGATCCCGGCCGGCGCCGGGGCGCTGCTCGCGGGTGCGGGCGCGGTTCTCTACCGCCGGTCGCGCGCGGCCGCGTAACACCGGTACGCCCGGCCGTACGCCGGAAGAAGGAGCGGGTTCCGCGGGACGCGGGGCCCGCTCCGTGGTTCCGGGAGGCGGCCCGGGGTGTGAGCGAAGTCTCCGGGCGAGGAACCACGGGGCCGGACCCCGGGGCGGCCCCCGGTTACCAGGTCGCCCGTATCTGGCGGATGATGCGGCGCCGTAGCCGCACTCTCCGGCTGCCGTCGAGGCGCAGCGTCAGGCGGTCCAACTCCCAGTGTCCGTACTCGGCGTGATCGGTCAGCAGGCGGGTCGCGTCCTTGCGGGACACCCCGCGTGGGACGTACACATCGATGAATTCGTATTCCGGCATCGCATCTATTGTGCGGGCAGAGGTCCGGTACGGATAGCGTCTGCACCATGTCTGATGCTGCGCAGCCCACCGCTGCCGAGGTACGCTCCGCCGCCGATGCAGTCAAAGCCGCGATCGACCGCCACCTCGAGGCCGTCGAACGCCGCACCGGGGACGACGACCCCGCCGTCTACGACGCGTTCAACGCGCTGGCCGCCGCGGCCGAGGTCTACGACGAACTCCTCTACGACCGCCACGACGAGGTCACGCCCTTCGAGATCCCGGGCGTGGACGAGTCCCTGCCGCCGTACGCGGGTCCCGCCGAACCGCACGCCCTGAGCGTGCTGATCCGGCGCGACTACGCGGTGGCGGAACCCCAGCGGCTGATGGCCCAGGCGCAGCGGCTCGCGGACCTGGATCCGGACCGGCCCGACGACACCGCGGCACCGGCCGGCGGCAGTGTGCACGCGGCACTCGGGGTGCTCTTCGGTGAGTACGAGCCGGACGAGATCGCCACCAGGCACCTGGAGTTCGGCCTGGAGGAAGGGGACTCCACCCTCTGGGTCGCGGCGGCCGACGACCTTCCCGAACCGGGGGAATGGCTGGGCGCGCCCTTCGACGACACCGATCCCGCCACGGTCGTGTGCCGCTTCGACGTCAGCTCGGTCTTCGACGAGGACGACGAGGACGGTACGGACCCGGGCGCCGGGGGAGTACGCCGGATCTGAGGTCCGCCGTGTGGTCCGGGACGCCGGGGCGGGGTCTTCCCGCCGTGCCCCGGGAGGGCCGGGACGTCCCCGGAGCACGCGGCACCGCCGCCCCGGCCCGGGGACACGGCGGCCGGCGTCCCGGCCCCGGACCACGCCGGCGCCGCACCGCCCGGCGTCCCCCGCCGTCCGGGCCGTGCCGGTGGCTACGGCGCCCGGCCGTCCGGGGCGGGCAGTGCCTCCAGCAGCGGGCGGAGACGGGTCGTCCGCTCCTGCACCGGGACCGCGGCCACCGCGTGGGGGAGCGCCTGGTCCGCACCGTGCACCACGGACAGGTGCCGCTCGCCCCGGCTGAAGGCGGTGTACACCCAGGGCCGGCTCAGACCGCGTGCCACGTCGCCCGGCAGGACCACGACCACGGCGGGCCAGCGCGTCCCGGCGGCCTGGTGGGCGCTGACCGCCCAGCCGTGCCGTACCGAGGACTCGACCCGGTCCGGGGGCACGACGACCGGCGTCCCCGCGCAGTCCAGGCGCAGCCCCTCGGCGTCCGCCGAGACGACCGTCCCGGGGACGGCCCGCCCCGGAGCCGGTACGTGGATCACCCGGTCCCCGGGGTCGAAGCCGCCGAACCGGCCGGGCCCGGGGTTCAGACGCTGCTTCAGCGCCGCGTTCAGCGCCGTGGTGCCGGCCGGGCCGCGGTGCCCCACGGTGACCACCTGGGTGCCGGCCGGCGGGACGCCGATGGCGCGCGGCACCGAGTCGGCGACCAGCTGCACCGTGCGGTGCACCGCCTCACCCGCGTCCCGGACGGGAACGATCACGACCTCCTTGCCGGGGGCGTCGACCTGGCCGAGCTCCCCGATACCGATGCCGGACACCAGCTCGCCGATGGGCCCGGGGTCCGGTGTGCGGGAGACCACCACGGGGCACGCCCCGGACGCGAGCACATCCGCGAACACCCGCCCCGCACCGGCCGATCCGAGGACCCCCGGGTCGCCGCTCAGCACCAGGCGGGTGCCGTCCGCGAGCGACTCCACCAGCATCGCGGCCGTCTCCACATCGAGCTGCGGGGCGTCCAGCACCACCAGCAGATCGACGGCGAGCGCCCCGTCCGCGTCCCGCCCGGGACCCGACGCCCCCGAGAGCAGATCGGCCAGGACCACGGCGGAGCGCGGGTCCCCGGTCGCGGCGGCCAGCCTGCGCGCCCCGTCCGGGCTGTGGGCCGTCCCCAGGGCGCGCAGCCCGAGGCCTGCGGCGGCGGTGATCAGGGCCGCGGGCTCGGCACGGGCGGCCTCGCCGCCGCTGTGCGCGAGCAGACCCGCCGTCGCGGCCGCCCGGATCAGCTCACCCGCCGAAGGGGACGGCGCGGCCGCGACGGCCCCGGACCAGTCGGCGCCCCTCTCGCAGGAGTTGGCGAGCCTGGCCAGGCCGTCGGCGAGCGCCTCCTCGGCGAGCGCGTACCGGTCGAGACCCAGCAGGACCCGGGCCGGAGGCCCCTCGTCCCCGCCCGGCCCGGAGCCCTCCGCCGGGGCTCCGGGACCGTCGTCCACGGGTTCGGCCCGCCCGGCGCCGTCCTCCGCGGGATCCGGCCCCTCGTGGAAGGCGAGTACGACGCCCTCGGCCACCGCACGGGCCACGGCCTCCCCGGCATCGGTGACACCGCGCCCGGCCAGCGCCGCCCGGACCTCGGAGGCGTCCAGCGCGGTGTGCCCCTGCAGCGCGGCCCGCTCCAGCAGCCAGCCCACCAGGGCCGCCGTACGCCGTTCGTCGTCCGGGGAGCAGCCGGGGCCGAGCAGGGCACGGGCGAAACCGTCCGCCTGCTCCGGGCGTACGCCGGGCACCGCCAGCAGCTGCCACGGATCCTCGCCGAGCAGTGCCGCGGCCTGCTCACCGAGCGTGGCAGCCGTCGGCGGGGCCAGCGACCCGGGGGCCCCGCCGCGGGCGAGTACCGCCGCCACCGAGGACACCGCCTCGGGCGGGACCGGGCGCACGGCGGCGGGCGCGGGCCGGTGGGCGGGCCGCTCCGCGGGCGCGGGAGCAGGCTCGGCCCGGCGCGGCGCGGGCGCGGGGGAGTCGAAGAAGGCCGTCCCGGCCTTCTCGCCGCTCTCCACGGCCCGCACGGCCGCCAGCAGATCGGCCGCGGGGCCGCTCAGCTTCGCGCCCGCGGAGACGGGGCCGCCCCGGGCCGCCTTGCGCTTCTCGATCCGCTCCCGCAGCTCCCGCTGGGCGGCCAGCTCGGCCTCGGCCTCCGACAGCTCCGCGGCCTTCCCCGCCCCGTCGGCCTCCCCGCCCTCCCCACCAGGGCTGCCGCCCGGGGTACCGGGACCGTCGTCCTCCCCGTCGGGGCCGCCGTCCGGGGCGCCATGGACGCCGTCCTCCCCGTCGGAGCCGCTGTCCGGGATGCCGGGGCTGCCTTCCGGGGTACCGGGACCGTCGTCCTCCCCGTCGGGGCCGGCCTCCGCGCCGTCCCCGGCGGGTGCGCCGGCGTCGTCGGCGGCCTCCGCGCGCGCCTCGTCGTTCTCGGCCGCGGGGTCCGGGGATTCGCCCCGGGGAAGCGCAGTCACAGCGTGCTCCAGTCCTGGTCGGGATAGCGGTGCACGGGCGCCGACACATCGTCGAGCGCCTGGCAGATCTCGTCAGGAAGCGTAAGCGCCTCCACCGACAGCGCCTCCGACAGCTGACGCGCGTTGCGTGCGCCGACGACCGGGGCCGCCACCCCGGGGCGGTCACGGACCCAGGCCAGCGCCACCTGCAACGGCGTGGCCGCCAGCCCGTCCGCGGCCGTCACCACCGCGTCCACGATCCGGCCCGCCGCCTCGTCCAGATACGGTTCGACGAACGGGGCCAGCAGTTCCGAGGCGCCCCGCGAGCCGGACGGCGTCCCCGTCCGGTACTTCCCCGTCAGCACCCCCCGCCCGAGCGGGGACGACGGCAGCAGCCCCACCCCCAGGTCCCGCGCGGCCGGCAGTACCTCCCGCTCCACGCCCCGCTGGAGCAGCGAATACTCCATCTGGGTACTCGCCAGCCGGGTGCGGACCCCCGGTGCGGCCAGCTGCCAGGTCGCGGCCTTGGCCAGCTGCCAGCCGCTGAAGTTCGACACCCCGGCGTATCTGGCCCGCCCCGACGACACCGCCAGGTCCACCGCCTGCAGGGTCTCCTCCAGCGGGGTCCGGGGGTCGAAGGCGTGGACCTGCCACAGGTCCACGTAATCCGTCCCCAGCCGCTCCAGGGACGCGTCCAGGGAGGCGAGCAGGTGCCCGCGCGACCCGTCGAAGCGGCGGCAGGGGTCCGGGACGCTCCCGGCCTTCGTCGCGACGACCAGATCCTGCCGGGGCACGATGTTCCCGACGAGCCGCCCCAGCAGGTACTCCGCCTCCCCGCTCCCGTACACATCGGCGGTGTCGACCAGGGTCCCGCCCGCCTCCCAGAAGGCCCTGAGCTGTTCGGCGGCGTCGTGCTCGTCGGTGTCCCGGCCCCAGGTCAGGGTGCCGAGCCCGATCCGGGACACACGAAGGCCGGTGCGGCCGAGATGCCTCTGCTCCATGGGCGCTGAGATTACTGGCCGGGGCCCCGCCCGCGGGAAGCCTGTGGACAACCCGGCCCCCTGAGCCGGGGCCTGCCGGATTCCCGCGGCCCGCGCTAGAGTCCGGACACACGTACGTTACTGATCGGTAGAGGGAGTGTGGCCCATGCGGCTCGGCATCAATCTCGGTTACTGGGGAGCCGGTATGGACGGCGACAACCTCGCCGTCGCCCAGGAGGCGGACCGCCTCGGTTACGACGTCTGCTGGGCGGCCGAGGCCTACGGCTCCGACGTACCGACGGTGCTGGCCTGGGTGGCCTCGCAGACCGAGTCCATCGACGTCGGCTCCGCCATCATGCAGATCCCCGCCCGCCAGCCCGCCATGACGGCGATGACCGCGGCCACCCTCGACTCGCTCTCCAAGGGCCGCTTCCGGCTCGGCCTCGGCGTCTCCGGCCCCCAGGTCTCCGAGGGGTGGTACGGCGTCAAGTTCGACAAGCCGCTGGCCCGCACCCGCGAGTACGTCGAGATCGTGCGCAAGGCGATGTCCCGGGAACGGCTGTCCTACGAGGGCGAGCACTGGACGCTGCCGCTGCCCGACGGCCCCGGCAAGCCCATCAAGCTGACCGTCCACCCGCAGCGCGAGCACATCCCGCTCTACATCGCCGCCATCGGCCCGAAGAACCTGGAGCAGACCGGCGAGATCGCCGACGGCGCCCTGCTCATCTTCCCGTCCGCCGAGCACCTGGAGGAGACGGCGGTCAGCCACCTGCGGGCCGGACGCGAGAAGGCCGGCAAAACCATGGACGGCTTCGACGTCTGCCCCACGCTGCCCCTCGCCGTCGGCGAGGACGTCAACGGCCTCGCCGACATGTTCCGCCCCTACACCGCCCTGTACGTCGGCGGCATGGGCAGCCGCAAGCAGAACTTCTACAACAACCTCGCCCGGCGCATGGGCTACGAGAAGGAAGCCGCCGAGATCCAGGACAAGTACCTGTCCGGTGACAAGAACGGCGCCGCGGCCGCCGTCCCGCACGAGCTCATCGACCGCACCACCCTGCTGGGGCCCGTCGAGCGGATCGCCGACCGGATGCAGGCCTACGCCGCGGCGGGCGTCACCACCCTGACGCTCGCCCCCGCCGGTTTCACCCTCGACGAGCGTCTCGCCGCCCTGCGCGCCGGCACCGAGGCACTGGAGCGGTCGGGCCTCGCCTCCTGACCCCGCGGGGCCGACCGGCCCGCCGCCCCACGCCGGTGGCGGGCCGGGGGGCCGGTGCCGGGAAGCGGTGCCGCCCGGCGGCGGACCCCCCCGGCGGACCACCTCGTGTTGCCTACCGGCGGGTACGGAAATTGACTGTCGCTCCGCGGACACCGGTGCGAAAGGCGGCAGTGATGCTCTCGGCGAAGAGTCTGTTCCAGGAGATCCTCGACAACGACGACTCGTACCGCCTGTTCTGCTCGATCGCGGCGGGCGGGGAGGCCCAGGGCGGCTGGGAGAACGGCCGGATCGCCGCCCTCGTCCCCGCGTCGCTCCGCGGTCTCGGCCCCAAGATCGCCCGGCACGGCGCCGACGAGGACAAGCACGGACGCATCTTCAACGCCCTGCTCAGGCAGCGCGGTCTGACACCGGCCGAGGTGCCCCACGAGACGGACTACACCCTCCTCCTGGAACGCCGGGGCATCGGGCTCGCCCACGAGCGGCTCAGCCGCGACACCCCCCTCACCGAGCGGGACATCATCGTCTACCTGTGCCACAGCCGGGTGACCGAACAACGGGCCTCCGAACAGATGCGGCTGCTGCTCCGGCTGTTCGCGGACCACCCCGCCGTCGGACGCGCCGTCCGGATGATCTCCCGCGACGAGGACAACCACCTCGCCTACTGCCACGAGGAACTGCTCCGCCTCGCCGCCGCCGGGCACGGCCGCACCGTCCGGGCCGTGCTGCGTGACTGCGCGCTCGCGGAGATCAGGGTCTACCGGGACGTCAGCCTCGCCGTGATGGACCACATGGGCGCCCTGCTGGGCTGGACCCGCGCCAGGAACGCCGTCCTGGCCGCCGGGATCCACGCGACGTACGCCTACGAGAGGCTGGGCGGCTGGCGCCGGATGGTGAGCCTGCGGCAGCCGGCCCGCACCGACGCGCTGGGCACCGGCACGGCCCCCGAGGCGGAGTACGCCTGAACCCGGCCCGCGCCCTCAGAGCCAGCCGCGGCGCTTGAACTGGCGGTACAGACCGAGGACCGTGAGCACCATCAGCGCCAGCACCGCCGGGTACGCCCACACCTGGCGCAGTTCCGGCATGTGCTCGAAGTTCATCCCGTAGATCCCGGCGACCATGGTGGGGACGGCGGCCATCGCCGCCCACGCCGAGATCTTCCGCATGTCGTCGTTCTGCCGCACACCCACCTGCGCCAGATGCGCGGACAGGATGTCCGAGAGCAGCCGGTCCAGGCCCTCCACGTGCTCGTTGGCCCGGGTCAGATGGTCGCTCACGTCCCGGAAGAAGGGCTGCGAGTCCTTGTTCACGAAGGGCACCCCCGCGCTCGCCAGCCGCGCGACCGGTGCGGCCAGCGGCCCGGTGGCCCGGCGGAACTCCAGGATCTGCCGCTTGAAGGTGTAGATGCTCGCCGCGGTGTTCCTGGTGTCCGAGCCGGTGTCCGGGGCGAAGACCTCCGCCTCCAGCTCCTCCAGGTCGTTCTGGAGCTCGGCGGCCACCTCGATGTAGTGGTCCACCACCGCGTCACCCACCGCGTACAGCACCGACGTCGGCCCGTGCCCGAGCACCTCCGGCTCGGCCTCCAGACGCCGCCGTACGGCCGCGAGCGGCGCGCCCTCGCCGTGCCGCACCGTCACCACGAAGGAGTCGCCGATGAACAGCATCAGCTCGTCCGCGGTGACCACGTCGTTCTCCGCGTCGTAGACCACCGGCTTGACGACCACGAAGAGCGAGTCGTCGTAGACCTCCAGCTTGGGCCGCTGATGGGCGCGCAGGGCGTCCTCCACCGCCAGCGGGTGCAGCCCGAACTCGCTGCTGACCCGGTCGAACTCCTTCTCCGTCGGCTCATGGAGCCCGACCCAGACGAAGGCGTCCCCCGCCTCCCGGGCCAGGGCGAGGGCGTCGGCGAAGTCGGCGGGGCCCTCGGTCCGGCGTCCGCCCCGGTAGATGCCGCAGTCCACGATCACGCGCGCATTCTTCCCTGCTGTCGGTTTCCGTGCATCCCCCGTGTGCCCTCCCCGGGACGATCCGTAACCCGGACCCGGCCGGGGACGGCCGGGCAGCCCGTACGCTGGCAGGTATGCCCACGCTCATCCTCGTACGCCACGGACGCTCGACCGCCAACACCGCGGCGGTCCTCGCCGGGCGGACCCCCGGGGTCGCGCTCGACGGACACGGCGCGCGGCAGGCCGCCGCGCTGCCCGGCCGGCTGGCCGGCGTACCCCTCGTGGCCGCCGTCAGCAGCCCCCTGCAGCGCTGCCGCGAAACCCTCCAGCCCCTGCTCGCCGCCCGCCCCGGCCTCCCGCTGCACACCGAGGAGCGGATCAGCGAGTGCGACTACGGCGACTGGTCGGGGCGCAAGCTGGCCGAACTCTCCGACGAGCCCCTGATGTCCGTGGTCCAGCAGCACCCCTCGGCCGCCGCGTTCCCGGGCGGCGAGTCCATGCGGGCCATGCAGGCCAGGGCGGTCGACGCGGTACGCGACTGGAACAGCCGGATCAAGAGCGCGCACGGCGACGACTCGGTCTATCTGATGTGCTCGCACGGCGACATCATCAAGGCGGTCGTCGCCGACGCGCTGGGCATGCACCTCGACCTCTTCCAGCGCCTCCACGCCGACCCCTGCTCGGTCACCGCGATCCGCTACACCCGGCTCCGCCCCTTCCTGCTGCGGCTGGGAGACACCGGCGACCTCGGCGCCCTGGCACCGCGCGAACCCGCCGCGGACGCGGACACGCCGGGCGGCACGGGGACGGACACGGCATCGGACGCGGCCGTAGGGGGCGGCGCGGGGGCACCGTGATCGCATCGCGCAGTAGGGTGGACGCGCCGTAGCGGCCTCGCGGGCCAACTCCCGCCGGGCCCCGGCCGCCCCATCCGCCGTCACATTTCTCAAGGGAGACAGGACGTGTCCCGTCAGGTGTTCCTCTACGACCCACCGGACCGCTTCGTGGCCGGCACGGTCGGGCTGCCTGGCCGCCGTACGTTTTTCCTGCAGGCGTCCTCGGGCGGGCGGGTCACGAGTGTGGCCCTGGAGAAGACCCAGGTCGCCGCGCTGGCCGAGCGGATCGACGAGCTCCTCGACGAGGTCGTACGCCGTACCGGGGGCAACTCGCCGGTGCCCGCCGTGGCACCCGTCGAAGTCGCCGACACCGCGCCGCTCGACGTCCCCGTCGAGGAGGAGTTCCGCGTCGGCACGATGGCACTCGCCTGGGACGGCGAGGAGCAGCGCATGATCGTCGAGGCGCAGGCCCTCGTCGAACTGGACGCCGAGTCCGAGGACGACCTCGCCGAGGCGGAGGAACGCCTCCTGCAGGACGAGGAGAACGGCCCGCCCATGCTGCGGGTCCGGCTCAGCGGCGCCCAGGCGCGGGCGTTCGCCAAGCGCGCCCTGGACGTCGTGAACGCCGGCCGGCCGCCGTGCCCGCTGTGCAGCCTCCCCCTGGACCCGGAAGGACACGTATGCCCGCGCCAGAACGGATACCGTCGCGGCACCTCCTGAGCGGGGACGGGCTGCGCACCCTGCTCGCCGAAGGCGAACTCACCGTCCTCGGACAGGTGCGGGGCGCCTCGAACGCCGTCCTGCACTGCACGGTCTCCCACGCGGGCGAGGAGCGCCTCTGCGCCTACAAGCCCGTCGCCGGGGAGCAGCCGCTGTGGGACTTCCCCGACGGCACCCTCGCCCAGCGGGAGGCGGCCGCCTACGAGATCTCCGAGGCCACCGGATGGGGCCTCGTACCGCCCACCGTGCTGCGGGACGGCCCCTACGGCCGCGGGACGTGCCAGCTGTGGATCGAGGCCGACGACGCGCAGGAGGCGGACGAAGCCGCCCCGGCGGCCCCCGGGGACGGTTTTGGAGCGGCGGACGAGGCGGCGGGGGCGCTCCGGCTCCTGACGCCGCTGCTCGCGCTCGTGGCGGGCGAGGAAGCCCCAAAGGGCTGGAAGGCCATCGGCTTCGCCGAGGTGGGGCAGGGGCGGACCGCTCTTCTGGTGCACGCCGACGACCCCCGGCTGCGCAGGCTCGCGGTCCTCGACGCGGTGATCAACAACGGCGACCGCAAGGGCGGCCATCTGCTCTCCGGCCCCGGCGGCCAGCTGTACGGCATCGACCACGGCGTCACCTTCAACGCCGAGGACAAGCTGCGGACCCTGCTGTGGGGATGGGCCGGCGAGCCCCTCACCGCCGAGGCCGCCGCCGTCCTCGACCGGCTCGCCGCCGGCCTGGAACCGGGCACGCCGCTCGCCACCCGGATGGGCGAGCTGATCACGAGCGCCGAGCTGGACGCGCTGCGGGCCCGGGTCGGTGCCCTGCGGGCGTCGGGCCGCCACCCCGTCCCCGGCGGGGAGTGGCCCGCCATCCCCTGGCCGCCGGTCTGACGCCCTCCTACGGCAGGGCGCCCGTATCCGCAAGACCGCCTCTTCGGACAGGATCCCCGGTCCGGTTCGTATCCGGAAGCATCGTCCGGTTACGCTCATGACATGCATGCCTGGCCCGCTTCTGAGGTCCCCGCCCTGCCCGGCAAGGGCCGCGACCTTCGGATCCACGACACCGCGACCGGCGGACGGATCACCCTTGACCCCGGTCCCGTCGCCCGCATCTACGTCTGCGGCATCACGCCGTACGACGCGACCCACATGGGTCATGCGGCGACCTACAACGCGTTCGACCTCGTGCAACGCGTGTGGCTCGACACCAAGCGGCAGGTCCACTACGTCCAGAACGTCACCGATGTGGACGACCCGCTGCTGGAGCGGGCCGTGCGCGACGGCGAGGACTGGACGGAGCTCGCCGAGCGCGAGACCGCCCTGTTCCGCGAGGACATGACCGCCCTGCGCATGCTCCCCCCGAAGCACTACATCGGGGCCGTCGAGGCGATACCCGGCATCGTCCCGCTCGTGGAGCGCCTGCGGGACTCGGGCGCCGCCTACGAGCTGGACGGTGACGTGTACTTCTCCGTCGAGGCGGACCCGCACTTCGGCGAGGTCTCCCACCTCGACGCCGAGGCGATGCGCCTGCTCTCCGCCGAACGCGGCGGAGACCCGGAGCGCCCCGGCAAGAAGAACCCCCTCGACCCGATGCTGTGGATGGCCGCCCGCGAGGGCGAACCGAGCTGGGACGGCGCGAGCCTCGGCCCCGGCCGGCCCGGCTGGCACATCGAGTGCGTGGCCATCGCGCTGGACCACCTGGGCATGGGCTTCGACGTCCAGGGCGGCGGCTCCGACCTGGTCTTCCCGCACCACGAGATGGGCGCCTCGCACGCCCAGGCGCTGACCGGCGAACACCCCTTCGCCCGTGCCTACGTGCACGCCGGCATGGTCGCCCTGGACGGCGAGAAGATGTCCAAGTCCAAGGGCAACCTCGTCTTCGTCTCTGCGCTGCGCCGCGAGGGAGTGGACCCCGCGGCGATCCGGCTCGCCCTGCTCGCCCACCACTACCGCTCCGACTGGGAGTGGACCGGCCAGGTCCTCGCCGACGCCGTCGAGCGGCTCGCCCGGTGGCGGGCCGCGGTCTCCCGGCCCGACGGCCTGTCCGCCGACGCGCTCGTCGACGAGGTGCGGGACGCGCTGGCCGACGACCTGGACTCCCCGGCCGCGCTCGCTGCCGTCGACCGCTGGGCCGAGCGGCAGAGCGCGGGCGGCGGTACGGACGAGGGCGCACCCGGCCTGGTCTCCCGCACCGTCGACGCGCTGCTGGGCGTCGCGCTGTAGGAGGCATGGCGAGGAGGGGAGCCCCTTCTCGTCAGCCCCCCGCCCCTTCGCGGGACCCGCGCTGAGGCGCCCCCGCCGGACGGGAACGGCCCCGGACCTCACCGTGAGGTCCGGGGCCGTTCCCGTGCCGGTGTCACTCCGCGGGCGGTCCGCCGCCGGGGCCGGCGGCCGGATCGTCGGGCCCGTCCTTCTCCCCGGAGCCGTCGCCGCCCGGGCGGGCGCTCCCGGGGCCGTCCTTCCCCGGACGGCCGCCCTCCGCCCGGTCCGGACGCGGGGGCCGCGGCGGCCGGGTCCGGCCGCCGGAGGTGTCCCGCAGATAGGGGACGTCCCCGCTCTCCGCTACGGGCCCGGGCGCCTGCCCCGGACCGCCGACGTCCCGGCGGCGGAGGCAGCGCTCGAACTCGCGGGCGATGGCCTCGCCCGACGCCTCGGGCAGCTCCGCGGTGTCCCGGGCCTCCTCCAGCGTCTGCACGTACTCCGCCACCTCGCTGTCCTCGGCGGCGAGCTGGTCCACGCCGAGCTGCCAGGCGCGGGCGTCCTCGGGGAGCTCGCCCAGCGGGATCCGCAGGCCGAGCAGATCCTCCAGCCGGTTGAGCAGCGCCAGCGTCGCCTTGGGGTTCGGCGGCTGCGACACGTAGTGCGGCACCGCCGCCCACAGGCTCACCGTGGGCACCCCGGCGTGCGTGCAGGCCTCCTGGAGGATGCCGACGATGCCCGTGGGCCCCTCGTACTTCGTCTCCTCCAGGTCCATCGTCCTGGCCAGGTCCGGATCGGAGGTGACCCCGCTGACCGGGACCGGCCTGGTGTGCGGGGTGTCGCCCAGCAGCGCCCCCAGGATGACGATCATCTCGACGCCGAGCTCATGGGCGAAGCCCAGGATCTCGTTGCAGAACGACCGCCAGCGCATGGAGGGTTCGATACCGCGGACGAGCACCAGGTCGCGGGGCTTCTCCCCGCCGACACGGACCACCGACAGCCGGGTCGTCGGCCAGGTGATCCTGCGGGCTCCGTCCTCCAGCCACACCGTGGGCCGGTTGACCTGGAAGTCGTAGTAGTCCTCGGCGTCGAGCGCCGCGAAGACCTCGCCCTTCCACTCCCGGTTCAGATGTCCGACCGCTGTGGAGGCGGCGTCACCGGCGTCGTTCCAGCCTTCGAACGCGGCCACCATGACCGGGTCGATCAGCTCGGGTACTCCCTCGAGCTCGATCACCCAGGCCTCCTTCCGAAGTTCCCTTGCGTACGCATCAACCTTACGACTTCCCCGCCCTCTCCCCGCAGCCTGTTTGCGTGGACGAGCGAACCATGCCGACCAGTGATTCATCCGAGCTGTTTCCTGCCGAAACCGGGCGAATATCGGCCTGCCCCTGGACCGGGGGGTCGGAGCGGGGATATACATCGGATGACCAAGAAGAGGTCCGATGTTATTTCCCTGGGGGCGCACATGAGTCTGACCGTCACAGGCGTCGAGGTCCACGACGTCCGCTTTCCCACCTCGGAGGAGCTCGACGGTTCCGACGCCATGAACCCCGACCCCGACTACTCCGCCGCCTACGTCGTCCTGCGGACGAACGGGACCGCCGGGGCCGACGGGACCGGAGAGGGGCCCGCGCCCGAGGGGCACGGTTTCTGCTTCACCATCGGGCGCGGCAACGACGTCATGGCGGCCGCGATCGGCACACTCCGCCCCCATCTGCTGGGCCGCCCCGTCTCCCGCACCGCGGCCGGACTCGGCGCCCTCTACCGCGAACTCACCCATGACTCCCAACTCCGCTGGCTGGGACCGGAGAAGGGGGTGATGCACATGGCGGCGGGCGCGGTCGTCAACGCCGCGTGGGACCTCGCCGCGAAACTCGCCGGGCAGCCCGTGTGGCGGTTCCTGGCCGGGATGACCCCCGAGGAGCTAGTCTCCCTGGTCGACTTCCGCTACCTCACCGACGCCCTCACCCCCGACGAGGCCCTGGCCCTCCTCCGGGCCGCCGAACCCGGCCGGGCCGAGCGCACCGAACGGCTGCTGGCCGAGGGGTACCCCGCCTACACCACCTCGCCGGGCTGGCTCGGCTACGACGACGACAAGCTGGTACGGCTCGCCCGGGAGGCCGTCGCCGACGGCTTCACCCAGATCAAGCTCAAGGTGGGCGGCGACCTCCACGACGACGTCCGCCGCCTCGCCCTGGCCCGCCGGGCGGTGGGCCCGGACATCCGGATCGCCGTCGACGCCAACCAGCGCTGGGACGTGGAGGGGGCGATCACCTGGATGAAGGCCCTCGCCCCCTACGACCCGTACTGGATCGAGGAGCCGACCAGCCCCGACGACGTACTCGGCCACGCCGCCGTGCGCGCGGGACAGCCGGTCAAGGTCGCCACGGGCGAACACATCGCCAACCGGGTCGTGTTCAAGCAGCTGCTCCAGGCCGGCGGCACCGACTTCGTGCAGATCGACGCGGCCCGGGTGGCCGGCGTCAACGAGAACCTCGCCGTCCTGCTGCTCGCCGCCAAGTACGGCGTACCGGTCTGCCCGCACGCGGGCGGCGTGGGACTGTGCGAACTGGTCCAGCACCTGTCGATGTTCGACTACGTCGCCGTGTCCGGCACCTGGGAGGACCGGGTCATCGAATACGTCGACCACCTCCACGAGCACTTCGCCGACCCGGCCGTCATCCGGGCCGGACGCTACGTCACGCCCCGCGCCCCGGGCTTCTCCGCCCGGATGCTTCCCGCCTCGCTCGCGGACCACGCCTACCCGGCCGGCCCCGTCTGGCGGGCACGCCGTACTCCCGCCCCCGCCCACCGCGTCCCCGAGGAGACCACCCGATGACCACCGCACGGGAATTCGACGGACTGTCCGCCCTCGTCACCGGCGGCGCCTCCGGCATCGGCGCCGCCGTCGCCGCACTGCTGCTGGCCCGGGGCGCCCGGGTCGCCGTACTTGACCGGGACACCGCCGGGGCGCCCGCCGGGGTGCTGGCGATCGAGGCGGACGTCACCGACGACGGGGCCGTACGCGCCGGGGTGGAGCGGGCGGCCGGTGAACTCGGCGGCCTGCACACCCTCGTGTCCAACGCGGGGATCGGCTCCATCGGCACCGTCGAGGAGAACGACGACGAGGAGTGGGCCCACGTCCTGGACGTCAACGTCCTCGGCATGGTCCGCACCGCCCGCCACGCCCTGCCCCACCTGCGCGCGGCCGCCGCCGAACGCCCCGGAGCCGTGTCGATCACCCAGACCTGCTCGATCGCGGCCACCGCCGGCCTGCCCCGGCGCGCCCTGTACGGCGCCGCCAAGGGGGCGGTGCTCGCCCTCACCCTCGCCATGGCCGCCGACCACGTCCGCGAAGGGGTCCGCGTCAACTGCGTCAACCCCGGTACGGCGGACACCCCGTGGGTCGGCCGGCTGCTCGACCGGGCCGAGGACCCGCACGCCGAACGCGCCGCCCTGGAGGCCCGCCAGCCGATGGGCCGGCTCGTCTCCGCCGACGAGGTCGCCGCCGCCATCGCCTATCTGGCGAGCCCGTCCGCCGCCTCTGTCACCGGCACCGCGCTCGCCGTCGACGGCGGGATGCAGGGCCTGCGGCTGCGTCCCGCCTGAACCCGGCGGCCCCGCCCGGCCCGGCGCTCTCCGGCGGGCCCGCCCGGGGGGCGTCACAGCGTCGAACGCAGCCACTGCTCCACACTCGCCACGTGCACCGTCGCCCAGGACCGGGCCGCCTCGGCGTCGCGGTCCCGCAGCGCGGCGAGGATCGCCCGGTGCTCGTGCAGGGTACGGCTGACCGCGTCCCGCTGGGTGAGCCCGCGCCAGACCCTGGCGCGGGTGGTCGGCCCGGACAGGCCGTCCAGCAGCGAACACAGCACCGAGTTGCCCGACGCCTGGACGATGCCCCGGTGGAACTCCAGATCGGCGGCGACCAGCTCCTCCACCGACGGGCCGGGCCCCAGCGCGTCCAGCTGCGCGCCCAGGGCGTCCAGCCGTTCCTCGTCGATGCGCGGCGCCGCCATCGCCGTGGCCGCCGGCTCCAGGATCCTGCGTACCGCGAGGAACTCCAGCACCGTGTCGTCGCGGTGGAAGTCCACCACGAAGCTGAGCGCCTCCAGCAGGAGCTGGGGGTCCAGGCTGGTGACGTAGGTGCCGTCGCCCTGACGGACGTCGAGGATCCGGATCAGCGACAGCGCGCGCACCGCCTCGCGCAGCGAGTTGCGGGACAGCCCCAGGCCGGCGGCGAGTTCGCTCTCCTTGGGAAGCCGGTCGCCGGGTGCCAGGGCGCCCGAGACGATCATCCCCTTGATCTTCTCGATCGCTTCGTCGGTGACGGCCATGAGGGGCCTCCTCGCACAAGACATCCGATGTATGGAGTCATTATGCGGCCAGAACCCCGTACCGCTCCCCGAGGGGGCGGCCCGGCCGCGCCGCCCCCTCCCGGCCGCCGTCAGCCCCGGGCGGCCAGCAGCCCCTCGACACCGGCACGGACCTCGTCCGTCGCCAGCCCGCGGACCGTCAGGGTCGTCCGGCGGCGCAGCACGTCCTCCGCCGTCTCCGCCCACTCCCGGTCGCGCGCGTACACGACCTGGGCCCAGATCTCCGGGGCGTCCGGGTGGATCCGCTTCGCCAGCGCCGGGTCCTCGTTCGCCAGGCGTGCGATGTCGAAGGCGAGCGAACCGTAGTGGGTGGCCAGGTGCCGGGCGGTGTCCGCCGCCATCCGGGGCCCGGGGGCCCCGCCGTCCACCAGCAGCCGGTGCGCCACCGCGTCCGGGTTGGCGATCCCGGGCAGCGGCAGCTTCCGGGGCAGCCGCGCCATCGGCTCCATGTCCTCGGCCAGGCCGTGGCCGGGCAGTGCGGCCAGCTTGCTCATCACCGTACGGCCGATGTGGCGGAAGGTCGTCCACTTGCCTCCGGCGACGGACAGCATCCCGCCCCGCCCCTCCGTGAGGACCGTCTCCCGCTTCGCCCTGGACGTGTCGCCCGGGCCGCCCGGCAGCACCCGCAGTCCGGCGAAGGAGTAGGTGATCAGATCGGGCGAGAGCTGCTGGTCACGGACCGAGAAGGCGGCCTCGTCCAGGATCTGCGCCGTGTCCTTCGCGGTCACCGAGACATCGGCCGGATCGCCCTCGTACTCCTCGTCCGTCGTGCCGAGCAGGAGCATGTCCTCCCACGGGAGGGCGAAGGTGATGCGGTAGCGGTCGATCGGGGTGGCCAGCGCCGCCTTCCAGGGGCGGGTGCGCCTCAGGACCAGGTGGGCGCCCTTGGACAGGCGTATCGAGGGCGCCGCGCCCGCGTCCTCCATACGGCGCAGGTGGTCCACCCACGGGCCGGTGGCGTTCAGCACCAGACGGGCGTTTACCCCGAACTCGGTGCCGTCCGTACGGTCCTCCAGATCGGCGCCGGTGACCCGCCCCCGGGTGAAGCGCAGCCCGGTGACCGCGGCGTGGTTGAGGACCACGGCGCCCGCGTCGGCGGCCGCGCGGACCGTCATCAGCGCCATCCTGGCGTCGTTCATCTGGTCGTCGCCGTAGACCGCGACGGCCTTCAGGTTGTCCGTACGCAGCTCCGGCACGTCGCGCCGGGCGCGTGCCGGGCTGATCACGTGCCCGACGCCGTCGCCGAAGGCGGACAGCGCCGAGTAGGCGAAGACGCCCGCGCCCAGCTTCGCGGCGCCGTGCGGGCCGCCCTTGTAGACGGGGAGGTAGAAGGTGAGCGGGTTCGCCAGGTGCGGGGCGACCTGGCGGGAGACCGCGCGCCGTTCGAAGTGGTTCTCCGCCACCAGCTTCACCGCGCCGGTCTGGAGGTAGCGCAGACCGCCGTGGAGCAGCTTGGAGGAGGCGGAGGAGGTGGCGCCGGCGAAGTCGCCGGCGTCCACCAGGGCCACCCGCAGTCCCGACTGCGCGGCGTGCCAGGCGGTGGAGATGCCCAGGATGCCGCCGCCGATCACCAGGAGGTCGTACGTCGCCCCGGAGAGCCGTTCCCGGGTCTCGGCCCGGCCCGGGAGGGAGCCGGAGGCCGGATGCGTCCCGAGGGAGGGGACGCTCTGCAGGGTGGTCATGTTCTCTACTCCTCTGCGGTGTTCTCGTCGAGCCAGCCCATCGACCGCCGGACGGCCTTGAGCCAGCTCCTGTACTCGCGGTCCCGGGTCGCCGCGTCCATCCGGGGCGTCCACTCGGCGGCCCGGCGCCAGTTGGCGCGCAGGGCGTCGGTGTCGGGCCAGAAGCCGACGGCGAGGCCGGCGGCGTAGGCGGCGCCGAGACAGGTGGTCTCGGCGACCATCGGGCGCACCACCGGCGCGTCCAGGAAGTCCGAGAGCGTCTGCATCAGCAGGTTGTTGGAGGTCATGCCGCCGTCGACCTTGAGGGCGGTCAGCTCGACCCCGGAGTCCTTCGTCATGGCGTCGCTGATCTCACGGGTCTGCCAGGCGGTGGCCTCCAGTACGGCCCGGGCGATGTGCGCCTTGGTCACGTAACGGGTCAGGCCCGCGATGACACCGCGCGCGTCGGGACGCCAGTAGGGCGCGAACAGGCCGGAGAAGGCCGGCACGAAGTAGGCGCCCCCGTTGTCCTCGACGGAGGAGGCGAGCGTCTCGATCTCCGCCGCGGAGTTGATCAGGCCCATCTGGTCGCGCATCCACTGCACCAGCGAACCGGTGACCGCGATGGACCCCTCCAGGGCGTACACCGGGGCCTGGTCGCCGATCCGGTAACCGACCGTCGTCAGCAGGCCGTTGTACGAGTTCACCGGGCGGTGGCCGGTGTTCATCAGCATGAAGGTGCCCGTGCCGTAGGTGGACTTGGCCTCACCCTGGGCGAAACACGTCTGCCCGAACAGCGCGGCCTGCTGGTCACCGAGCGCCGAGGCCACCGGGACGCCGTCCAGCACACCCCCCTTGGCACGGCCGTACACCTCGGCGGAGGAGCGGATCTCCGGCAGCACGGCGGCCGGTACGTCCATCGAGTGCAGGATCTTCTCGTCCCACTCCATGGTGTGCAGGTTCATCAGCATGGTGCGCGAGGCGTTGGTGACGTCCGTGACGTGCACCCCGCCCTCGGTTCCGCCGGTCAGGTTCCAGATGACCCAGGAATCCATGGTCCCGAAGAGGATGTCCCCCCGCTCGGCCCGCTCCCGCAGCCCCTCGACGTTGTCGAGCAGCCAGCGGGCCTTGGGCCCCGCGAAGTACGAGGCGAGCGGCAGGCCGGTCTCCCGCCGGAAACGGTCCTGGCCGACGTTGCGGCCGAGCTCCTTGCACAGGGCGTCGGTACGGGTGTCCTGCCAGACGAGGGCGTTGTGGACGGGCTCACCGGTGTGCCGGTCCCACAGCAGCGTGGTCTCGCGCTGGTTGGTGATGCCGATCGCCTCGACGTCGGCGGAGGTGATCCCCGCCTTGGAGACGGCCCCGGCGACGACCTCCTGGACGTTGCGCCAGATCTCCGTCGCGTCGTGCTCGACCCAGCCCGGCTTCGGGAAGATCTGTTCGTGTTCCTTCTGGTCGACGGCCACGATCCGGCCGTCCGTGTCGAACACGATGCAGCGGCTGGACGTGGTGCCCTGGTCGATGGCCGCGATGAACGGCCCGGTGGTGTGTGCGTCGGTCACGGTGTGCTCCCGGAGGTCTGTGTGGTGGTGGAGGGTCGCGTCCCGGTGCGGCTCAGGCGAAGGCCAGGTTGTACAGCCCGCCGGCCAGCGCCCCGCCGATGAGGGGTCCCACTACCGGTACCCAGGCGTAACCCCAGTCGGAACCGCCCTTGTTCGGCAGCGGCAGCAGCGCGTGCACGATGCGCGGCCCGAGGTCGCGCACCGGGTTGATCGCGTAACCCGTCGGCCCGCCCAGCGAGAGGCCGATGCCGACGACGACCAGGGAGGTGATCAGCGCGCCCAGCGGCCCCAGGCCGTTGCCGGCGTCGTTGAGGCCCTGGGTCAGGATCGCCAGGATCAGGACGACGGTGGCGACGACCTCCGTGACCACGTTCTGCACCGCGTTGCGGATCTCGGGGCCCGTGGAGAAGACGCCGAGGACCGGGCCGGCCTTCGGAGCCGTCGCCTGGTCGACCATGCCCTCCTCGGCGGGCTGCGCCCGGATGATCCCGGGATCTGTCAGGTGCGCGTGGAACTGCCCGTAGTACACGGCCCACACCAGCACCGCGCCGATCATCGCGCCGAGCAGCTGCGAGGCGAGGTACAGCGGTACGTCGCCCCAGGCGGTACCGCCCTGGACGGCCAGACCGAGCGTGACCGCCGGGTTGAGGTGGGCGCCGGAGACACCGGAGGAGATGTAGGCGCCGGTCAGCACCGCGAAACCCCACCCGAAGGTGACGGCGAGCCAGCCGGCGTTCTGCGCCTTCGAGCGCTTGAGTGTGACGGCGGCACAGACACCGGCGCCGAGCAGGATGAGTACGGCGGTACCGATGGTCTCGCCGATGAAGATGTCGGAGCTGGACACCCGAGACTCCTTTGTCCTTCGTCCAGGGGAACGCGATCCGCCGGATCCCTCCGGTGGATCGCGCCTCAGGCGGGTACCCATGGAAACGGGGCACCCGCCCGCGGGGGCTTGACCGGCCCTCGGCATTGCCACACCCTAACGCTTCATGCCGTCAGGTGTTCGACAATGTCGACCGGTGAACGGCAGTGTTTCTCCCCGGGGAGGACACGTCAAGGGTCCGCGGCACGGAAGCGGCGAGTGCCGTGACCGCCGCGGCGCGGCCGGAGCGCTGTGCACCAGGGGGCTCCGAGGCGTCGGCGCGACCGGCGCCGGCCGGAGCGCGGCGGGCGTCACACGGTACGGAGCGGCGGGAGCCGCCCGGTACGGCCCGGCGGGAGCCGTACGGTGCGCCCCGGCGGGAGCCGTACGGCAGGGAGCGGAGGGCCGGACCGGCTCAGAACCGGCCCGCGCCCAGGTCCCGGGAGACCGCGCGGGCGCAGTCGCGCACCGCGCCGATCAGCTCGGGGCGCAGCTCGCCCCCGGGGCACAGGCGCTCCACCGCGCCCGTCACGGCCACCGCGCCCACGGGCATCCTGCGCCGGTCGTGGACGGGGGCGGCCACGGCGGCCACCCCTTCCCAGGTCTCCTCCCGGTCGGCGGCCCAGCCCTGCGCCCGTACCAGGTCCAGCAGCGCCTCGAACCGCTCGCCGTCGGTCACGGTGCGCGAGGTGAAGGAGCCGCGCTCCGACTCCGTGGCCTCGCTGTGCGCGACCGGGTCGTAGGCGCAGAGCACCTTGCCCAGGGCCGTGGAGTGCAGCGGCTGCATCGCGCCTACCTCCAGGACCTGGCGGCTGTCGTCCGGCCTGAAGACGTGGTGGACGATCAGCACCCCGTGCTGGTGCAGCACCCCCAGGTGCACGCTCTCGCCGCTGGAGCGGGCCAGGTCGTCCGTCCACACCAGGGCGCGGGCCCGCAGCTCGTGGACGTCGAGATAGCTGTTGCCCAGCCGCAGCAGCTCGGCGCCGAGCTGGTAGCGGCCGGAAGCGGCGTCCTGCTCGACGAAGCCCTCGTGCTGGAGGGTGCGGAGGATCCCGTGCGCCGTGCCCTTGGCCAGGTCCAGCGAGGAGGCGATGTCGGACAGTCCGAGCCGGCGCTCGCCCCCCGCCAGCAGACGCAGCATCGCCGCTGCCCGCTCGAGCGACTGGATGTTCTTGGCCATCGCGCCGTACTCCTCCACCTCGGTTCGACAATGCTGAACACTATCGGTCGATGCCGACCTTTGTCCGTTCCTGCGATGCATCAGCGCCACCACCCCGGCCGGCCGTCCCCGCACAGCATGCAGTCCGTCTCCTGGGACGCGACGACCGGCCCGCGCGCCCTCCCGCTACCCTGGCCGCGTGCCCCTTCGGCAGAAGGGCGCAAAGCCGACAGCCGTCGCATCCCAGGGAGAACATCCATGGCCTCGTCGCCGACCCCTTCCGCTGACAGCCGGACACGCGCCACAGAGCTCCGTGAGGCCCTCGCCACCCGTGTGGTGGTGGCGGACGGTGCCATGGGCACCATGCTCCAGGCGCAGGACCCCACCCTCGAGGACTTCCAGAACCTGGAGGGGTGCAACGAGGTACTGAACGTCACCCGCCCCGACATCGTGCGGTCGGTGCACGAGGAGTACTTCGCGGTCGGCGTGGACTGCGTGGAGACCAACACCTTCGGCGCCAACGCGTCCGCGCTGGGGGAGTACGACATCCCCGGGCGGATCCACGAGCTCTCCGAGGCGGGCGCCCGGATCGCCCGCGAGGTGGCGGACGAGTTCACCGCGTCGACGGGGCAGCAGCGCTGGGTGCTCGGCTCGATGGGACCGGGGACCAAGCTGCCGACCCTGGGACACGCCCCCTACACCGTCCTGCGCGACGGCTTCCAGCAGAACGCGGAGGGGCTGATCGCCGGGGGCGCCGACGCGCTCATCGTCGAGACGACCCAGGACCTGCTCCAGACGAAGGCCGCCGTGCTGGGCGCGCGGCGTGCGATGGAGGCGACGGGCCGGGACCTGCTCCTGCTGTGCTCGCTGGCGTTCGAGACGACCGGCACGATGCTGCTGGGCTCGGAGATCGGCGCCGCGCTGACCGCGCTGGAACCGCTGGGCGTGGACATGATCGGGCTGAACTGCTCGACCGGCCCCGCGGAGATGAGCGAGCACCTGCGGTACCTGGCCCGGCACTCCCGGATCCCGCTGCTGTGCATGCCGAACGCGGGCCTGCCGGTCCTGACCAAGGACGGGGCGCACTTCCCGCTGGACGCCGAGGGCCTCGCCGACGCCCAGCAGAGCTTCGTGGCCGAGTACGGCCTCTCCCTGGTCGGCGGCTGCTGCGGTACGACGCCGGAACACCTGCGCCAGGTGGTGGAGCGGGTCCGCGGCACGGTCCCCACCGCCCGCGACCCGCGCCCGGAACCGGGCGCCGCGTCGCTCTACCAGAGCGTGCCGTTCCGGCAGGACACCTCGTACCTCGCGATCGGCGAGCGTACGAACGCGAACGGGTCGAAGAAGTTCCGCGAAGCGATGCTGGAAGGCCGCTGGGACGACTGCGTGGAGATGGCCCGGGACCAGATCCGCGAGGGCGCGCACATGCTCGACCTGTGTGTCGACTACGTGGGCCGCGACGGCGTCGCGGACATGGAGGAGCTGGCGGGCCGCTTCGCGACCGCCTCCACCCTGCCCGTCGTCCTGGACTCGACCGAGGTGCCGGTCCTGCGCGCCGGGCTGGAGAAGCTGGGCGGCCGCGCGGTCCTGAACTCCGTCAACTACGAGGACGGCGACGGCCCGGAGTCACGGTTCGCCAAGGTCAGCGCGCTCGCGGCGGAACACGGCGCGGCGCTGATCGCGCTGACCATCGACGAGCAGGGCCAGGCCCGCACCGCGGAGCACAAGGTCGCCATCGCCGAACGGCTCATCGAGGACCTCACCACCAACTGGGGCATCCACGAGTCGGACATCCTCATCGACTGCCTGACCTTCACGATCTGCACCGGCCAGGAGGAGTCCCGCAAGGACGGCATCGCGACGATCGAGGCGATCCGCGAGCTGAAGCGGCGCCGCCCGGACGTCCAGACCACGCTGGGCCTGTCGAACATCTCCTTCGGACTGAACCCCGCCGCCCGGGTGGTGCTGAACTCGGTCTTCCTGGACGAGTGCGTCAAGGCCGGCCTGGACTCGGCGATCGTCCACGCCTCGAAGATCCTGCCGATCGCACGGCTGGAGGAGGAGCAGGTCAAGACCGCACTCGACCTGATCCACGACCGGCGGTCCGAAGGCTACGACCCCCTCCAGCGGCTGATGGAGCTGTTCGAGGGCGTCAACATGAAGTCGATGAAGGCGGGCAAGGCCGAGGAACTGGCGGCCCTGCCGCTGGACGAGCGGCTGCAGCGGCGCATCATCGACGGCGAGAAGAACGGCCTGGAAGCGGACCTGGACGAGGCGCTGGGGTCCCGGCCGGCTCTGGACATCGTCAACGACACCCTCCTGGAGGGCATGAAGGTCGTCGGCGAGCTCTTCGGATCGGGGCAGATGCAGCTGCCGTTCGTGCTGCAGTCGGCCGAGGTGATGAAGAGCGCGGTGGCCTACCTGGAACCGCACATGGAGAAGACCGACGACGAGGGCAAGGGCACGATCGTGCTGGCCACGGTCCGCGGTGACGTCCACGACATCGGGAAGAACCTGGTGGACATCATCCTGACCAACAACGGCTTCAACGTCGTGAACCTGGGCATCAAGCAGCCGGTCTCGGCGATCCTGGACGCCGCCGAGGAGCACCGGGCCGACGTCATCGGGATGTCCGGACTCCTGGTGAAGTCGACCGTGATCATGAAGGAGAACCTCCAGGAGCTCAACCAGCGCAAGATGGCGGCGGACTACCCCGTCATCCTGGGCGGCGCGGCCCTCACCCGCGCCTACGTCGAGCAGGACCTCCACGAGCTCTACGAGGGCGAGGTCCGCTACGCCCGCGACGCGTTCGAAGGACTGCGTCTGATGGACGCCCTCGTCGCGGTCAAACGCGGGGTCCCGGGCGCCACCCTGCCCGAGCTGAAGCAGCGCCGGGTCCCCAGGCGGGAGGCCCCCGCGGCCGAGGAGCCGCAGCCGGAGGAGGGCGTGCGCTCGGACGTCTCGGTCACCAACCCCGTGCCCACCCCGCCGTTCTGGGGGACCCGGGTGGTCAAGGGCATCCAGCTCAAGGAGTACGCCTCCTGGCTGGACGAGGACGCCCTGTTCAAGGGCCAGTGGGGGCTCAAGCAGGCCCGGACCGGCGACGGCCCGGCCTACGAGGAACTGGTGGAGAGCGAGGGCCGTCCGCGTCTGCGCGGCTGGCTCGACAAGCTCCAGACCGAGAACCTGCTGGAAGCCGCCGTCGTCCACGGCTACTTCCCCTGCGTGTCCAAGGGCGACGACCTGATCCTCCTCCACGAGGACGGCTCCGAGCGCACCCGCTTCACCTTCCCGCGCCAGCGCCGCGGGCGCAGGCTCTGCCTCGCCGACTTCTTCCGCCCCGAGGAGTCGGGGGAGACGGACGTGGTCGGTCTCCAGGTCGTCACGGTCGGTTCGAGGATCGGCGAGGCCACCGCGGAACTGTTCGGCGCGAACTCCTACCGCGACTACCTCGAACTGCACGGCCTGTCCGTCCAGCTCGCCGAGGCGCTCGCCGAGTACTGGCACGCCCGGGTCCGCGCCGAACTCGGCTTCGCCGGGGAGGACCCGGACGTGGTCCAGGACATGTTCGCGCTGAAGTACCGCGGCGCGCGGTTCTCCCTCGGGTACGGCGCCTGCCCCGACCTGGAGGACCGGGCCAAGATCGCGACGCTGCTGGAGCCGGAGCGCATCGGTGTCCACCTCTCCGAGGAGTTCCAGCTCCACCCCGAGCAGTCCACCGACGCCATCGTCATCCACCACCCCGAAGCCAAGTACTTCAACGCACGGTAAGAAGATGTCCGCCCCCCGGTGAGGACGCGTTCCGCGCGCCGTGTCCGGGCCCGTCGTAGACTGGTCGGTCCAGTGCAGGCCGGCCGCCGCTCCCACCGGGGCGGCGGCCGGCCTTCTCGTCCCTTCATGGAGGTGTGCCGGATGACCAGTACGGTCCCCGCGTCCTTGCCCCGCACAGCCGATGGTCCGGCGCTCCAGGCGGTCCTGCTCGACATGGACGGCACCCTGGTCGACACGGAGGGATTCTGGTGGGACGTGGAGAGCGAGGTCTTCGCCGACCTCGGCCACCGGCTCGACCCGGCCTGGCGGGACGTGGTCGTCGGCGGGCCGATGACCCGCAGCGCCAGCTACCTCATCGAGGCCACCGGTGCCTCGATCCCGCTGGACGAGCTCACCGTGCTGCTCAACGACCGCTTCGAGAAGCGCATCGCCACCGGTGTCCCCCTGATGCCGGGTGCCGCCCGGCTGCTGGCCGAGCTGGCCGCCCACCGGGTGCCCGCCGCCCTGGTGTCCGCCTCCCACCGCAGGATCATCGACCGGGTGCTGGACTCCGTCGGCCGCCACCACTTCGCCCTGACCGTCGCCGGTGACGAGGTGACGCGGACCAAGCCCCACCCCGAGCCCTACCTCGCCGCCGCGGCCGGTCTGGGGGCGGAGCCCTGGGGGTGCGCGGTGATCGAGGACACCGCCACCGGGGTCGCGGCCGCCGAGGCGGCGGGCTGCCCCGTGATCGCCGTACCCTCCGTCGCCCCGATCGCCCCCGCCCCGGGGCGCACGGTCGTGGACTCCCTCGAACAGGTCGATCTCGCGTTCCTGAAGGCCCGGGTGACCGGGGTCCGCCGGCCCTCCGCCCGGCCCGGCCCGATCTGATCCGGTCCCGAGAAGAAGCGCGCACGCTCCGGAGGCATCGCGAAATGCCCCCGGAGCGTGCGCACTTGAGCACGGTGAGGAGCGCCCCGGCCCAGAAGGTCAGGTTCACGTCAACCCCTTCCCCGGACACCCGCTGTGAGCTTCGTCACTCTTCGTGACGGAGGCCCGGTCCTGCGACCGGCCCGCGCGGCCGGTTGCGGAGGCCATACGTCCGGTTTCATGAAGCGCTGTACGAAACATTCCCGAGGGCGTCGTAGACGCGCCGTCATGGCCGATGACCGAGCGGATCGGGCCCGCGGTTGTACTGGTCAACCGCCTCTGCGGGGCCTACTACTGTCGGTTTCCGCACATGCCGGAATGAGGGAGAACGTCGGAATGAACCGCAAGACGCTGGTGTTGCCGGCCGTCGTCGGCCTGCTCGCACCCGTACTCGCCGCCTGTGGCGGATCGGACGGCGGGAGCGATGCCATCGTTGTCGGAACCACGGACCAGTTCTCCGCCTCCGCGGACAACCCCGCGCCGCTCGACCCGGCGATCGGCTACGAAGCGGGCGTCTGGAACGTCCTCCGGCAGACGGTGCAGACCCTCACCCACATACCGCGCGGCGGCGGCGAGCCGGTGCCCGAGGCGGCCGAGAGCTGCGAGTTCACCGACCACGAGAACGAGAGCTACCGGTGCAAGCTGCGCGAGGGCCTGACCTTCGCCGACGGCACGCCCCTCACCCCCCAGGACGTGAAGTACTCCGTCCAGCGCGTCATCGACATCAAGGACGAGAGTGGACCGGTCGGTCTGCTCGACAACATCGACGCGATCGAGACCAAGGGCGAGCGGGAGATCGTCTTCCACCTGAGCACCCCGGACGCGACCTTCCCCTACAAGCTGGCGACCCCGGCGGCGGGGATCGTCCAGAAGGACAAGTACCCGGCGAAGTCCGCCCGTGAGGGCTTCCAGGTCGACGGCTCCGGCCCGTACACCATGGAGCCCGAGGTCGAGGACGACCAGGTCGTCAAGGTGGTCTTCACCAGGAACCCCAAGTACAAGGGCGACCTGAAGATCCTCAACGAGAAGGTCGAGCTGGACCTCTTCCCCGACGCCGAGGCGATGGGCAGGGCGCTGGACGACAAGAAGATCGACATGATGACGCGCACCATGTCGCCGGAGCAGTCGCAGAAGCTCCTCGTCGAGCCGAAGGAGGGCATCAAGCTCACCGAGATGCCCAGCCTCGCCATCAGCTACCTCGCCTTCAACACCGAGGCCCCCGCGGTGAAGGACAAGGCGGTGCGCCGGGCCATGGCCCAGGTCATCGACCGCGGCGCCATCGCCGGCGAGGTCTACGGCAGCACCGCCGAGCCCCTCTACTCCCTCATCCCGACCGGGATCACCGGCCACACCAACTCGTTCTTCAACACCTACGGCGAGCCGGACACCGAGGCCGCGGCCGAGACCCTGCGGAAGGCCGGGATCAGCACCCCGGTCTCCTTCACCATGCACTACACGACGGACCACTACGGGCCCGCCACCGGGACCGAGTTCAAGGCCCTGGCCAAGCAGCTGAACGACTCGGAGCTCTTCGACGTCACGGTCGAAGGCGTTCCGTGGTCCGAGTTCCGCCCCGCCCAGCGGAAGGGCGAGTACGCGGTCTACGGCATGGGCTGGTTCCCGGACTTCCCGGACCCGGACAACTACACCGCGCCGTTCCTCGGCAGGAACAACTTCCTCAACACGCCCTACAGCTCCGCCCTCACCCAGAACACCCTCATCCCGCAGTCCCGCAGCGCGGCCGACCGCAGCACGGCGTCCAGGACCTTCGAGCAGATCCAGGACATCGTCGCCGAGGACGTCCCGATCCTGCCGGTGTGGCAGGGCAAGCAGTACGTCGCCTCGCGCGACGGGCTGACCGGCGTGGAATGGGCCGTCAACTCCTCGGCGGACCTCCAGCTCTGGGAACTCGGCCACGGCACCTCCTGACACGGCGGTCCGGCCCCGGGGCGCACCGCCCCGGGGCCGGACCGTACCGGCGGGGCCTCACTGGGCGCCGGGACGCACCAGACCGCTCTCGTAGGCGTAGACCGCGGCCTGCACCCGGTCACGGAGGCCCAGCTTCGTCAGGACGTGGCCCACATGCGTCTTGACCGTCGTCTCGCTGACGAACAGGTCCGCGGCGATCTCCGCGTTGGACAGCCCCCGGGCCACCAGCTTCAGCACCTCCACCTCACGCTCGGTGAGGGTGTGCAGCGCGTCCGGTACGGACTCCTCGCCCGAGGGCAGATGGTCGGCGTACTTGTCGAGCAGCCTGCGCGTGACGCTCGGCGCCAGCATGGCCTCCCCGGCGGCCACCACACGGATGGCCTGCACCAGCTCATGGGCCGGCGCGTCCTTCAGCAGGAAGCCGCTGGCCCCGGCACGCAGCGCCTCCACCACGTACTCGTCGAGATCGAAGGTCGTCAGGACCAGGACCTTCGCCGGACCGTCCCGGCCGGGCCCGGTGATCTGGCGGGTCGCCTCCACACCGTCCATCCGCGGCATCCGGATGTCCATCAGGACGACGTCGGGCTGGAGCGCCCGCACCTGGTCGATGGCCTGCAGGCCGTCGCCGGCCTCGCCGACCACCGCGAGATCACCCTCCGCCTCCAGGATCATCCGGAAACCGGTACGCAGCAGTGGCTGGTCGTCGACCAGCAGGACGCGGATCGCCACACGAACTCCTCAGACCGACCGGCGACGGGGGCGGCACCATTCCTCCACCCGCCCCCGGTCGCCGGTCGGTCCTCAAGGCTGGCGGGGGCCACGGGCGGGCCGGCCTCGGCCCGGACCGGCTCCATTGTGCCCTGCGCATCCTCCCCCCGGTCAGGCCGGGCGGACGGGCAGCGGATAAACCGGGGGAGTCCCGCCGAACTCCGGGCAGACCGCCTGGTGGTCGCACCAGCCGCACAGCTTGGTCGGCCGGGGCCGCCACTCACCCGTCTCGGTCGCCTGCGTGATCGCCTCCCACAGCGCCAGCAGCTTGCGCTCCACCCGCTCCAGGTCAGCGGGGACCGGATCGTAGGTGAGCACGTCCCCGCTGCCCAGGTAGACGAGCTGGAGGCGGCGCGGCACGACCTTCTTCAAGCGCATGATCACCAGCGCGTAGAACTTCATCTGGAACAGCGCGCCCTCGGCGTACTCCGGCCGCGGCGCCTTGCCCGTCTTGTAGTCGACGATCCGGACCTCACCCGTCGG